>NZ_CP108455.1:0-335833 GCF_036241575.1 Streptomyces sp. NBC_01267 | reverse complement strand
AGATGGACCTCGCGGTTACGACGGGCCTGGTGCATCTCCCGTGTGGTGCGGGCGGCGTCCCGCGCCCTGCTGGCCTCGGCCCGAAGCCCGACATCACCGGCGACGTCGGCCCACTGGCCGAACGCGACAGCCTTCCTCTCGTGCAGGGCGGCCAGGTGCTCCAGATCGATCACCTCGCCGGACTGGTAGGCCCGGAACTCGTCCCCCAGCGCGAGGAGTTCGTCCCGCAGGGCTGACGGGGTGAGGTTGGCGGGGATCGTGCGCTGGGCGATCTTCCCCGCTCTCCTGGCCGCCCGGGGCCGTACGACGGTCCGTGTGTTGGTACGGGCGGCCAAGGTGTGCGGCTGAGGCGCCCGGTCCGACGTCGGCGCGATGAAGCCGCCCGGTGCGACCCCCGGCCGCTGGGACGGTGCGGCTTCGGGAGCGGACCCCGAGACCGGGGCGGGGGTGGGCGCGGTGGCCAGGACCCGGCAGTCCGGGACCGAGGCCGCACACCGGCTGCAGATTTCCGCGAGACGCCACAGCCGGCCCTGCCGGTCGGTGGTCACTGCCAGCACCACCGCGCCCCCGCACCGCGATCCCGGCACGGCAGCCTGGGACCGTCGCGGTGCCTCGGCGCTGTGCCAGGAGCACTCGGCGGCTCGGCAGGCACAGTACGCACCGGGCCGGGGGCCACCGGACGCCGACAGGTGGGCTCTGATGTGGGCGACAGCAGCCTCGCGCCCCTGGCGGGCGGTGGCATGACTCTGCGGGCGGCATGCGGGCCGACTGCAGACGAGCACGACCGCCGGTGCCCGGTGACGACTGTCGGGGTCCAGGCGTACCTGCCACATCCGGCCGGTCGGAGGCTGAGCCGTCGTCATGTCACGTTCCCCTGCGAATAGCTGAGCATGAAGGTAAACCACCCTATCCACTCGATGCCCTGTCACCTTGCAGTTCCGCAAAACCCTCCGCAGGGACCAATCCGGACACGGACCACGGGGTCGGGGGCGGCCGACCCGTTCATCACGGACAGTAGGCTCTTCATCACTCATTGGATCCATGCCTGCATACGAGAGTGGTACGACAGTGACCAACCTGATCGAGACGCCGCACCCACAGGTCGCGGAGTCGGCCGGCATCGCGATGCTCCTGTTGGCGCACGGCAGCCTCGACCCCCAGTCGCAGGAGTCCACTCGTACGCTCGCCCGCGCGGTCAGGCTGTCACGGGCCTGTCGGGTCGAGGTCGCGTATCTTCGGTACGCCCGCCCCAGGGCCCGTCACGTGGTGCGCACGCTCGCCGAGACGGGACACGATCGTGTGATCGTGGTGCCGCTGCTGTTGACGTCTGCTTTTCACGCCCGGGTCGACCTGCCCAGGGCGCTGTCCGACACGTCGGCCCTGGTGCCGATCGTGACGCCGGTGTTGGGCAGTTCTCAGGGGGTGCCCGACGGGCGGCTGGTAGCGGCGCTGCGGCGTCGCCTCGTCGAGTTGAACGTCGCGTTCGACGCAGTGGTGGTCGCTGCTGCGGGCAGCAGCGACCGTGGCGCGTATGCCTCGGTGACCGCAATGGCGTCCGCGTTGGGTGCGGACCTCGGTCTGCCGTGCCTGGCCGGTTTCGCGTCGACCGCTTCGCCGACGCCCGGGGAAGCGGTGGCGCAACTACGCCTCGCGGGTGCGAGCCGGATCGTGGTCGCGTCCTATTGCTTTGCTCCTGGCCTGCTGTTCCGCCGGGCGGCCGACTCGTCGACCGCAGCCGGAGCGGTGGGCGTCTCCGAACCGCTGGGTGACGCACCGGAATTGGTGGAGCTCGTGCTGGAACGGTTCCATGAGGCCTGCGATGTGCAGGCCGGAACGAGGGTGTCAACTGAACAGCAGTGACAAGACTTTCCTGACCTGTGCGGCCTTCGCGTAGCCGGGGCATCGCGCAATGATCGAGCTGAGGAAGTCGTACCCGGTACTATCGGGCAGATGCGGGACGCGGTCGCTCCGCTGCTCAGTTGAGTGCCCTGTTGCCGGACCTCAGCCGTCGTTCTGCGTTTCAGCCTTCCCGCGTGTCGATGTCCCAGGATTCGCGGGGGCGTCGACCGCCCTCCGGTCCTCTTCGGTACGTTCCTCGAGTTCGACCTCGTCCGGGCGCAGAGGCATGCCCCGCCCGTGGCCGGAATCGGGATTTCCTTCGACGGCCTCTTGTGACTTGTGGTGATGTGCCATGTCTTCTCCCGGTTGTCGATCTTACGGGCCGGTGCCCATGCCGTAAGGGGAGATGATCGGTGGTGGGCAGCGCCTGATCTCAGGGCGAGGTGTCACCGACCGTTCGGGACCGGGCGCCTTCACGTGTGGCCGGTGGGCTTCGTTCGCTGAAGCCGGCACGCAGTTCCCGATGCCGAGGGCTGTACCCACTCAATCGCGTCAGGTACGGCTCTGCAACCGGGAAGGATCCAGGCGGCGGGGCAGCCGAACTCGGCTGGAGCTGTGGGTATGTCCCCGCAGGGGTTACACCCTCGCTGTCGCGGGCCCGATGGCGACGACGGCTTCGTCCGTGTGGACGAGGAAGGTCAGCGTTTCCTGGAAGTAGAGCTGGACGTTGGCCGCGTCGTGCGAGTGGTAGCCGATGGACAGGTCCTGGCCGAGCTGAAGGGTGAAGTCTCCGCCGCGGGTGGACAGCAGGAAGGCGCCGTCGATCGCCGGAGCCCAGACGATCTCGCCGTCCAGCAGGCGTCGCAGGTGCTCGTGGATCGGGTAGCCGTGATCCGATGTCTCGCTCACCGCCGTGTATGCGTCGGCGCTCAGGGCCAGCGTGTAGGCGCCGCCCACCCCGGCCAGGCGTAGCTCGCTGACGGCATGGCTGATCACATCGGGGTACTCCCGGGGGTCTTCGGGCAGCGTCAGCGCCGGATTGCTGGAGGCGGCGCGCAGGCCGGTGATACCCGCCGCGGGGAATCCTTCGAACACGGCGCGGTCCTCGGCGAAGGCGATGAGCCGAGCGGCCTCCTTCACCGGGCCCCAGTCCGCGTCCTGCGCGCCCCGGGCAACGGCGTCGGCCTGCCGGCGCTCGACGGTGAACGGCACCTGCAGCTGAACCACCGGCTGGCTGCGGCGCAGCTGTGCCCGCACGCCGGAGGCCGGTGCCTCGATGTCGTCCAGGTGGCCGGTGTTGACAGCCGCCAGATCCAGGCCGGCGGCCGTCTCGGGTACGTCCACGATGCGGCGGGCTGCGACGTGCCGGGTGAACGTACGCCGGGCCTCCTGTTCCAGGTCGGCCCAGGCGGCGGCGGAGATCGGGGCGAGCTCGCGGTGCAGGTTGTCCATGGCGGCGGTGCTCCTGTTGCTTGTTAGGGTCCTGTCAACGGTTCTTCAGGTCGCCGATGTCGAGGGAACCCTGGGCCAGGGCGGGCAGTTCGTCCTCGTCCGACATGTCCTCCAGGAAGCCGGCCGGGGGCGCGTAGAAGAGCGTTCCGGTGATAGCGGTGGAGAAGTCGAGGATGCGGTCGTGGCTGAACGGCCCGTCGCCGAGGAACATGTGGCGCAGCATCTCCTCGGTCACTGCGGGGGTGCGGGAGTAGCCGATGAAGTAGGTGCCGAACTCGCCGCTGCCGGGGCTGCCGAAGGGCATGTTGTCGCGCAGGATCTTCCGCTCGGTTCCGTCCTGGTCGGTGATGGTGTTGAGCGTGACGTGCGAGCCGAGGGTGTCGATCTCGACGTTGGTGAGCTTGCGGCGGCCGATGATCTGCTCCTGCTGTTCGACCGGTAGCTGGTTCCAGGCGTCCAGGTCGTGCAGGTACTTCTGGACGATCACGTAGGAGCCCCCGGCGAAGTCGGGGTCCTCCGTGCCGACGAGCACGCTGTCGGCGGCCAGCTGCCCGACCGGGTTCTCCGTGCCGTCGACGAACCCGAGCAGGTCGCGCCGGTCGAGGCAGGTGAAGCCGGATACCTCGTCGGCGAGGGCGACCGAGCCACGCAGCCGGGTCATGATCTCGGAGCCGAGAAGGAAGCAGAGGTCCTGGCGGGTGGCTCGGATGTGGAAGAGCAGGTCTCCCGGGGTCGCCGGCGCATGGTGACGGGGGCCGCGCAGTTCCGGGAAGGGGTGCAGTTCTGCCGGGCGCGGACCCTCCACGAGGCGGTCCCAGACCTCGGAGCCGAGCCCGGCGACGACACTGAGATGACCGTCAGGATGCCCGAAGCCGACTGCTCGTTGCATTCCCGTGAGGTCCGCGAGCAACTCCCGGACGACGGGCTCGCCGCCCGGGTCGACGGTGAGAACCAGGAAGAGGGAAGAGGTGGTCAGCGGATCGAGTACGGGTTGGGGTTCGGGCATGTACATCATCCTGGCACGGGTGCGATTCCGACGGGCGGGTGAGCGGGCGATGGATATGGCCGAGTGTGCCCTGTTCATCCCCCTCTCGGGGCCGGGAAGCCCGGGGGGTGCGATTGACCTAGACTCCGACAAAGGGAAAAAGGGGGATGAGGAGGGCATTTCTCATGTCATTTCCGCCTATAGGCCCCAGTGGATCCTTCGGGGCATCGGATCCGTTCTCCGATCTGCTCAACCGCTTCTTCGGCATGTCCGCGGCCTCTTCGCCGCCCGCTGTGCAGCGCGTCCCGATCGGACGGCTGCTGACCGAGTCCTCGCGTGAATTGATCGCACGAGCGTCGCAGAAGGCAGCTCAGGACGGCAGTGAGGATCTGGACACCGAGCACCTGCTCTGGGCGGCCACCCAGGTCGAACCCTCGCGCTCACTGCTCGCCCGCGCCGACGCGAACCCCGACGAACTCGCCAGAGAGATCGAGGACTCGCTGCCCGCGGGCTCCAGCACCCCCTCGGCCGAACCGGGGCTCAGCCCCGCTGCCAAACGGGTGCTGATCGATGCACATACCCGCTCGCAGGCCGCCGGGTCCTCCTACATCGGCCCTGAGCACATCCTGCAGGCGCTGTTCGACCCCGGCAACGACCAGGCCGCGAGCGTTGCCCAGAACCTCGGTGTCGACACCGGCCGGGTCACCCGCGACGCGAAGACCGCCGCCCTCAGCGAGACCGGGCAGCCCCCCAGCGAGACGCCGACCCTCGACGAGTACGGCCGCGACCTGACCGCCGACGCCCACGCCGGCGGCCTGGACCCGGTCGTCGGCCGGGCCGAGGAGATCGAGCAGACCGTCGAGATCCTCTCCCGCAGGTCCAAGAACAACCCCGTGCTCACCGGCGAACCCGGTGTCGGCAAGACCGCCATCGTCGAGGGCCTGGCCCAGCGGATCGTCGCCGGAGACGTCCCGAAGACGCTGGAGGGCAAGCGGGTCGTCGAACTCGACCTGGCCGGGCTGGTTGCCGGTTCCAAGTACCGCGGTGAATTCGAGGAACGCCTGAAGAAAGTCATCGACGAGGTGACTTCGGCCTCGGACAAGGTGATCCTCTTCGTGGACGAGCTGCACACCGTCGTCGGGGCCGGTTCGGGCGGTGAGGGTGCCATGGACGCGGGCAACATCCTCAAGCCCGCCCTCGCCCGCGGCGAACTGCACCTCATCGGCGCCACCACGCTCGACGAGTACCGCAAGTACGTGGCGAAGGACGCCGCACTGGAGCGCCGCTTCCAGCCGGTACAGGTGCCCGAGCCGAGCGTCGACGAGACCATCCAGATCCTGGAGGGCCTGCGCGACAGCTACGAGGCGCACCACCAGGTCCGTTTCGCCGACGCGGCGCTGGTGGCCGCTGCTGAGCTGTCCGACCGGTACGTCTCCGACCGTTACCTGCCCGACAAGGCAATCGACCTGATGGACCAGGCCGGCGCCCGGGTACGCCTGCGCTCGCGTGGCAAGTCCAAGGAGGTCCAGGACCGCGAGGACCGCCTGGCGCGACTCAGCAGGGAGAAGGACGAGGCCGTCAAGGGCGAGGAGTTCGACCGGGCCCAGGGACTCAAGCAGCAGATCGGCGAGTTGGAGAACGAGATAACGGAGGTCGAGGAGCGTCGTGAGGGTGTCGTCGCGGTCACCGAGCACGACATCGCTGACGTCGTCGCCCGCAAGACCGGCATCCCCGTCGCGCAGCTGACGGAGAGCGAGAGGGAGCGACTGCTCAAACTGGAGGACGCCCTGCACGACCGCGTGGTCGGTCAGGGCGAGGCCGTCCTCGCCATCTCGCAGGCCGTACGCCGCAGCCGGGCCGGCATGGGCGACCCGGACCGGCCGGTGGGCAGCTTCCTCTTCCTCGGGCCCACCGGCGTCGGCAAGACCGAGCTGGCCAAGGCCCTGGCAGGCCTGCTCTTCGGCGACGAGGACCGGCTGGTCCGCTTCGACATGAGTGAGTTCCAGGAGAGGCACACGGTCTCCCGGCTGGTCGGCTCCCCGCCCGGATACGTCGGTTACGAGGAGGCCGGACAGCTCACCGAGAAGGTCCGCCGCCAGCCGTACAGCGTCGTCCTCTTCGACGAGGTGGAGAAGGCGCATCCGGACGTCTTCCACACGCTGCTGCAGGTCCTCGACGACGGCCGGCTCACCGACGCGCAGGGCCGGACCACGGACTTCCGCAACACCGTGGTCATCCTGACCAGCAACATCGGCTCACAGCTGATCCTTGCCCACAAGGGTGAGGTGGACGAGATCAAGGACGAGTTGATGACGGTGCTGCAGGGCCAGTTCCCTCCCGAGTTCCTCAACCGCCTCGACGAGACGATTGTCTTCCACGCGCTGACCGAGGAGGACCTGTCCAGCATCGTCGACCTGCTGCTGGAGCAGAGCCGGCGGCGGGTGCGGGCCCAGGGCTTCGAGCTGGAGGTCACGGGGGCGGCGAAGAAGCTGCTGGTCGCCCGCGGCTACCGGCCCGAGTTCGGCGCCCGTCCACTGCGCCGGACGATCCAGACGGAGCTGGACAACCGCATCGCCACGATGATCCTCGCGGGGGAGGTCGAGAAGGGAGACACGCTCGTCGCCGATGTGGCCGACGAGACACTGCAGGTGACGGCGCGTCATCCGGAGGCGGAACGGCCCGAGCAGGAAGCCCGCGCTGCTGCGTAGTCACGTCGGTGCGGCAGCAGGAACTTCCCATGCCCGGGGCAGTCGGCAGATCCTCACCCGCCTGCCCCGGGCCGGGCATGGGCAGGCGACCCGACGCGGGAGGCAGTGGCCGAGCGGGGGACTATTCCGGTGCCGGCGTCTCGCCGGACACGTCAATGCCTGCCCGGCGGAAGTCGTCCACGGCGGCAGTCGTCGTGTGCGGCGCGACCCCGACCGAGTAGTCGAGACGTACCCGGGCACGGAACCCCGCCGCGACGGCATCCAGCGCGGTGGCACGCACGCAGTGATCCGTGGCGATGCCCACCACGTCGACATCCTTGACCCCGCGGGAATTCAGCCAGTCCGCCAGGGAGGTTCCGTCCGCGTCCGCACCTTCGAAGCCGCTCTTGGAGGCGCTGCGGGCGCCCTTGAAGAAGACGGCCTGCACCTTGCCGTCCGTGACGACGGGTGCGAAGTGGGGGTGGAACTCGCTGCCTTCGCCACCTGCCACGCAGTGCACGGGGAAGCTGTCCCGGTAGTCCGGGTTCTCGGAGAAGTGGCTGCCCGGATCGATGTGATGGTCCCGCGTGGCGACTACGTACTGGTAGTCACGCCCCGCGCTCTGCTCCACCAGATCGGCGATCGCCGAGGCGATGCGCGCGCCTCCCGCGACGGGGACGCTCCCTCCTTCGCAGAAGTCGTTCTGTACATCCACGACGATCAAACCACGGCTCATGACGGACACCTTTCACAACGGTGGATGGAGCACGGGGAGGGGGCGACGGCCCGGGGGTGGGCACTCGGCTCCCGCCGGCCGGTGCGACGGCGGTCAGGCGATCCGTACCGGCGAGCCAAGAGATAGCGGCTCGGCGCCCCTCCGCCCATCCATCCACTCGTTGGTGGGCGTGCCCGCGCCGGGGGTGACGTCCCGGCGGTGCATCAAGGCCTGCCGCACCGGATCGGTGCACGTTCCGGTGGGACGGGTCGTGTCAAGACGTGGCGGTCGCTCCACCCTGCGCAGCCAGCCGCCGCAGCACCCGCCCGCACCGGCGGGCGTACGCCCGCTGGAACACGGGGACCAGAGAGCCGGCCGCTCGGGCCCACCAAGCGTCGGGACGGCTGAAGGCGGAGACGGTCAGCCACACGACGCCGTCGTCCCGCCTCTCGACGACGAACGCCTCTTCACCGCATTCGGGATGACCCGGCAGGGTGCCGTACGCGAACCCCACGCGCCGGGGCTCCTGCGCGGTCCACACCACACGGCACGGCGCCCGAAGACGCCAGGAGCCCATACCGAGCCCCACGACCACCCGCGCACCCTCGATCGCCACCGGTGCCTGCGTTTCCATGGACACGCCCACTGCCCGGTGCATCCGCCAGCTCAACACGGCTTCGCCGGCCCTCCGCACGAGGTCTTCTCCCGTACCCAGCCGGGTACTCACCCGCAACGGCTGGAAGCCCTCGGGGCAGCGTCCTTCTCGGCTCGCGCCTACCTGTGCGTAGGTGAATTGGTCCACGACCGGACCGTACAGGGCTCGACGGGCCGGCACGGGCCCGGTATCAGGCAGGCGAGGACCAGTTGAGATCTGACGCATCATCGGATTCGGGTGCGTTCCGTGGACGTGATGGGGCGCGAACCGGACAAACGGACGGAAGTCGTCGGCGTGGCTGCAGCCGGTCGTCTCCCGTTCCTCAATCGTTCAACTCGCCGTCCCTGAGCGGGATATGCGCCGAATCTAGGGTCCTCGGAGGTTCTTCAGGGAAGGGACTCATGGACGCACTCCTCGCGATCCGGGCTCGCGGGATCACCAAGTCCTTCGGCGATGTCGTCGCGCTCGACGGCATCGATCTGGATGTGGCACAAGGGCAGATCCACGGCTTGGCCGGACCGAACGGCGCGGGCAAGACGACCTTGCTCGGTCTTCTGCTGGGTCTGGCCGTCGCCGACAGCGGTCGCCTCGAAATCCTCGGTACGCAGGTCGGGCGGGCGCTCGCCGCTCCCGGCAGCATCTCCGGTTTCGTGGACGGGCCGGGTCTCTACCCCTCGCTCACCGCCCGGCAGAACCTCGCCGCGCTGGCCGCCCTCCGAGGCCGCGACGCGCGAACGGCGGGGATCGACGACGTACTCGACCAGGTCGGGCTCACCGATGTCGCCGACGACAGGGCCCGCGGCTTCTCCCTGGGCATGCGTCAGCGGCTCGGGCTGGCCGCCGCACTGCTCACCAAGCCCCGCCTGCTCGTGCTCGACGAACCTTCCAACGGTCTCGACCCGGCCGGCAAAAGACACGTGCACGGTGTCCTCGACCGGCTCGCGTCGGAGGGAACCAGCGTCGTGCTGTCGAGCCACCGCATGGACGACCTGGAGGCGCTGTGCTCCGAGGTCACCATCCTCGCCACCGGACGGGTCGTCTTCTCCGGACCCCTGGGCAAGCTGGCCGCGGAGAACCGCGAACTCGACTACCGGGTCATCACCTCCGATCCGCCGGCCGCTCGCCGGCTGGCCGCCGACACGACCGGGATCCGGATCGTCGACGACACGGCGGCACGGTCCGACACCGAGGTGCTCCTCGTGCGCGCCTTGGCGCCCGCCCTTGACGAACTGGTGGTGAAGCTCGTGCACGCGGGCATCGCGCTGCGCGAGCTGGCCCCCGTGGTGTCGCCGCTGGAGGCCGCGTTCCTCGCACTGACCGAGCAGCAGGAGGCAGGCCGATGACCGCGACCGTCACCGAGAACGTCACGGTCGCCACCGCCAAGGTGTCGGTGGCGCGCGGCTACCGCTTCGAGCTGGTCAAGCTGGTCTCCCAGTGGCGGATCCGCTTGCTGGTCCTCGCCTGCTGGATCGCGCCGGCGCTCTTCGTCGCCGCCGTGAGTCAGCAGAGCTCGCTCCCCGTCGACACCCTCTTCGGCCGCTGGATGCACGCCACGGGATGGGCCGGACCGCTGGTGACGCTCGGTTTCGCGGGCACCTGGGCACTTCCGCTGCTCACCTCGGTCGTCGCCGGCGATGTGTTCGCCGCCGAGGACCGGCTCGGCACCTGGCGCCACCTGCTCGTGGCCGTCCGGTCGCCTCGACGGATCTTCGTGACGAAGACACTCGCCAGCCTCACCGTCATCCTGCTCCTCGTGGCAGGACTGGCCTGTTCCAGCGCGGTCGGCGGATTGCTGACGGTCGGCAACCAGCCGTTGGCCGGCCTGGACGGCCACCTGCTGACGCCCGGCGACGCCGCGGTCAAGGTCCTGCTCGCCTGGGTCTGCGTACTCGCCCCGACCCTGGCCCTCGCCGCCGTCGGACTCCTCGGGTCCGTCACACTCGGACGGTCCCCGATGGGGCTGCTGCTGCCCGCACTCGTCGCGCTCGCGATGCAGCTCGCGCAGATGCTGCCGCTCCCCGTTGCCGTGCGCCTCGCCCTGCCCGGCTACGCCTTCATCGCCTGGAACGGCCTGTTCACCGGCCCCGGCCGAATCGGCCCGCTCCTGATCGGCATCACGGTCAGCCTGGTATGGGCCGTGACCGCGACGGTGCTGGCCTACTTCCTCTTCCTGCGGCGGGACTTCACCAACCCGACCGACGACGGTTCGCCGCGCCGGGCGATCACCGCCGGAGTCCTCCCGCTCGCCGCACTGGCAGCGGTGACGGTCGGGGTGGTCGCCGGAACTACGACGGCCACGGGTTCCGGCATCGAGCAGGCGAAGGTGCAGCGCTCGGTCGCCACGGCGTTCGCCCACCTGTACCGCATGCAGACCGAGCAGCTCAACCGTCCTGCCGTCACCGAAGCGCAGCTGAAGGCCACGGCGACGTGCACCAAGGGCAACGTCTCGGACGGTGCCCAGGGGCCGGGCAACGACTGGCGCTGCGTCGTTTCCTGGCACCTCCCCGACGTCGAGGCCACAGGGACGGCCGTCTACCAGCTCGACGTCGCTCCGGACGGGCGGTTCGTGGCCGATGGCGACGGACCGAAGGAAGTGAACGGCTACTTCCTGGTGCGGACCCCGAACGGGGACACACCGAACCCGCTTTGGCAGTTCGACGCCGATGTCGGACTGCTCGGCACCACGAAGGGATGACTCCATGCAGGTAACACGCCGCCGCAGGCATGTCGAGGAGGGCCGACCCGGCCTTCTCGGCAGACGCATCCTCGGCAGACGCATCGGCCGGATACCCGTGGTGACGGCAGGCATCACCGCTGTCGCCGTCGCTGCCGCGGGCACCGCCTTCGCCCAGACACAGCAGTTCGGCACCGATCAGGTCGGCCGGACCACCCGTCAGGGCCAGGTCATCTCCAGCGACCAGTACATCGCCCCGTACGGCGACCGTCTCGCCCTCGACAACGGCAAGATCATGTCGTCCTCGGTCAGCCCGGACGGCACCCACCTCGCGGCCTCGGTCACCGACGGCGGAGCCGCGCTGTCCATCGTGGACCTGAAGAACTGGAAGGTGCAGCAGCTCGTCAGCAACGCCGCGTCGTCGAACCCGCGCATCAAGGGCAACGACGTGGGCCAGGAAGGCCCCACGTACTCGCCCGACGGCAAGCAGCTGTGGCTGGGTCAGACCGACGGCTACACCAGGTTCACCGTGAACCCGGACGGCAGCGTCGCCGACCCGACGTACGTCAAGATCCCGGCGGACGGTCCCAGGCACGCGCTGGTGGCCGCGGCGGTGTTCTCACCCGACGGCGCCACCGTGTACTCCGCGGTCAACGGCCAGAACCGGGTCGTCGCGATCGACGCGGCGACCGGGGCCATCCAGCAGAGCTGGGCCGTGGGCAACGCCCCGCGCGGCATGGTCGAGGCCGGCGGCAAGCTCTACGTCAGCAACGAGGGCGGGCGTCCGGCGAGGCCCGGCGAGACCACGGTCAACTCCTACAACACCCCCGTGCCGGCCGACCCGGTGACCGCTGCCACCACCACCGGCACGGTCAGCGTCATCGACCTGAAGAAACCGGCTGCCGCCGTCGGGAGTATCAGCGTCGGTCTGCACCCGACCGCGATGTACGCCAAGAAGGGGGCGGTGTTCGTCACCAACACCGCCACCAACGACGTGTCGGTCATCAGGACCGCCAACGACAAGGTCGTGCAGACCATCGCCACCCGGCCGTGGCCGGAGGCGTCGGTCGGGTACGAACCCGACGCGGTGACACTCACCGACGACGGCCACCTGCTCGTGACACTCGGCCGCGCGAACGCGGTCGCCGTCTACCGGTACATGGGCCCGCAGGAGCCGGTCAGCTACGTCGGCCTGCTCCCGACGGACTACTTCCCCGCAGAGATCGCCACCGTGGGCAGCCAGGTGGTGGTCTCCCACACCCGTGGCATCGACGCCCGCCGCACCACCTCCGGAGCCGGACACAGCACCCATGACACGACGTCGAGCCTGACGCGGTTCACGCTGCCCGACGACCGGACCATCAAGTCCGAGACGGCCAAGGTCTTCAAGCAGAACGGCTGGACCAACGGCTCCGTCAAGGTGGCGAAGGGCAAGAGCAGGGCGAAGCCCGTACCGGTCCCCGCGCGGCTCGGCGACCCCTCGACCATCAAGCACGTCTTCCTGATCGTCAAGGAGAACCGGACCTACGACCAGGTACTCGGCGACATCCCGAAGGGCAACGGCGACCCGTCCCTGACCCAGTTCGGTGAGAACGTGACACCGAACCAGCACGCACTCGCCGAGCAGTTCGGTCTGTACGACAACACCTACGACATCGGCACGAACTCCGCCGAAGGTCACAACTGGCTCATGCAGGCCGACAACCCCGAATACACGGAGTCCTCGGCCGGTGAGTACCTGCGCAGCTACGACACCGAGGACGACGCCCTCGGCCACCAGAAGAGCGGCTTCCTCTGGACCGGCGCGCAGGCGGCCGACAAGTCCGTACGCGACTTCGGCGAGTTCCAGCAGTTCCTGACCAAACCCGCGGGCGCCAGCTGGCAGAACCTGTACTGCGACAGCAAGAACATGGCGGCGACCGGGAAGGGCACTGCCTACCCCCTGGTCTCGTCCTCGCCGATCCCGTCGCTCAACGACGTCTCGGTGCACGGCTTCCCGAAGTTCGACACCAGCGTCCCGGACGTCTACCGGCAGGAGATCTGGAAGCAGGACTTCGAGAAGAACGGCCCTGCGAACCTGAACATGTTCTGGCTCTCCAGCGACCACACCGGCGGACCGGCGAACGCGGCATCCCAGGTCGCGGACAACGACCTCGCCGTCGGCAAGATGGTCGACGAGATCTCGCACAGCACGTACTGGAAGGACTCGGCGATCTTCGTGGCCGAGGACGACTCCCAGGCGGGCCTCGACCACGTCGACGGCCACCGCGCCCCGATCCAGGTCATCAGCCCCTACGCGCAGCACGGTGTCGTCGACAGCCACTACTACTCCCAGATCACGATGATCCGCACCATCGAGCAGATCCTCGGGATCCACCCGATGAACCAGAAGGACAGTGCGGCCACCCCGATGACCGGGGCGTTCACGAAAAAGGCGAACCTCGCCCCGTTCAACGCCCTGGCCAACCGGACATCGCTGACCGACGGTCTGGCGACCCCGCCCTCCTGCGGCCTGGACACCCCGGCTCCGCAGAACCCGAAGGCGGCGGCCGTGCCCTCGGCGAAGGTGCCGGCGGACATGCAGCCGCTCGCTTCGCAGTGGGACCACTGGAAGTCGCAGCAGCGGCTGACCGGGCCCAACGCCGTGGCCGACTATGCGAACCCCGCACAGATGAACCACTTCACCTGGTACCAGACACACAACTGGAAGCGGGCCTACCCCGGCGAGGAGAAGATCTTCGCGCCCCAGGACGTGCCGGGTGCGTACATCCCGTCGGCGGAGTCCGACGGCTGACCTGATCGGATCGCGTCAGAAGGGCCCCTGGCCGGCGGCAACGTCGGTCAGGGGCCGCTTTTCCGCTTCAGGCGGCGTGCGCGATCGGCGGCCTGATCGCGGACAGCGCCCGCCTTGCCCCTCGGGCCCTGTCTGTTCCGTACGTCACAGCCCCGTCGCCACTGAGACGCCGGGCCACAGCCGGCAGGAGACGGCCACCACCAGTGGCCACACGGCCTGAACGAATGTCACCACCCGCTCCGCAATGCCCGGCGCCTCCCCGGTCTGCAGCTCGATCGCGAACCACAACGCGCCCGCGCACATCAGGGCGCTCGCCATGACCGACACGTTGAACCGCAGCCCCCACGGCGCCATCCGTCCCCGACGGCCCGCGGCCAGAGCAGGCCACACCGCGAGCAGTACGAAGCCGACGGCCGCCACCGTCCCGTGCCCCAGCGCCCCACCACGAACGGGCGCGGGCACCAACGTCAGCATCATTGCGGACACGCCGCCACCGGCCAGGGCAAGCCGTCCGACGAGCGTGGCCTCCCGCAGCCCGTGCGCCGTGACCATGTAGCACGCCCCCAGCACGATCAGCATGCCCGTCATCAGCCAGTAGCTGCGGTTGCCGTGGGACGCCAGCACGCTGATCGTGTCGCCCACGGGGTCATAAGCAGGTCCCTGCAGCAGCTGCGCAATCGTCCAACCGCTGACCAGGAGCAGAGGGGCGCCGCCCGAGGAGAGCAGGACCCACCAGGGGGCACGTCGCATCGCCCCACCGTAAACATCGTTCGCTCAGTTTTCCCGGTGACACACACTCGGCAGGCAACAGTGTCCTGGCACGTCCCGTTCACCGGCGGACTCACGCCACGGGCAGACCTTTCCGGGGCTGGTTCCCGGACCCGGTCGCATGGGCCCGGTCCCCTGTCCGCCGGGGCCGACAGGGGACCGGGGTGGGTCAGGCTGTGCCGGAGCTCTTGTCGAAATCGGCGTTGAACGCCTTTTCGATACCGCTCATGACTGCGGAGTCGCTGATGATGAGGCCGAGTTCACGGTTGTCATTGAGGGAGTTGTCGGAGAAGTTCTCCGAGCCGGCGAATACCTTCGCCGAAGGTGTGCCGTAGTCGGCGACGATCGCCTTGGCATGGATGTAGAAGCCGGTGGAGCTTGTGTACGTGGTGACCTTGCCGCCCGCTGCGGTGACACTGTTCAGCTCTTTGCTGTACTTCGAGGACTGGTTCTCCGCGACGACGCGAACGGCGACGCCGCGCTTCGCGTCCGCGACGACCGCATTCACCAGCGTGGCGTCACCGAACTCCTCCTGCTGGACGTCGAGGGTGTGCGATGCGCCTTTGACGAGGGCCAGCAGACGGCTCTGTGAGTCGGTGGGGGACCAGACCAGGTCGGTGCCGTCGGACGGGGTGACGGAGGTCTTCGCGTAGTCGGCGTCGAAGACCTTCTCGATCGCTGCGACATCGGCCTGGTCGGAGTCGAACACTCCGTAGTCACGCGAGGTCGCGTAGTACTTCGTGTCGAAGTTGCCGGTGCTGATGTAGGACTTGGCTCCGTCCACGGTGATCGTCTTCTGGTGGGTGTAGACGTAAGCGGAGGACGAGTACGTCACCCCGGCGCCGGCCGCGGACAGCGCATCGTAGGCGGCGCCGTTGATGGATGTGTGCTGGGAGTCGAAGACCACGCGGACCTTCACGCCTGCCTTCTGCTGCTTCACCAGGTCGTTGACGAGGGTGGTGTCACGCAGCTCGTAGATCGTCACATCGATGGACTTCTTCGCCGAGTTGACGAAGTCGTAGATCGGGCCCTCCTTCTGGTCCGGCAGGATCACCAGGGAGTAGGCGCTCGTGGCGTGGGCGGTGGCGGGCAGAAGGGCAGCAACCGCGGCCAAGGCGCCTGCGGCCAGCATGGGTACGAGACGGTGGGTGGGGCGCACCGGGACTCTCCTCGTGGTCGGGGATGCACGCAACGCGCGTAGCGCATCCCAGTAAGACACTTTCCCGATGCTCGCTGAAGCCTTGTTCAGTGAAGAGAAGTGCAGCGTTGTGTAAAGTGCTGCAGTATTCGATCTTCGATCAACAGGCGTGAAAATACAGGCAGTTGAGAGTATTTTCATTAGGGCGACCATGCTTTTCCCGGGCTGGTTCCGGTGGCTTTTCCATAGCCGATCGATCCGCAATCATCTGTTTGCGAGAGCCGATCGCATAAGGCGTCTCATGGGCGAAAAACCCAACAGGATCGGCGGCGCGCGACGGCGCCGTCATCGCGCTGGACGATCGGACACGGGCCGGCGGGGCGGCGGATCTGTTCCTGCACCCACTTGTTGCCGAATCGGCAACCATGTTTGACGTGCATCGTCCCATGCGGCAACCCTGAACCCAGGTGCCGCCGACACCGCGCAGCAGACCCGAAGGAGCCTTGATGCCGACACCGCAGCCCCCTGCCCCGACACAGTTCTGGGAAGAGCGCTACCGCTCCAGCGACCGCATCTGGAGCGGGGACCCGAACCCACTCCTCGTACGGGAGACCAGCTCCCTGGAACCGGGCAATGCTCTGGATCTGGGCTGCGGTGAGGGGGGCGACGCGCTATGGCTGGCCTCGCGCGGTTGGCGGGTGACCGGGGTGGACATAGCCGCCACAGCGCTGGAGCGGGCGGCGGCCCATGCTGCGGAGGCTGGTCTCGCCGAGCAGTTGACGTTCGAGCAGCACGAACTCGGAGTGACCTTCCCTGAGGGAAGCTTCGATCTGGTCAGCGCCCAGTTCCTTCAGTCACCTGTCGCACTGGACCAGGACGGCGTACTCGAACGGGCCACCGAAGCGGTCGCGCTTGGCGGCACCCTTCTCGTCGTCATGCACGCGGGATGGCCGTCCTGGATGGAAGAACACGAGTACCCGTTCGACGCTGTCTTCCCCACGCTCCAGGGCTTGCTCGCGAGGCTCGCTCTGCCGCACACCTGGCAGGTGGAGACGCTGGAGGCCGTGGAGCGGTCCCTGGCATCGCCCGACGGCAAGCCCGGTACCCGGACGGACAACGTGTGGCGACTCACCCGTACCGACTGAGCGGGAGGGGCGGCTGAGGTGGGTTCCGTGACCGCTCGGACCGTGCAGGTTCTATGGTCTCGTGCATGACGAGGACCACGCCGCCGCGCCCGCTCGATGTCGAGGAGCTCTTCCCGGAACTGGCCGGGTACCGGGGCACGACCACCCGGCTGCACCCGCGGCCGGGAAACCCGGACGCGTCGGCGAGTTCGGTGGGCGGTCCGATGCTGTGGCCCGCGGATGAGCCGTGGCCGGTCTGCGACGAAGCGCATGGCCGCGGACATGGCCGACGCATCGCGGATATCCACCAGGAGCGGGAAATCCTCGCCTCCGTGCGCGCCGACGGCTGGTCCTCGGGCCTGACACAGGAGCAACGTCAGCACCTGGACGAACTGCGCCGCGGGCACCGGGACCCGGCGGCCCGTGAGTCCGATCCGCTTCCCCTGATCGGACTCGCCCAGCTGTACCGTCGCGATGTCCCCGACCTTCTTCCGGGCCCGGCCGACTGCGACCTGCTCCAAGTGTTCTGCTGCCCTTTCGACGCGCACGGCCCGAGCCGCTACGGAATGCTGCTCCACCTGCGCTGGCGTAGGTCCGCAGACGTCGGTGACGTGCTCGCCGTACCGCCGCTGCCGCCGCTCGTCGGATCCGCCGTGTACGTACCCGAACCCTGTGTACTGCACCCGGAACAGGTGGTCACCTACCCGTTCGCCGGTCTGCTGCCCGAGTCGCTGTGCGCCAGGATCGATGCATGGGAGGAGGCCCTCGAAGCGGAGGCCGAACAGTCGGGGGAGGACGAGGACGAGCTGGTCGGCTACCAGTACGACCTGTCCATCCCGCCCGGCTGGCGCGTCGGCGGATTCGCCTCCTGGCACAGTACCGACCCGTCCCCGATGGACTGCCAGGCCTGCGGGGCTCCGATGGAACTGCTGCTGACCATCGACAGCTCGGAGTGGGATGGCGGTAGCCGGAGCTGGAAGCCGTTGGAAGAGCGGGATCTCGCCCCGTATGCGGGCGCTACGCCCACCCAGGTCGTCGTGGGGCGGTCCGGCGAACTCAACGTCTTCGCCTGCCCCGCCGATCCCGGACATCCGCACCGCTGGAGCATTCAGTAGGATGCCGACGAGCATTGCGGTAGCGCTCGCTCCGGGTACCGCTGGGGCGGGCGTCGCCGGGACGGGGCGTCTCGGAGAGGAAGCCGCCGATCTTCACCAGCTGGGGGTAGGCGCCCTTGCCCCGGTCCAGGCCGGTGCCCACGGTGATTCCTTCGAGAGTGTGCATCAGGTGGTACTGGGGCCGGACAGGGCTCAGCGCCGTGCGTGGCGGATCTTCAACCGTCCGAACCCCATGGCCCCGGAGATACGGATCCTCGGCCCACCGGGGCGTGAGCTCCGCCGGGTCTTGTGCCGGGAGTCCTTCCACCCGGTGCGCAGATCCTCGAATTCGACGATCGCGTCGCGAGGCACCGTGATCTTGGCCCTGCCGGTGCCCAGTTGAAGCTCGATGTCGATCACCGGATGCTCGAAGACCGCCCGGGACAGGTCCAGATGCACCCTTCCGAACGCGGACTCGACCTTGAGGATCCGAGGTACGCGCCATACGCCCCGCCGCTGGATCCGACCGCCGGCGACGGCAATCGTGGATGTGGTGCCCGCCCTCTCCTCCGGGAGCGAGGCCAGAGCCGACGCGAGCTCGCCGTGCGTTCTTGCGGTGAGCGCCTGGTGGAGGCGTTCGTCCAACTCCTCGTGCGAGATGTGCACTTCGGCGTACGCGTCCTGCAGGCGCTGCACAGCCGTGTCGCGGTCGTCTTCACTGATCAGCGTCGGCGAGTCTTCCGGCAGAGAGGTCACCGATTCACTCTAGTGCCGTGCCGGCGCTGCGAACACGTCAAGGTTCGTCGCGGGCAAGGCTCCCACGGCCAGAACCCGGTGGACTTCCTCCGCTCGAACGTGGCCCTGGACCTCAGCGAGGCTGTAGCCGGCACCGGCCACGCGACCCGCGCACCGTCACAGTGACTCACCTCCTCCACGCCATGATCTGGATCCGCAGCCACTACGGGTCCGTCCCTGGCTATCTCCTGGCGCACGGGGCGAAGGAGTCCGAATTGCTGGCGCTGCAGAGGGCCTTGACCTGAAGGGCTCCCATGCGACAGCCACAGATGCTGAGCCAGGACGGGACGTCACCTCGATGGGGCGGACGTGGTGCCGGCGACGGCCCAGCAGGGTGGCTGTTCCTGCTTGAGCCGGTCGAATCCGTGCGAGGTGTGTGACGTCCGGAGGCGGATCACGCTTCGTCGCGGTGTGTGAGGTGGCCGTTGCTGAGCCGCCAGTAGTGCTGGTGGGGAGTCAGCTGCCAGGTCTCGTCGGCAGCGATTGCCTGCGTGATCCACTCGTGGAGTTGGGGGAGAGCCTGCGCACGTAGAACAGCGCGGGTGGCGGCACGTTCGGTGGCATCGACCGGGTGAACGTCTATGCGGAAGCCGACGACGTCCGGGTGGACGCCCCGGCCGTAGTTCCGGGGGGTCGGAGGCACCCATTCTGCCCCCAGGACGATGGTCCCGCTGTCATGCCCGGTGAGGAAGCCCAGGTCCGTGACTCGGGTCATGTAGCTGCCGAGACACTCGTTGATGTCGGTGGTCGTCAGGGGCCAGGAACGGTGCCTGGGCAATCTTCGATTCCGTGCGGGCATGTGAGGAAGGATGCAGGAGATCCCTGTCGGCCCACATCAGGTTTCTGTCCGATCAGCCGGGCTCGCGTCTTCCACGCACTGTCACCGTCGCCGCGATCCGGCCCTGGCTTCGCCCACGATCCACCGGACAGACCCTGGCGGTGAGGCGCTCGAAAATCAGTGGAACAGCGCCGCAGTGCGCCATTACTGTACTGCCGACCCGAGTTGTCCAGGCAAGGACGTCCCGTTGTACACCCTGTGAGACCTCCCGAGCGCTGAATCGTCGCGCGTCGCACATCTGCGCCGCGCTCCTTTTTGCTGCGGATTTCTCACTGAAACCGGTGTACTTCTATGCTCAACAACTGGATGGTCACGCCCACCTGCCTGCCGCACGTCCTCCGTCGTTGCCATACGTGTGCGGCCGAGCGCTTTCGGGCAAGCGGCAAATTTCGCGTCAACGCACACCACAAGCTCATCGACGCCTGGCTCCTCGTCCTCTGTACCGCTTGTGGGGAAACTGCAAAGCTCACGGTTCTGGAGCGGATGAATGTGCGTTCCGTACGACCTGAGCTGCTGGACCGGCTGCATGACAACGACCCTGGTCTGACAGCTGAGTTGCTCCGGGATCCGGTCGTGTGGCGCCGAAATCGCATAGCCCTCGACTGGGACAACGCCTGGCGCCTCGACACAGGCGGATCGGATCACCTGGACCGCGAGGTGATCGACGTCAGGGTTTGCTTCGCCGCGCGGATCCCTGTCAGGCCGGTGCGACTGATCGCTGAAGGCTGCGGTCTTTCGCGGGCCGAGGTCGGGCGACTGATCACGGAGGGGGAGCTGGTCTCGGCAGTCCGGCTGACCGGCAAGGTCTCAGGCGAGTTCACCTTCACGCTCAAGCGCTGAGTCCTCCTCGGGACCCAGGGCCTGTCCGGCAGGATCTGCCGGACAGGCCCTGGAATTCGCCCGGAACGCCCGCAACGACGCTCTGCGTACCGACGTCTACCGCCTCACCACCGGTCGATGCCCATCGTCTTCGCCGCACTGTGGATCGCGTTGTAGTGCGGAATCGACATGTCCGACTTCTTCTGCTTCGGTGGAAGGTGCTGGTCGGTCTGCCGGAACTCGTCACGTGCCGCGGCCAGCAGGCTGGTTCCGTAGCCGACCGGCACATCGTCCTTACCGTGAACGGGATGCGATTTGGCCGCCGTCTGGCTCCCGGCGTTGGCCAGAATGCTCCGCGCCTGGTTGTACGCGGCAGGCTTGATCGCCTTTGGGTTCGCCGCAACCGTGTGGGCACTGGTCACCACGCGGGCGTTGCCGGTACCGATGGTGGCGGAGGCGGGGGCGACGGCCGATGCGAGGGCTCCGACCGCCACCGCTGTGGTGAGCCAGGTCCGGATGATGAGTTTCATGAGATTCCTCTCTTCTGCGACAAAAGGGTTCCGATTGGTGCGAGAGGGATCCTGCCCACACGGGCAGAGGACTCTTGGCGCTGCTGGTCGAATGGTCCATCGAACTTGATCACTCGTGGAGGCAATCGCCGGGGCGGGAAAGCGACCCCTTTCGATCCGGCGCGCGCGGAACGCAGTACACAGAATCCGCGCGCCCATCCTTAACGGGTCGGCTGTACCTGCCACATCACGGACCCGGACCCGCGTCGTCGTTACGGCGCCGGTGGTGGTCGGGCTGGTCGCAGTGCCGACAGGTGCGCGTCGCGGTCGGCGAATGTGGCGCTGTTGCCCAGGGCGCCATGCGGGGACCGGTCCGACAACGACAGGTGGCTTGTCCTGTCAGTTGCGGTGGTGTTGTCGGGGCGTGTCATGCGTGCCGGCCGGTACTGGCAACTGACCGGGGGAGGTGTGGTGTCCGGTCAGCGACCGGGGGTACGCGGGGCGCGGTACTGCTTGTCGGTGACGTGCTCCAGCCAGGTGGTCTCGGGGCGGTCGTCGTCCGGGGCGGTGCTGTCCCACAGGGCCAGGTGCTGCATGAACCGGTCCTCGGTGGCGCCGTGCCAGTGTTCTTCGCCGGGCGGGCAGGTGACGGTCTCGCCGGGGTGGGCTTCCAGGACGGTGCCGTCGCGGGTGCCGATCAGGGCGATGCCTGCGACGACGTGAAGGGTCTGGCCGACGGCGTGGTGGTGCCAGGCGGTTCGAGCGCCCGGTGCGAAGCGGACCATGTTGGCGCGGATGCGGGAGGGCTCCTGGCCGGTGTGGATGACGTCGAACCAGACGTCTCCGTCGAACCAGTCCTGGGGGCCCTTGCCGGTGGGTTGTGGCTTGACGAACTTCATGGCGTGTTCCTTGTCCGTGGCAGGGGAGGGGGTGCGACGAGTGGGTCAGGCGGCGCCGTCGTCGTGGGCGAGGGCGCCGCCCAGGGTGCGGGAGGTGGTCGCCTGTTCGCTGATCTCCTTGCCGCGCGCCTCGGCGGTGGCGATCGCGTCGTCGCCGGCGACGAACCGCAGCGGCGGCTCACCGAGGTCGACGACCTTCAGCAGGGCGTCGGCGAGCTTGGCCGGGTCGCCGGCCTGTTGGCCGTTCATGGACTGCCACATGGCTTTGGCGGCCCTGGTGCGCTCGGCGTAGTCGTCGATGGAGAGCTCTGCCCAGCTGGTGGAGGCGTCGACGAGCAGTTCGGTGCGGAAGAAGCCGGGTTCGACGATCGTGGTGCGGATGTTATACGGCTCCAGGTCGTGGCGCAGAGACTCCATCCAGCCCTCGACGCCGAACTTGGAGGCGGCGTAGGCGACACAGAACTCCTGGCCGACCAGTCCGGCGATCGAGGAAATGGTGAGGACATGGCCCGAGCGCTGGGCGCGCATGACGGGCAGGACCGCACGGGTGACGTTCATCGGGCCGAACAGGTTCGTCTCGATCTGGGCCCGCATCTGGGCGTCGGAGATCTCCTCGAAATATCCGGCCTGGAAGGTGGCGGCGTTGTTGATCAGCACGTCGATACGGCCGAATCGGCTGACCGCGGCGTCGACCGCCGACCGGGCGGAGTCCGGACCGGTGATGTCCAGGGCCGTGACCAGCAGGTTGTCCTGCTCACCGCCGAGCGCGTCCAGGACGCTTTCGGGGCGGCGCCCCGTGGCGACGACCTCATGGCCGGCTGCCAGGGCCTGGCGGGCGATGTCGGTACCGAGCCCGCGACCGGCACCGGTGACGAAGATGATCTTGCTCATGGGGGGCTACTCCTGTGTACGGGGTGAGATCAGGGCCAGGGCCGGGTGTACTCGCCAGGGCCTGACGGCTTCCCGCTTCCCTGTACCTGCGGGGTGACTGCGCCGCCTTCCGGCATCCGCACCATCGACTCTCACACCGGGTGGGGATCATGAAAAGGGGAGGGTTTCATCCTGGGAAGGAGCTCTCCCGGGAAGAAACCCTCCCCCCTTTACGTGGTGTCCGCGACCCGTACCGGCGTGGAAGCCCCCGATTCTCGCCTCTGCTCTCCTGAAGGGCCAGGGCCAGGGTCAAGGGGTTCCAGGCCCACCGCGCGCTGGACAACGGGGTGCGTGCTTCTTTGTAACTGCGTACGGCTTCGCCGTCAGCGACGGCGGGGTACTCCTTCCGTAGCCCCGCCCATCGCTGTGTGCTGTCGGTCGATCGCCTGTCCCGGGCAGTCGCTGCGTCGGCGCTTACCTGTGGCGTCCTGTCACGCGTCACGTGGCTCGCCGGGCCGGAACGGCGTCGATTCACTCCCATGGATTGAACGTGTTCAAATCCAGTGAGAGCATCCTGCTCAACAGTTCAGGGAGGGCGAGGATGGAACGCAGGACAGCGTGTCACGAAGCGGCGACCGTGGGGAGATCCATCGGACTCCTCTCGGCATCCCTGGCATGGGCGACAGTGGTTGTTGTCGGCCCTTGGCTGCCAACGGCTGCGGGCGTCGCAGATCTGACGGGCGTTGCCGTCATGCTGAGCATGGTGGTCTGCGGCAGTGTGCCTTCCTTGTTGTTGGGGGCGCTCCTGGGGCGTGCTCGCGCCTGCTGGGCACTGGCAACGTGTGCTGTCTCGGGGCCGGCCCTTTGGATTCTCGACTTCACCGTCCCCGGCGATCCTGACGTCCGTTCATCGGTTCCGGTGGCCGTGTACATCTCGGGCACTCTGGCCCTGGGACTCGTCAGTGCCCCTCTCCTGGTGGGTGCGGTTGCGGGGTGGTGGTGCAGTCGTCTCCGTACGGCCCGGTGAGGGGGTGTGGCCTCGCGCAGGGATGATGCGGACTGCTGTGCCGTTGGGGGCACGGCCGCCCTGGTGGTCCGGTCGTGAGGCGCTGACGCACCTCCCTGCGAGTGCCTTGTTCCTCCCGGGCCGAGGCTGCCGATCCGGGGCCAGGAGGCGGTTTGCGGTTCGGCGGACATCCGAGCGCCAGTTGTCGCAGCGTTTGCAACCGCTTGGGCAACTCGAATTCTCGTACACCTTCCCGCGCCGGCGGCGGTGTCCCCAACTCGTCCTATCGGGCAGGTGGTCGGCCGAGGAGCGTCAGGTGGTGGCCACCAGCAGATCCTCGCCGCTTGACGGGCGAAGGCTGTCGGACCGATCGGCGAAGTACCGTTCGGCGAGCACGGTTCCCGGCACGTGTTGCACGTCCTCGAAGCCACTGTCACCGGCCAGTGTCAGCATCTCGTGCGGGGTGTAGAAGCTGATGAACGGTGTTCCGGCTGCCCGTGCCTGTGGCTTGGTCGCCTCAAGTGCGGGGCGGTCGGCGTCGTCGATGAGTTCGGTCGGCAACATGAACGTCATGGCGAGCGTCGAGCCGGGGGCGAGCCCGGCGAACCTGCGCAGGGTGGCCGCGGTGGCGTCCTTGGTGAGGTACATGGTGACGCCGGTACAGACGACGAGCGCCGGCCGGCCCGGGTCGAAACCGGATTCGGACAGCTGCCGCCACCAGTCGCCGCCCGCCTCGAAGTCCACCGGCACCAGCCGCAGCCAGTCGGGGATCCCGTAACCGAGCTCGATCAGGCGTCGGCGTTTCCAGGCCTGGGTGCCCGGCTGGTCGATCTCGAAGACCCGGAGGCGGGAGGCGATTTCCGGCCTGCGCTGGGCGAAGGTGTCGAGTCCGGCTCCCAGGACGACGTACTGGGTGACGCCGTGGTCGGCCTGCTCGACGACCAGGTCCTCGATGAAGCGGGCGCGGGCCACGATGGCTGCCCGGAACCCGCTGGTGCCGCGCGGGTCCATGTCCGGGCGCCGCCGCCAGCCGTCGTCGGGGGCCACCAGCTGCAGGCCGACCTCGTCCTCGATCACGTGCGGCGGCGGGTCGGCCTGTACGTGCAGCGCCCGCCAGAGGGCGGTACGCACCGCGGTGCTGTCCGGCGCTTCGTTCTGTTCGTCAGCCATGGTGTTCCCCTTTCGTCGCGGTCACTTCTCGGCGGGAGCCTGGAGGCTCCACAGCCGGCCGTCGGCGTCGCGGACGGTCATCTCCTTGGTCCCGAAATGGGTGTCCGTGAACGGCGTGACCACCTCGACGGCAGGATCGGGACGGAATGTGCCTGCGTCCGGAACCTTCAGCACGATCTGGGTCTGGGGCTCCCGGTCCTCGGGGACCTCGGCAATGAAGACGTAGGGTCCGTCGCCATTGCGGAGCTGACCGGAGTTGTGGTCGGTCGAGAACTCCAACTCGTAGCCCAGCGCCTGGAAGAACTTCGCCGCCTTGCCCCAGTTGTGGGTCGTCAAGAACACGGCCTCGATGCCTTCGGTCGCCATGTCAGATCTCCTTCTCGGACGATTGCTGCCGCTGCCGATGGGTGTCGTCGAGGTAGGCGCGCAAGGCGTCTGCGACCAACGCCGAGAGGGACGAGCCCGACTCGATGGCGTGATATTTGACCTGCTTGATCAGCCCGACCGGCAAGTACACGTTGAACTGCTTGACCTCTTCGTCACTCACAAGGTGATGCTAGCATTCTAGCAAGCTAGTGTCGCGTGGTAGGTGATTCTCGACGGTGTCACCACGAAGAAGTGCCGGCGGGTCGACTCCTGGACGGCCGCGATCCGCACCGCCGGTCGGCAGAGCGAGCCCGAGTAGCGGCGGAACTCAGGGAACCGGATGCGCAGAACCTCGTGGCTGATGTCGTCGACCACCTCTCTCGCCCACAAGGAAACCCGTCTCAGGACAGCAGCCGCTGTTCCTTCGCCACCGCTACCGCCCCGGTACGGGTGTCCACGCCGAGCTCGTTGTAGATCCGGCCGAGGTGGGTCTTGACCGTTGTCTCGCTGATGAACAGCGCCTTCGCGATGTCGCGGTTGCCCAGGCCCTGCGCGAGCTGCGCCAGGATGTCCCGCTCCCGGCCGGTGAGTGTGGGCCGCGGCCTGCGCATGTTGGCCATCACCCGGCTGCGGTCCGTACGAGGGCGTCGCGGTCGTGCCCGACGGCCGCATCCCCGAGACGGCGGCTTCTCACGATCACGCCAGGCTTAGGACCAGCGTCCGATAGGCGCGCGATCACTTGGTCTCTAGGCTCTGTGACACCCATCAGCCCGTGGAGAGCGAACGCCACCAGGAGGCAGCACATGCCGGCCAACGCCACGGCTCACCTTCGCATCGCCCGTCCGACACGGGATATCCGTGCGGCGGAGCATTTCTGGATTTCGGGTCTCGGCCTTGAGGTCCAGTACCGGCATGAGGCGGACGGCACTCCGGGCAGGAACTCGCTCCTCATGGTCGGCTGGCCCGATGCCGCCTGGCATGTGGAACTCGTCCACGACCCTGCCGCCCCCGTGGACCCGCAGCCGACCCCCGAGGACCTGCTGGTGATCTACCTCGGCGAACCGGTGCCCGACTCGCTGGTGGACCGGCTCGAACGCCATGGCGGGAAGCGAGTGCCGGCGCACAATCCGTACTGGGACACCTGGGGTGTGACGGTCCAGGACCCGGACGGCTATCTGCTGGTGCTGTCCACGCGCGCCTGGGCCAACTCGTAGCCTTCTGATGAACCTGCTGGTGACGGCCGTTCGAGATGTCGTCATGGTCGGATCGTGGGCTGTGCAGTCGCCGCTCACCGGCCACGTGAACAGAACGGCGGACTCACATGCGGAGTTCACGCCATCGCGGAGTCACACCATGGCTGGGGGGTGTGGCAGGCCACACCCCAAGTGGGCGGCGGACCGTAGTGACCGGGCGAGCGCCGCTGCGAAATGGTCATCAGCATGACAACAACGGCACGACCCACCCACAGGCACGGACCCTCTCGATCCGGAGGCAGTTCCGGTCGCGCATTCGCTGTGCTCGGCGCTCTCGCCACGGCCCTCGTCCCGGCCTTCGTCCTCGCCCCTCGCCCCTTGGCGGCGAGCACGTCGGGCGGCGGCTTCGGCGGTCAGCAAGGCCTCATCGACAGCCTCTCCAAGTCGTTCGTCGACTACTGGAGTTCCGGCGACCGGACCTTTCCCCCCGGTTTGGAGCGGGCCGTCGACTACTGGCGTCATTACCACGTGGTCAAAGCCGTGATCGCTGCGATGCTGCTGGCCGTGCTCATCGCGCTCGGCGCTCTTCTCTGGAAGGCATTTCTGCGGGCCGGGGGGCTGGGGGCGGCAAGCAGGTTCGCTCTCGCGTCGGCCGCGGCTGTCGTCACGGCGCTCGCGGTGTTCTCGTCGGCGATGGTCATGGCCAACATCCAGGGTGCGACGGCGCCGTTCTCCTCGCTGCTGTCGATGCTGCCGGTACACGCGCCCCACGGGGAACTCGCCGATACGCTCCGCCAGGTCAGGCAGCACCTTGCCGACTACCCGAACACCGGTGACCGAACTCCGCCTGCTCTGGAGGTGATGGTCAGTGACTTCTCCCGGTACCACGCGGTGATAGCCGTGGCCGCCACGACGGTGGCGGTCGTCCTCATCGGGATGAGTGCGGTGTCGTGGAGGAGGTCTGCGAGAACCGGGGCGTCCGACAGACGAACACGGCGCGTGTTCAGGTCGTTCGGTCTTGTCTCGGCCTTGCTGTCCCTGGTCGTCATCGTTGTCGCTGTGGCGAACACGACTACCACGGCCGACCCGGCACCTGCGCTTCTGGCCTTCTTCGAAGGCGGATGGTGAGAGGCCGCCGTCAGGCATTGAGAAAGGCGAGAACGGCGAGCACCCGGCGGTGCTGGGCGTCATCGGGCGGTAGGCCGAGCTTCGCGAAGACGTTGCCGATGTGCTTTTCCACCCCGCTGTTGGAGAGCGCCATTCGCCGGGCAATGGCCGTGTTGGAATGGCCCTCGGCCATCAGCGCCAGCAGTTGCCGTTCACGCGCGGTCAGTGCGCCCAGCGGGTCGTCCCGCCGCTGTCCGGCCAGCAACTCGGCGACGACTTGTGGGTCGAGCACCGTCGCGCCACGGGCCACGCGGTCCAGGGTGTCCAGGAACTCCTCGACCTTGGCGACCCGGTCCTTGAGCAGATAGCCGACCGCGCCGGAACCGTCCGCGAGCAGGTCGGCGGCGTAGGACACCTCCACGTACTGGCTGAGTACCAGCACGGGGGTGCCGGGCAGTTGTCTGCGGGCGGTGGCCGCCGCCCGCAGGCCCTCGTCCGTATGCGTCGGCGGCATCCGGACATCGACGACCGACACGTCCGGGCGGTGTGCGAGCACCGCTTCGACCAGGGAAGGGCCGTCGCCGACCGCCGCCACCACCTCGTGACCGTCCTCGGTCAGCAGCCGGACCAGGCCCTCGCGCAGCAGCACCGCGTCATCGGCGACGACGATCCGCAGCGGATCCCGGTGCGCGGGGTACGACGGTGCTCCAGGCGTTGTTTCGTCCGAGGTCAGCGACATGGCAGCTCCGCGGTGACCGTCGTCGGGCCGTCCTCGGGACTGTCGACGCGCAGTCGGCCGCCGACCGCGTGCACCCGGTCGGCCAACCCCTGCAGCCCGTGTCCCTTGGCCAACGCCGCACCACCCACTCCGTCGTCCGTCACCCGGACCCGCAGGATTTCCCCCGTGTGGCGCATACCGACCGTGCACCGGCGGGCGTGGCTGTGCTTGGCCACGTTCGTCAGCGCCTCGGCGACCACGAAATACGCGGCTGTCTCGACGCCGGCGTCCAACTGGCGGCTCAGCGGACCGGCGTCGAGCTCGGCGGGTACGACGCAGCGAGCGACCAGAGCGGAGAGCGCCTCGCGCAGTCCTCGGTCGGTGAGGACCGGCGGGGCGATGCCGCGTGACAGGGCCCGTAGCTCGTCCAGCGCCTCCTGGGTCTGGACGACCGCGTCGGCGAGTGCGGCCCGGACAAGTTCCGGCTTTCTGTCGAAGTGATGCTGGGCGCGGCCCAGTTCCATCGCCAGCCGGACCAGTTGCTGTTGGGGGCCGTCGTGGATGTCGCGTTCGAGCCGGCGCAGGGCGACCGCCTCGGCCGTCACCGCTGCGGCGGCCTGTCCACGGGCGGTGTCGCGCCCCTGCCCCGATCTGCCGGTCCGGCGGTGCGACACGGACGTGCTGGACAGCAGCGCCTGCCCGAGACCGGCCTGAGCGGCGACGCACACCCGGGTCACCAGCGGCAGGGTGAACAGCAGCAGCACGCCGACCGTGATCGCGAAGACGAGCCGCTCGGTCGGCGCCGTCAGTCCCAGGCTCAAGGCGATGTGGGACCGGTCGCTGCCCGCGTACAGGGTCATGGGCCGCAGCGACCCGGGGGTGACCTGGATGCGCAGGGGGTACGTGGCGGTCGCGGCTCCCACGAACCACCACAGGACCGTCACCACCGAGGTGACCAGTACGACGGGGAGCACCGACACCGCGTGTGCCAGGTCGAGCCACAGCCCCGGGCCGGTCGCGTCGGCCGTCTCCTTCGACCTGGGCCGCCGGCCCGCTCCTCGTGTGCCGTCGGTCCGGGAACGCACCGTGCCGATCCGCCACCACTCCAGATCGCCGGACCACCGCGCCAGTGCCAGAGAACGGGCCGCTACGGGCGATCCTCCCGGCAACAACGAACCGACCGTTGCGACGCACAGGCCGCCGACCATCAGCAGCAGACCGGCGGCGGCGGTGAAAGGCGCGGTCAGGAGATACAACGACTCGACGAGCGTGCGACGCCCTGCGCGAACGACGAACCCGGCACTCGGCCGCCACCGACCCGCGACCACGGAGGGCAACGACTCAACCATGTGGACAGCATAATGTCGCTCCGATCCGGGATTTGGACGATCACGTCGAGAGCGATTTCTGCGACTCGGGCGATCCCGGGGGACCGACCTGCAAGGGCCACCTCATCGGTGAAGGCGGATGCGGTCGTTGGCCTTCCTCGTCACATCTGACCGGTGGGGCAAGGCGGCCGGCCCGCCACCGTCGACGGCGAGATCCGTAGAAGCCGCAACGAGGCCGAGCGCACGCTCAACCAATTCAAGACCCCCGAACCGTCGCCGTCCGGCACGGCAGAAGGGGTCTGCGCCTTCCACCGCACAGTCACGATCGGAGTGATCCGATCTCGGCCCCGTTCGCGATCACAGGACGGCCCCGGCCTCTAGAGTCTCCCGGTGGACGTCGATACCTGGTTCCCACCCGCTGGGACACCGACCGACAACCCGGAGCCGGCTCCCCGACCCTGACCGTGGGTCGGCGCACCCTCACGATCCGGACGGCCGCACGCCCGTCCTCACCGTCACCCCGGAGGAACCCCATGACCACAGAGCAGGAAGCACGCGACACGATCCGCCGCGTCCTCGGCGACACGCACCCCGATGTGAAGGAGTTCCCCGCCGGGAACCTGTCGGTCACCGTCCACGTCGGCCGGCACGCCGCGACGATCGACGGGCACCCGGAGACCGGTTGGGGCTGGACCGTCGACCCCGGCGAGGACGACGGATTCTCCGGCCACGAGCTGACCGCGCCCACCCTCGAAGCCGCGCTCCAGGCCATCCGTGACACAGTCGCTCCCTGACCTGGTGAACGGAGAAGCGCCGACAGGGCCGGGTCCCGGGACCCACCACCCCAACGGGTGGGAACAAGACCTGTGTTGCTGCGCGCCCGCAGTGTTGTCATCCCCCTCACACTTCGTCATGTGCCCTGTCCCCGGAGCGCGGCGCGGCGCATGGCGGGCAACCTCGGTGCGATCTCCGGTCCGCTCCTCGTGCTCGTCGTGACGCTGATCGGACAAGAGCTGGGCAAGGATTCCTGTTTCGATTGACTCCGCGTTCTGTCATGAGCATGGTTTCTGCGTACTCCTTGGCCCCCACCCTTGAGAGGAACGCACCCCGTGAGACGTCTGAACTCCATGGCGGCCGCGCTCGGCGCCGCCACTGTTTTGATCCTGGCCTGCGGTCTCGGCAGTGCCTCCGCAGCCGCGGCACCCACCGGCGGTCACGCCGCCACCACGCGGCAACAGGCCGCGAACGTCTGCACGTCCGCAGCCGCCAACTCCGGCCGCCCGGTTCACGGGGCGCTGTCCCGCGACCAGGTGCACCACCAGCTCTCCGGCCTGACCGGAGCCCACCGTGAGGCCCGCGGATACCCCGCCTCAGGGGTGGCCGACAAGGGCCCGTTGGGGGGTGGCGCGCCCGACCGCGGTCTGCTGACGGACATACACCCGGCCCAGGGCACCTCCTTCAAGGCGATCAACGGCAGTGACGGCTCCTGCGCCACCCAGTCCGTGTCCACGCAGCTGAACATCCAGGACGGCTCGACGACGATCTACACCCCCACGATGTACCCGGCCGGTGGCTCGTGCGTCGAACTGGTCACCGTCTACACGCTGTCCGGTCGATCGGTCTCGGCCTGGGACTGGTGCCAGAGCGTCACCTTCGAGGCATCGGTGCCCATCGACAGTGCCTTCCTGGGTACCTACACGGACGGGTCCTCCAGCGCGTACACCGGCCGTGTCGTGAAGACCGACGCGACCACCAACTCCTGGACCGCTGCGCTGTACAACTACCGGACCGGTTCCTGGGACACCCTCTTCACCCAGTCGGGCCAGAACCAGTCGGGCCGCGACACCGGCTGGGACATCGACGAGTTGTACTCCCAGGTGGGCAGCTCCGGCCGCGCCTATTCCTGCGACGCCATGGCGGGCCAGACCTTCGAGTCCAGCAACATCACGGTCCGGATCAACGGCAGTTGGACTCCCGCCTCGTCGGCCAATTCCGATACCACCTACGACTCGCCGGACAGTTCCTTCTACTGCCCCGACCGCACCTACCAGATGGTCAGCGCGTACGACCATTGGAAGGCCGTCGGCTAGCCCGTGCCTCTTTGCTCGGCCGGTCGGCTGATCGGGTGTGTCTGTCCGGTTGGTGACCGGTGAGGGGATGTGGGACCGGATCAGGCCGTTCGTGCCGGCTGATCCGGTCCGTCGGCTGAGTGACGTCGTTCAGCGTGGCGGAGGCGTCGGTCAGGTCGTCCGCGGCTTGCTCTGTCGTGTTTCGGCGGGAGCGGGTTCGAACCGGCGTGCACGGCGCACTGGGTACACCGTGCCAACACCCGCCCGGACTCCGCACGCCCTACCGGTGCCCTCGGGCCGCAGTGATGATGAGCCGACCGCAAGGGATCCAGTCGACTCCGCGCACTTGCCTCTTGGCCAGGTGGACATGCGGGGGAAGGAGTCCACGTTGTTGCTTCTCATCTCCCCGGACAGCGTCGAGGAGGCCCTCGACTGCGCGAAGGCGGCGGAGCATCTCGACATCGTCGATGTCAAGAAGCCCGACGAGGGCTCGCTCGGCGCGAACTATCCGTGGGTCATCAGAGAGATCCGCGACGCGGTCCCGGCGGACAAACCGGTGTCCGCCACCGTGGGAGACGTGCCGTACAAGCCCGGCACGGTGGCCCAGGCGGCGCTCGGTGCTGCTGTGTCCGGAGCCACGTACATCAAGGTGGGCCTCTACGGATGTACGACGCCCGATCAGGCCATCGATGTCATGCGAGGGGTCGTCCGGGCAGTGAAGGACTATCGGCCGGACGCTCTCGTCGTCGCATCGGGCTACGCCGACGCGCACCGGATCGGCTGCGTCAACCCGCTCGCACTGCCCGACATCGCCCGTCGTTCCGGCTGCGACGCGGCCATGCTCGACACCGCTGTCAAGGACGGGACGCGGCTGTTCGACCACGTTCCGCCGGAGGCCTGCGCGGAGTTCGTCCGGCTGGCTCACGAGGCCGGTCTGCTCGCCGCACTCGCGGGCAGCGTGAAGGCGGGCGACCTCGGCCTGCTGACCCGCATCGGCACGGACATCGTGGGGGTGCGTGGGGCGGTCTGCGAGGGGGGCGACCGCAACACCGGAAGGATCCAGCCGCAGTTGGTGGCCGCCTTCCGGGCGGAGATGGACCGTCACGCCCGGGAAGCCGCGGCTGCCGTCACCACCGCGAGCTGACCGCCGGCATGGCGACACGTGAGCCCTGCCACGCTCCCGGAACCCTCGGCGAGTGCTTCGCTGTCCTCGATCCGGCAACGGGCGAGGCATTCGAAGAGGCTCCCGAGCAGCAGCCGGAGGAGTTGGATGCCGTCGTAGGCCGGGCCCACGAGGCCTGGCGAAGCTGGCGGGCCGACCCCGTCACCCGTGCCACCTCGTTGCTCGCGGCAGCCGACGCAGTGGAGGCGGCCGGGGCCGACCTCGCTCCGCTGCTCACCCGTGAACAGGGCAAACCCCTGGCCGAGTCGTACGCGGAGATCGCCCGCACGGCAGCCCGCCTGCGCTACTTCGCGGAGTTGGCCCCCAGGCCACGGCCCATCAGGGACGGCCGACCGGTACGCAGCGAGATCCGCTGGCGACCGCTCGGGCCCGTCGCCGCGATCGTCCCGTGGAACTTTCCCCTCCAGCTCGCGTCGGCGAAGTTCGCGCCCGCGCTCGCCGCAGGCAACACGGTGGTGCTCAAGCCCTCTCCCTTCACGCCCTTGGCCACACGGGTGCTGGGGTCCGTCATCGCCACGGCCCTCCCCGAGGACGTACTGACGATCGTCACCGGTCATGAACCCCTCGGCGCCCGCCTGGCCTCCCATCCGGGGATCCGCCATGTGACCTTCACCGGTTCGATTCCCACCGGACGCGCTGTCGCGGAGGGAGCGGCGGCGTCGCTCGCCCGGGTCACCCTGGAGCTGGGTGGCAACGACGCCGCCGTCCTGCTGGAGGACGTGGACGTGGAACTGATCGCGGACCGGCTGTTCTGGGCGGCGTTCCGTAACTGCGGACAGGTCTGCATGGCGGTCAAACGTGTCTACGCCCCGGCCCGGCTCTACTCCGACGTGGTCGAGGCCCTCGCGCAGCGCGCGAAGACCGCCGTTGTCGGAGCCGGCCTCGACCCGGGCACGCAACTGGGCCCCGTCAACAACGCCCCCCAACTGGCCCGGGTGGAGCGCTGCACGGCCCAGGCCCTGGCAGCCGGTGCCCGAGCAGTGGCCGGTGGCCACCGGCTGGACCGGCCGGGCTACTTCTACGCCCCGACGATCCTCGCCGATGTCCCGCCCGACAGCCCGGTGGTGACGGAGGAACAGTTCGGTCCGGTCCTGCCGGTGCTGCCGTACGGGAGCACCGACGAAGCCGTCGAGGCCGCCAACGGCACCTCCTTCGGGCTGGGCGGATCGGTATGGGGAACGGACCTCGACCGGGCCGAGGCTGTGGCCGACCGGCTGGAGTGCGGGACGGCGTGGATCAACCACCACGCCGAACTGTCCCTCGCTCAGCCCTTCGCGGGCATCAAGGAGAGCGGCGTCGGCGTCGCGGGCGGGCCATGGGGGCTCTACGGGAACCTCAGACCGTTCGTCGTCCACCGTCCGGAGGAGGCATGACGATGAGGTTCGGCGCGGCGGTACTGCGCTCGTACGAGAGCCGATTCGCCGTCGAGGAGGTGATCCTGAACACGGGACCGGCCGACGGCGAGATCCTGGTCAGGATCGCGGGCTGCGGGATGTGCCGGACCGATCTCGCGGTCCGGCGTTCGGCGGGCCGCTCGCCGCTGCCGGCGGTGCTCGGCCACGAGGGGGCCGGGGTCGTGGTGGAGACGGGCGGCCCGCACACCGGCCTGAGCAACGGCGACCACGTCGTGCTGAGCTTCGACTCCTGCGGACGCTGCCGGAACTGCCTGGACGCTGCCCCCGCCTACTGCGGCTCGTTCGCCTCGCTCAACCTCTTCGGAGGGCGCAAGGAGAACGCCGCGCGGTTCACCGATGCGGCAGGGGAGGAACTGGCCCCCCGGTGGTTCGGACAGTCCTCCTTCGCCGAGTACGCGGTGGTTCCGGCCCGCAATGCCGTCCGGGCCGACCCCTCGCTGCCCGTCGAACTTCTCGGACCGCTCGGCTGCGGCTTCCTCACCGGCGCCGGAGCGGTCTTCAACTCCTTGGGTGTCGGGCCCGGCGACACCTTCGCGGTCTTCGGCGCAGGAGCGGTCGGTCTGGCCGCGGTGATGGCGGCTGAGGTCTCCGGAGCGGTGACCGTGGCCGTCGACCGGCACTCCGAACGGCTGGCCCTCGCCGAACGATTCGGCGCGATCCCGCTGCACGCCGCTTCGACCGACCTGCCCGGCCGCATCCGGCAACTGACCGACGGTGGCGCGCAGTTCGCGCTGGATACCACGGCCTCTGCCCGGCTGATCAACGACGCGCTCCGGGCCCTGCGTCCGACCGGCCACCTCGGTCTGGTGGCCCGGCTCCACAGCACGCTGCCACTCGAACCGGGGGCACTGGACCGGGGCAGGAAAATCTCCCACATCTGCGAGGGGGACGCGGTGCCGGGACTGCTCATCCCGCGGCTGACCGGGCTGTGGCAGGCCGGGCGGTTTCCCTTCGACGAGCTGATCCGTACGTACCCGCTCGCCGCCATCAACGAAGCCGAACGCGACTGCGAGGCGGGCCGCGTGGTCAAACCGGTTCTGCTTCCGGAGGGGAGGAGCCGATGAGCGAAGCGTTCAATGCCCCTGCCCATCCGGTCGACGCCGATCGACCGTCACCGGGCAGCATGACGGCAGGTCCTTGAACCGCCCGCACCGAGACGGCCGGGCCGAGGAACCGGGTGGCCGCAGGGCTGCTCGCTACGGGGCGCTCCCCGAGGAACGGGCGCCCGGAGCGGTGGCGCCGTGCGTCCGCCGCTGATCCAGCATTCCTGTCCCTCACTGTTCGTGGTCGCAACTAGCTCGATGGAGGACACGTGGCCGGCACAACGCCCGGGAACATCGGTGTGGATGGCGTGGATGGCGTGGATGGCGTGGAAGGAGGGGTAGGCCTGACCGCTCTCATGGTCGCCGCGGCACGGGCGATCGAGACACATCGCCACGACACGCTGGCACGGGACATCTACGCGGAGCACTTCGTGCTCGCCGCACCGGCATCCGCCGGCTGGCCGGTCCGCATGCAACAGGTTCCGGACGGGGACGCGAACCCGCTGTGGGGGCGATTCGCGCGCTACTTCGGTCTGCGGACGAGGGTCCTCGACGACTTCCTCCTCCGGTCGGTGCAGCCGGGCGCCCGCCAAGTGGTGCTGCTCGGGGCGGGGTTGGACTCCCGGGCGTTCCGGCTCGACTGGCCTCCCGGCTGCGTGATCTTCGAGATCGACAGGGAGGGCGTGCTGGCGTTCAAGCACAAGGTGCTCGACGGACTGTCGGCCACCCCCAAGGCGGCGCGTGTACCCGTCCCGGTCGATCTGCGGGCCGACTGGGTCGGAGCGCTGGCCGACGCGGGCTTCGACCCGGCAGCACCGAGCATCTGGCTGGCCGAGGGATTGCTGTTCTACCTGCCATCCGCCGCCGAGACGTACCTCATCGACACGGTGGACCGGCTGAGCACGGGAGGAAGCGCGCTGGCGTTCGAGGTCAAACTCGACAAGGACTTGCTGGAGTACCGCGACAGCCCGCTCTACACCTCGACGACACACCAGATCGGCATCGACCTGCTCGACCTGTTCGACAGAGAGCCGCGGCCCGACTCCGCCGGTGATCTGGGGAGCAAGGGCTGGTCCACATCGGTTCGTACCCCCTTCGACTTCACCCGCCACCACGGACGCGGCCCGCTGCCCGAACAGAACGACGCGCTGGCGGGCAACCGATGGGTGTTCGCGAACAAACCCGGACCGTGACGCCAGCGCCGGGCGGCCGACCGGATGTTCAGGCGGCATGGCGTCCGCCCGGTGTGGATTGTTCCGTGCGAGAGGCCGGCGGGCCCATCCCGTACGAGTGATCCTGCCAGTTTTCGGAGATCGACTTCCCTCTCGCGCGCAACGGGTCCCGCTTCGAGAAGGGCACCATCGAGACGACCGGTTCATCGTCCTCCTCGTCCCAGTCACGCCGCAGGTGCACGACGTTCCTGTCCGCGAATGCGCCGAAACCCTCACACCCACGCTGCGCGTCCCGCTCGGCGCGCAGTTCGTCCAGTCCGGGCGGCATCCGAGGCGCGTCGATGTCGACTCGACCTCGCGTGGCGACCGGTCAAGAACACCTGCCTGAGGTCAGCGTTCGTCCGGCCGGGGCGACCGCCCAGGGGTGGTGTCAGGCCCACCCCTGGATACGGGTTCCAGGCCCAGAGACTGCGAGGCCCGCGGGGCACAGGCTTCTCCTTATGGACAGCAGCGCATCGCTGAGAACTGAGGGGAATCCGATGAACGAGATCGTCGCCCGGCGTTTCACGGGGGCTGTGGGGATCGCCGCAGCGGCGGGCCTGATCCTGGAGGTACCGCTGTACTTCGTCTACTCGGGCCCCCCGCCGCAAGCCAATGTGCTGGCCCGCCTGCTGATCGGGATCCTCGCTCTGGGCCTCGTTCTGGTCTTCGCCACCGCCTTCCGCGAACTCGTCAAGAGGGCTGCTCCCCAGGCGGAATGGGCCGGCACGCTCGCCTTCGCGTCCGGCCTCGCCTACACCGTGGTCACGCTGGTCTCCAGCGGCCTGGAAGCCGGGGCCGTCATCGCCACCGACCACCCGATCGACCCCACCATCAGCGTCTCCGGCACCTACATCCTCTACGGGACGATCTCCCGCATGCTCCTGGCCATGTTCCTGGGCAGCTTCGGCTACGCCGTCAGCAAGAGCGGCCTGCTGTCCCGTTGGGCCCACCGCAGCGCCTACACGATCGCCGGGATCAACCTGGCCTTCATGCCGTCCCTCTTCTTCGGGAACGCCCCCGCCCACTTCTACGCCGCCAACGGCTGGGGTACCACCGCCCTCATGGGCGCCCTGCTGAGCTACTGGCTCCTGGCCATCGGCATCACCACCTACCGCAGCGCCCGCCGCGTCCCGCAGCAGGCCGCGATCTTCCAGCCCCTTCCCGCCCCCTGAAGCCACCTCCACCGCCGCCCCTGCCGACACCTGGCAGAGGCGGCGGCCCGCTGGGCGACGCCGCGCACGTACACGCGCCGTTCGGGGGTCAGGGGTTCAACCTCGGCGTCGGCGACACGATGAACCCCGGCTGGAAGCTCGGCGCCGTGCTCGCCGGGCCGTACCCGGCCGTCATTTCGCCACCGCTCTTCCGACCGCCTGTCGCGGCCCGGAAAGTAACGGCATATGCGGTCTGACAGACTGAGCCCCGAAAACTCAGGCGACGCGCGTCAGGAAACCGGTGTGAATCCGGTACGGTCCCGCCACTGTGACCGGGCTGCAACAGCCCGGAAGTCAGACACTGGCCGCGCCGCCTTCTCCGTACAACCAGGGGACGAGGACATCCCCCGGAAAGGCTCGGCCATGCCCCGGATCCGCCGTGTACCACTCGCGCTCATACCGCTGCTTCTGCTACCGCTCACCAGTTGCGGCTCCGGCACGGGCGGCGCGGACAAGGCAGCGGCCGTACCGGTCGCCGACGGTTTCCCCTACACGGTCACCAACTGCGGCACGAAGACGACCTTCGACGCCCCGCCGAAGCGGGCCGTCACCATGAACCAGCACGCCACCGAAGTCATGCTGGCCCTCGGCCTCCAGGACCGGCTGGCCGGGACCGCCTACCTGGACGACAGCATTCTGCCGAAGTACCGGGCCGCATACGCCAGAACCAAGGTGCTGGCGAAGGAGTACCCCTCGAAGGAGGTGCTGCTCGGCGCGAACCCCGACTTCGTCTACGGCGGATACAGCAGCGCCTTCGACAAGGCCAAGGGCGAGGACCGGGCGGGACTTCAGCAGAGCGGCATCAACACCCGGCTGAACGTCGAGAACTGCACCGGGGGAAAGGTCGGTATCGATCAGCTCGCCACCGAGATCACCCAGGTCGCCAGGACCTTCGGCGTACCGGAGCGCGGCAAGAAGCTGATCGCCGAGGAGCGGCAGAAGATCGGAGCGGTCGAGACAGAGCTCAAGGGCTCCTCGCATCCCTCGGTGTTCGTGTACGACTCCGGCGACAGTTCCGCGTTCACGGCGGGCGGTAACGGCATCGGCAACGAGATCGTCCGGCTCGCCGGGGGCAGGAACGTCTTCGCGGACCTCGACGACACCTTCGGCGACGTGTCCTGGGAGCAGGTCATCAAGCGCAGGCCCGAGGTGGTCGTGATCTACGACTACGGTGGCACCACGGTCGCGGCCAAGAAGAAGCGGCTGCTGAACGACCCGGCGCTCGCGGACGTACCAGCGATCAAGAACAAGAGGTTCGCGGTACTCCCGCTGTCCTCGGCCGTGCTCGGCGTCCGGGTCGCCGACGCCGTGCAGGACCTGGCCGGGCAGCTGCACCCCGATACCCCGTGAGCGCGGAGTCCGCCCGCACCCGCCTGAAAACCGTCCTCCGCTCGACACCCGTCGTGATCGGTGTCCTCACGGTCCTGCTGCTCACGGCAGTGGTGGCCGGCCTGGCGCTCGGCCCGGTACGGATTCCGCCGGGCGAGGTGCTGCGTACCGTAATGGGCGGCGAACACACCGGTGCCTACCCGACGATCGTGTGGGAGGTACGGCTGCCCAGGGTGCTGCTCGGGGCCGTCGTCGGCGCCGGGCTGGCCCTGTCGGGCGCGGTGCTCCAGGCGCTGGTGCGCAATCCGCTGGCCGATCCCTTTCTGCTGGGCGCTTCCTCCGGGGCATCGGCGGGCGCCGTCGTGGTCGTCGTGCTTGGGGTCGGCGCGGGCGCGGCCACCGATGTGGCGCTGCCCGCCGCCGCGTTCGCAGGGTCCATGGTCGCGCTGGTCGCCGTCTACGCGATGGCCCGGCGCGGCGGCACCATGACGACGGGTCGGCTGATTCTGGCCGGGGTGGCGATCCAGTACGTGCTGTCCGCGTTCACCAGCCTGATCCTGGTGCTGTCCTCCCGGGCCGAGCATGTGCGGGCGATCATGTTCTGGACCCTGGGAGGCCTGGGCGGCGCCCGCTGGGACCAACTGGCCCTGCCCGCCGCGGTCCTGGGCGTGGGGGCCGTACTCCTGATCAGCCTGGCCCGTCCGCTGGATCTGCTGCTGACCGGGGAGGAAGGGGCCCGCAGCCTCGGCCTGGACCCCGGCCGCTTCCGGGGCTTGGTCTTCGTGCTGGTGTCGCTGATCATCGGCGTGCTGGTCGCCTACAGCGGGGCGATCGGCTTCGTCGGCCTCATGATCCCGCACGCCGCCCGGCTGATCGTCGGCGCGTCCCACCGCAGACTGCTGCCGGTGACCGCCCTCGGCGGCGCGGTTTTCCTGCTGCTGGCCGATCTGCTGGCGCGGACGGTGGCAGCCCCCGAGGAGATCCCCGCCGGGGTGGTCACCGCCCTGGTGGGCGGCCCGTTCTTCCTCTGGCTGCTGCGCCGCTCCAGCCGTACCGAAGGGATCACCGGATGAGCCCGGCACCGTCCCCGACGGCGCTCACCGCCGACGGGATCAGCTACGAGGTGGCCGGCCGCACCCTGCTCGACGGGGTCGCGCTGGACGCAGCCCCCGGCGAGACGGTCGGCCTGGTCGGGCCGAACGGCAGTGGCAAGACCACCTTTCTGCGCTGCGTGTACGGCGCCCTGCGCCCCGTGGCGGGGCGGGTCCTGCTGGACGGGGCGGACGCCGCGGCCCTCGGTGTGAAGGAACGGGCCCGGCACGTCGCCGTCGTACCGCAGGACAGCCCCGGTGCCTTCGGCCTGACCGTGCGAGAAGTGGTGGCGATGGGCCGCAGCCCGCACAAGCGGTTCTGGGAGCAGGACGACGCCGACGACGCCCACCGCATCGACCGGGCGCTGCGGCGTGTCGGCGCGGCGGCCCTGGCCGACCGGCGCTTCGAGGAACTGTCCGGCGGGGAACGGCAACGGGCCCTGATCGCCCGCGCCCTGGTCCAGGACCCGGGACTGCTGGCGCTCGACGAGCCCACGAACCATCTGGACATCCGCTACCAGTTGGAGATCCTCGGCCTGGTGAGGACGCTGGGCACCACCAATCTGCTGGTGCTGCACGATCTCAACCTGGCCGCTTCCTACTGCGACCGGCTGTTCGTCCTCAGCGCCGGACGGGTGGTGGCGTCCGGCTCCCCGCACGCGGTGCTGACGGAAGAACTGCTGGCCGAGGTCTACGGGGTGCGGTCCCGGATCGGCGTCCACCCGGTCACCGGCGCTCCCCACGTCGTCTACCTCCCGCTGTCATGAGCGACAACACGTTCCCTGTCTGGACGCCTCTGCCGCACGGGCCACGCTGGCAGGTCACCGAAGGCGAACCGTCCACGGGCCGAGCCGGGCCGTGGCTGGCGGCCGACCGACTGGCCGACCCGGCGGGCGACGAGCTGTCCAGGCTGCTGGAGAGCGAGCGCGCCGGCAGCGGCCACCGCACCGGCCATGCGACCGCGCTGACCCTGATGGCGGTGTACGCGGGCCGGGTCACCGCTGCCGCCGTGCTCCACTGGGCGCTGTACGACGAGGTCCCGGACATGCGGTCCGGCAATGTGCTGCTGCGCCCCGCCGCGCACGGGATCGGCGGGGTCCAAGTGCGCCGGTCCCGGCTGCTGGTGCCCCGGGCCGGGGAGGACCCCGTACGGCTGCTGCACCGCACCGTGCTCGACGGGCATCTGCTGCCGATCGCCGATGCGCTGCACCGCCGTACCCGCGCCGGGCTCAGGCAGTTGCGCGGCGGGATCGCCCACGGCTGCGCCACCGCGCTGTGCGCGTACGGCGCCCAGGTGGATCTGCTGGCCGCCCGCTGGCGGCAGTTCGCGGACACCGCACCCGGCGGACTCGCGGCGCTGGGCGAGGTGGCACGGGTCCGGCGGTCTCCGGACGGTCCGGAGCGGCTGGTCTATCTGCGTAACACCTGCTGTCTGTACTACACGAGCGCGGAGGCGGTGCGCTGTGCGAGCTGCTGTCTGACGAGCCGTGAGGAGCGGCTGCGGGCCTACGCGACGCCGAAGGAGAGATAGCGGGCGGCCCGGGGCGCCGGAGATACGCACGTTGCCACGACGTTCGGGGTGGCGTGGCAGCGTGTCCCCCTTCTCTCTCCGGTTCCTGCGCCAAGTTCACTGTCACTCGGGCAGGTTCAGCTGCCAGGAGACGCCGAAGCGGTCGTTCACCCAGCCGAACTTGGCGCTGAAGCCGTACGAGCCCAGCGGCATGAGCTCCGTGCCCTGTTCGGCGAGGGCAGCGTAGAGCCGGTCGAGCTCGGCCTCGGTGTCGCACCCGACGAACAGCGACATCGACGGGGTGAACCCGAAATCGTGTGTGACGTGACTGTCGATACACATGAACTGCTGTCCGGCGAGGGAGAACGTGGCGTGCTGAACGGTGCCCGCCGGACCGGGGCCGTCAGCGCCGTAGCGGGAGATGTCGACGACCTCCGCGTCGTCGAACAGCGACGTGTAGAAGGTCATCGCCTCCTTCGCCCTGCCTTCGAACATGAGGAAAGTGGTGATCTTCTGCGGCGTCACGGCCATGGTGCAGCCCTCCGGGTATCGGCGTCAGCCTTCTGAGGACGAGGCTAGGACCTACCTCTGACATCGGCTCCACGGACACACACGGCCGGGCCGTCTCCGACGGGGATCCGGGACTGCGGAGCGGACCTGACAGGCCCCAGCAATGCGCCGTGCGGGTGAGATCGTCGGGTCTCGACCGGGCACGGCCCGACGTGGTGGCTAGGTTGACGTGCATCCCCATCCCCATCCCCATCCCCATCCGCGTCCGCGCGGGGGAGGGCGTGCCCCTCCGCCGCGCGGACACGGCCCTGTCTGCTTCCGGGAGTTGCCCTGTGTCCGTCACCATCCGCACCGCCACCTTTCGCGCCAGTACTCGCGTCGCCGCAACGGCCGCGGCGGTTCTGGCTCTGGCTTCCACGGCCCTGACCGGCAGCGCCGCCGCCGGCACCGGCGACCCCAACGAGACGATCCGGCTCGGATACGCGCAGAGCTACTGCCTGACCAACGACACGAACACTGACAAGGTCCACACCGCTCTGTGTACCGGTAAGCAGAACCAGGCGTGGCTCGTCACCCGTACAGGAGACCGCAACGCCACGATCCGGCTCGGCTACGCGCAGGGCTACTGCCTGACCAACGACACGAAGACGGACAAGATCCATACGGCGCCGTGCACCGGTAGGCAGAACCAGGCGTGGCTGGTGTCGGCCACCGGCAACCGCAACGCGACGATCAAACTCGGCTACGCACAGGCGTACTGCCTCGCCAACGTGACCAACTCCGACAAGGTCCACAACGAGCCGTGCAGTGGTCGTCAGAACCAGGCCTGGCTCCTGTCCTGACCGGCAGCCGAGCACTCAGCAGGCGGCTCGCCTCGTACAAGGGAGTTCGCGACGGTGTCCTGCCCGCTGACGCTGGGCTCCTGCCGGATCTTCCTTCGGCAGAAGGCGGTTTCGCACGGCCGGTCCGGGACCAAGCTCCGCGTCGGCGGCGGCCGTTACCAAGGCAGCCACTTTCCGGTTTGAGTCGGTATGACTCTCATCCGTAATCGGCGCGCTGCGGTAGCCGCCGCTCTGTTCGTGACCGGGCTCGTTCTCCCGGCCGTCTCTTCCGCGACGGCCGGGACACCCAGCGGTGCTCCGTCGAGCCAGACTCTCCGAGTCGTCGGTGTCATCGACCCGCCGCAGCCGGTCGAGGCGTTTCCGGGGCAGGTCAAGAAGGCCTGCGAGATCTGGAAGGAGATGGACTGGCCGGCAGCGAAACGACCCACCGACTACCCCGTGGTGAACACCCCGCTCGTGATCCGTGGCAGCAATGTCTACGGCAACCGCTCCCACGACCTCCCCATGAACGGCCATTACCGCGAATACGACGTCAACCCCCGCACCCCCGGCACCCATCGCGACGCGGAACGCCTCGTCCGTGATCCCGACACCCGCACCGTCTGGTACACGGGCGACCACTACGACAACTTCCAGGAGATCTCCTCCGGCTGTCCCTGACCCGCGCTCGGCATTGTTCAGGTGGAGGCGGGCACACAGGTAGAGAGTGCCCCGCTCGACTGACTCCGGATACGCAGGCGTCAGGCCCCCGCGGAGAAACGATGCGGGGGCCTGACCCTCCTGCACGATGCTGTGGCCCTTTGCCGGCGACTTACGCGCGCCGTGAACCTGACCGGCGCATGTCGCGTCGTCCTGCGCTGACGGCCGGGCAGCGTACGGGGGTTGTTCGCGAAGCCCCCAGGGGGTGGGGAACGGGTTCCCCGCTGTGGCTACCGTTGCCCCAGCACCCCAGCGAAGCGACCCCTGGAGAACCCCGTGCCCGTAGACCTCGGCGAGGACGTGGTGGCGCTGCTGCGCCGCCCCGTCACCTGCTACATCGCTACCACGATGCCCGACGGCTCGCCCCAGCTCACCCAGACGTGGGTCGACACCGACGGCGAGCACGTCCTGATCAACAGTGTTGAGTCGCACCAGAAGACCCGGAACATCGCGCGCGACCCGCGGGTGGCCGTCGCGCTCGCCGACCCCTCGGATCCCACCTCCTACGTGCAGATCCGTGGCCGTGTGGTGCGTATGACCACTGAGGGGGCGGTCGACCACATCGAGGCGCTCGCGCAGAAGTACCTCGGCGGGCCCTACCCGTGGTTCGGCGGCCGTGAGCAAGTCCGGGTGATCTATGTGATCCAGCCCGAACGGATCAGCAGCCCTCGCGGCTGATCGACCGTGATGTCAGGGTCTCCCGCCCCGACCCCACCCCTTGAGCAGGTCAGGTCAGTGTGCAGCGGGACAACATGTACCGATTGCCAGGTCCGGTGACGTCGAGCTCCTGGACGGTCAGGCTGGCGGCGTCTCGGGCGCGGCCTCCTCGAACCGGCGGGCGGGGGCGGGCGTCCCATCGAGTGCGGACCGCCCGCTCGTTCGTCACTGCTTGTCGCGCGCGGTGGACCGCTTGGTGATCTCGGTCTTGATCGTCTCGCGCAACTCGTCCGACGTGAAGCCGAGGTTGCGCAGGATCTGCGCGGCTGGGCTCTCCTCGGCCTGGATCAGGCCGAGGAGCGTGTGTTCCGTGCCGACCCAGTCGTGGCCGAGGTCGGCCGACGCGCGGCGCGCCTGCTCGATGGCCTCCTTGCTCTCCGGCCGGAACGCGATGTGACCCCGCAGCGCCTTTTCGCCGGCCGGCGGCATCGCTTCCTCGATGGCGTCGCGGATGAGTTGTTCCGACTCGGTCCTCGCGATCAGCACCTCGTATGCCAGGCCCCGCGGCTCGCCGAGCAGGCCGAGCAGGATGTGTTCGGTGCCGATGAAGTCGTGCTTGTGTGTGCGGGCGGCCTCCTGTGCCAGCACGATGCTGTGCCGGTTCAGGTTGGTGTACCGCTCGAAAGGGCCGGGTGCGTGGCGTTGCTGGGCGGCCTGCTTGGACACCCCGATGGCGTCGCCGATCGCGGTCCACGACGCGCCGGTCTGCTTGGCCTTGCTGACGTAGTGGTCGATGAGCTGGTCACCGAGGTCGGAGAGGGTCTGGGCGCGCAGTCGCGCCTCGCTGATGCGGGACAGTTCGTTGGCGTCGGGGAGTTCCTCGTCGAGGCGGGCGATCAGGTCGGCGAGACTGATGTCGAGTGGACTCATGCGTCAATCTTAAGTTGACGATTGAGGGTCGTCAACCTGTAATTGACGCTTGTTCCGGGTCGAAGCCGGCGTCTGAGCAAGGCTGTTGGAGGTTGCGCCGAACGGGCGCAGGTCCGGGCGCCGCCCACAGCTCCTGGTTGGGAACGTCCCGTTGGAGCGTCGAGCCGACCATCGCCTGGCTCCACCGGTTCGAGCGACTCCGGTACCGCCACGAGATACGCCGCCTACAACCTGGCCTACCGTCGTTCGGGAGGTGCGTCGGCAGTGACCGGTTCCAGTGGGGGCGCCGACAGCCCGCAACTCATCCGGCACTCGGGCTCCGCGCGCACCTGGGCCAGGTCCGCGGGGGTCGGCCTTCGGATGGTGAGGAAGGCGACGAGTGCGCCCACGATCAGGATGCCCGCGCAGATCGGCATGGCCTTGTCGAACGACCGGTCGAAGGCGGTGGCGGAGTGGTACGCCTCTGGTCCCATCCCCGTGAGGAACGGCAGCGCAGCGACCGCGATCAGGCCGGCCGCCCGCGCCGCCGCGTTGTTCACGCCACTCGCGAGGCCCGCCCGCGCAGTCTCGACGGAGGACAGCACCGTCGAGGTCAACGGGGCGATGAGTGTGACCAGGCCCGCGCCGAGCACCACCAGCGCGGGGAGCACGTCGGTGGGATAGAAGGCGTGTCTGCCGACCCTCAGCATCAGGAGCATGCCCCCTGCGCACAGCAGAGGCCCCACGGTCAGCGGGAGCCGCGGGCCGATCCGGTCCGCGAGTTGCCCGGACCGCGCCGAGAACAGCAACAGGAGCACCGTTGTCGGCAGCAGGGCCGTGCCGGCCGCCAGCGGTGAGTAGCCGGACACGACCTGAAGTTGCAGTGTGCCGAGGAAGAAGAAGCCGCCCAGAGCCGCGTACACGCAGAGGGTCACGATGTTGACCATGGAGAACAGGTGGGAGGAGAAGATCGACAGCGGCAGCATCGGGTCCGATCGCCGCTTCTCCACCAGCACGAACGACACCGCTCCTACGACACCGAGCGCCCCGGCCCACCCGTTCTGCGCGATGAGCGAGTAGGCCAGGAGTGCCAGCGCGAGCGCGCCGAGCGAGGCCCCACCCACGTCGAACCTGCCGTGGTGCCGTGGATCGCTCGTCTCCGGCACGTGTCGCAGGGCGACCGGCACGCACAGCGCCGCGAGCGGAAGGTTGATCAGGAACACCCAGCGCCAGCCGGGTCCGTCGACGAGCCAGCCGCCGACGAACGGGCCGATCGCCGATCCGATGCCACCGAGGCCCGACCACATGCCGACGGCCCTCGATCGCTCGTCGGGATGAAAGCTGGCCTGGATGATGGCGAGAGAGCCCGGCGTCAGCAGCGCGCCGCCGATACCTTGCAGGGCACGCGCGAAGATCAGCACTCCTGTGGTCGGCGCGAGACCGCACAACAGCGAGCCGAGCGCGAACCAGACCACCCCGATGACGAAGACCCTGCGGCGGCCGTAACGGTCGCCGAGCGAGCCACCCAGGAGAATCAGCCCGGCCAGCGTGACCGTGTACGCGTTACTGATCCACTGCAAGGACGCCAGTGGGGCGTGCAGGTCGTCGCCGATGTGAGGCAACGCGACATTGACGACGGTGGAGTCCAGCAGCGCCATGCTGGAGCCCAGCACGGTCGTGAGGATGACCCAGCGGCCCTGGGCCGTGGACAGGCGGATATCCATATCCGGATCATCCCCGTCTCCAGCGGGCCCGGCGAGCCCATCAGCACCCGTTCGACCGGCCTCGCCCTGCTTTCCGCCGCGTGGCCACGACCAGTTCAGGCCGTCAGGGACACCACTGTTCCCGTCTGCGGCCCGCTCGGCCCGCTCGGCCCGTGACGGACAGGGTGCGGTGGTCAGCGGGGCAGCGTCACCAGGCCCGTCTCGTACGCGAGGATGACGAGCTGAACGCGGTCGCGGGCGTCGAGCTTGGCGAGCAGCCGTGTCACGTACGTCTTGACGGTGGCCACGCTGATGACCGACTCGGCGGCGATCTCGGTGTTGGACAGGCCGCGTCCGATGAGGGTGAGGATCTCCCGCTCCCGTCCGGTGATGCCACTGATTCTCCGGGAGGCGGGAGCAGGAGCGGACGGGGCGGTCTCGGGCCGTCCGGCGAACTCGGCAATCAGGCGGCGGGTGACGCTCGGAGCGATCAGGGCGTCTCCGGCGGCGACGACCCGGATCGCGGTGAGGATGTCGTCCAGTGCCATGTCCTTGACCAGGAAACCGGACGCCCCCGCGCGTAGCGCGGCGTAGACGTAATCGTCGTCGTCGAAGGTGGTCAGCACGACCACGCGGGTGTCTCGCGGGCCCGCAGTGACCAACCGGGTTGCCTCGATGCCGTCCATGCCGGGCATACGGATGTCCATCACCACCACGTCGGGGTGCAGCTCCTCGGCCAGCCGAACCGCCTCCCTGCCGGTTCCGGCCTCCCCGGCGACCTCGACGCCGGGTGTGCCGGAGATGACCATCTCCAGGGCAGCGCGCACCAGCGGCTGGTCGTCGACCAGCAGGACGCGGATGCTCATGGCGCTTCGCCCACCGTGGGCAGGCGGGCCGAGACCCGGAAGCCGCCACCGGTCCGGGGACCTGCGTGGAACTCCCCGTGCAGCAGGGCGACCCGCTCGCGCAGTCCGGCGAGGCCGTAGCCACTTCCCGGCGTCGCGCCGTGGCTGCCGCCCCGGTCGGTGATCTCGACGGCCACCTCGTCGCCCGTCCGGCAGTCTATGGACACCTGGCAGGAGGTGGTCTCGGCATGGCGCACCACGTTGGCGACCGACTCCTGGACGATGCGGAACACCGCCAGGCCGACCTCCGGCCGCAGCGGGCGCCGCTCGCCCCGCCACCGGACGTCGACCCGCACGCCCGCCGCGGTCGTCGCGGCGGCCAGCCGGTCGAGGTCGGCCAGGCCCGGCGGCCGACGCGACGCGGTGGTCCCGGCGCCGGCGTCCTGCTCGGCCCGGCGCAGCGCGCCGAGCATCCGCCGCAGCCCCGACAGCGTCTCCCGCCCCGCGGTCTCGATCTCGGTCAACGCGTCGCGTGCCCGGTCCGGCCGACTGTCGATGACTCGCCGCGCCGCGCCGGCCTGCAGGGCGACGATGCCGATGCTGTGCGCCACCGTGTCGTGCATCTCCCGGGCGATCCGCAACCTCTCGGCGGTGACCGCCTGCGCGGCCAGTTGGGTGCTCAACATCTCGGTGTGCTCACGGGACTGGCGTATCGACCGGCCCACCAGCCAGGCGATGACGGCGGCCAGGACGCCCTCGTCCGAGACGCCGATGTGCGGCAGGCTGGTGGTCACCTGGAAATGATCGACGACGAACAGGGTTCCCGGCGCCGGAGCACCGTCGTACGTGGCAGTCGTCAGCCCGAAGGTGTTGGCGGGCGTCAGACCCAGGTGCAGGAACAGCACGACCAGCACCATGGCCAGGGCGGCGCGGGAGGTCCGGCGCGGCTGGGCGGCCGTGACCAGACAGAGCGCCACGTCGACGGACAGAAGCGCGGTCAGTGGCAGCTGTACGTTCGAGCGCGTCGCATCCGTCGCCGCGAGGGTGGCCACGGTCAGCAGGGCGATCGAGAGCAGTGGCCGCCGGTTCAGCAGGGCGGCAGCGCTGAACGCGATGAGGGACGCTGCGCCGAGGAGCGCCCAGTCCCGGTGCCCGGCGGTGCCTCCCGCGTGGGAGAGGGAACGGTCCGGCGTCCCACCGAGAACGACCGTGGGGTACGCGACCGACACGCACCAGGCCAGAGCGGTCCAGGCGCCCGGTGGCACGCGCTTGAGCAACGGCAGGGCCGGGGTCACGGACATGTCGTGATCGTAACCAGGTGCCTTCCCGCGGGCATCGGACCACGGTTGTACAACCAGGGTCGACAGGCGGTGCGGCGGGTGTCGGTTCTGGTCCGATGCCCGTCGGCCTCGAACGGGGCACCGTTGAGGGCATGATCGAAGTCCACGAACTGGCGAAGCGCTACGGCGGGAAGCCAGCGGTCAACCATCTGAGTTTCACCGTGAATCCCGGCCACGTCACTGGGTTCCTCGGCCCCAACGGAGCCGGCAAGAGCACCACACTGCGGTTGATCCTCGGTCTGCACACCCCCACCAGTGGGTCCGTCACCATCGGTGGCCGCTCGTTCCGCTCGCTGCCCAGGGGCCTGCGGCATGTCGGGGCGCTGCTGGACGCCGGCGACGTGCACGGCGGTCGCAGCGCGCGGGCCCACCTGCGCGCCCTGGCCCGCAGCAACGGCATCCCGCGGAGCCGGGTGGAGGAGGTGTTGCGCGAGGTCGGGCTGACCGGTGCGGCGGACCGTCTGATCGGCGGGTACTCGCTGGGCATGAAGCAGCGGCTCGGCATCGCGACCGCGCTGCTCGGAGATCCACCGGTTCTCCTGTTCGACGAGCCGCTCAACGGGCTGGACCCGGAGGGCGTGTACTGGATGCGTGGCCTGTTCCGCCGACTGGCCGGTGAGGGACGCACGGTCTTCGTCTCCAGCCACCTGATGTCCGAGATGGAGCACACCGCCGACCAGCTCATCGTCCTCGGCCGTGGTGAGTTGATCGCCGCGGAGAGCGTGGCGGAGTTCGCGGGCCGCGGGGCCGGCCGAAGCGTGTTGGTTCGTACGCCGGCTCCCGCGAGTCTGTCGCCGCTGCTGAGCGCCGAGGGCGCGTCGGTCCAGCACGAGGCCGACGGGCGGCTCACGGTGGTCGGACTCCATGCGGACCGGATCGCCGAGATCGCCTTTCAACACCGCATTCTGCTGAACGAGTTGACCAAGCGCACCGGCTCGCTGGAGGAGGCGTTCATCGAACTGACCGCCGACAGCATCGAGTACCTCGCAGGAGAGACCCAGTGACTGAGCCGACGCCCACACCCGCACCGGAATCGACACCCGCACCGGCGACGCCGATGACCGTGGCGGCCGAGGTGCCGGACCTGGAACCCCGAGCCCGGTTCGCCGATCTGCTCGCCGCGGAGTGGATCAAACTGTGGTCGCTGCGCTCGACCATCTGGGCCTTTACGGCCACCATGCTGGCGGTCCTTGGCGTCACCGCCAGTGCTGCCTACGCCGATTACCAGAACTGGCCAGGGTATGGCGCGCAGCACCAGCAGTACTTCCGCATGTTCGGGGCGGTGGGTGACTCGTTCCCCATGGGCAGTGCCACTCTGTTGGTTCTCGGTGCCGGTGCCATTGGCGCCATCACCGTTCTCGGGGAGTACACGACCGGTCTGATCCGCACGACCTTCACGGCCGTTCCGGCCCGCCGCTCGGTGATGGTCGCGAAGGTCGGGGTGGTCGCCGCCGCCACAGGCGTTCTCGGCGTGCTCGTGGCGCTGTTCTCGTTCGGTGTGGCCCAGCTGATCCTTTCCGGCCGGGGCGCCGACGCCGGCCTCGGCCATCACGGCGTACTTCGCCTGCTCGCGGCATCCGCGGCGCTGTCGCCGGTGTCCGCACTCGTGGGTATGGGGATGGCCGCAGTGATCCGGCACAGCGTGCTGACCATCGTGGCCACGGTCGTGCTGCTCTTCGTCCTGCCGTCTCTGCTGAGCAGCCGGAAGCACCTCACGGTCACCATCCTCCACACGACGGTCCTTCAAGCCTGGCGGCGCCTGAGCTTCGACCCCTCTCCCACCGACCCGTGGCAGTGGACGACCACCGGAGCCTGGACCGTCCTCGCCGGCTGGGCACTGGCCGCCACGGTGCTGGCCGTTCTCACCCCGAACCACCGGGACCAGTGAGGTGCTCCGCGTGTCCGGCGGGTGGCACGGCGCGGCGTGCGGCACCGCGGACGGCACTCCACGGACTGCCCGGTGGTGAACACGCCGGCCGTGATCCGGGGCGGCAGCGTCCAGGGCCCGCGCGGGTGCCGGAGACGGGGCGTCGAGTTGGCGATCGTCCGGGAAGATTCTTTGAGCCCGACAGCTCAGCGAACAGATAATCGGTTGCCCGTTGGCGATGGTGGTGTATGCAATGTCCGGCAGGGTCGTCCGGATGCGCCCACCGCGGCGTGATGCGATGACAACGTACTGCCTGGCCTGGCCTTGCCGCTCCGTGAGCCGGGCACACGGCAATCAAATCTTCACAAAGGGGACGCCGACGTATGAATACGCCACCATCGCCACCTGGGGCGGAGCGGACTGACGGGGTATCCGTCCAGATCGGCGCTCTCCTTCCCCTGACCCGTCCTGGCTGGGGCGAGGCGGGTCAACACCTGCTCGCTGGACTCGAGTTGGCCGTTCGTGAAGTCAATGACGTCGGCGGGATCGGCGGAAGGCCACTTGAACTGGTGGTCCGAGACACCGCCGCTGATCCTCGGAGGGCCGCGGCGGCCGTGGACGAATTGGCTCGCCTGGGCGTGGCTGCCTTGGCGGGGGAGTACCACAGCGTCGTCGCTCGCGCCGCTGCCGCCAGGGCCGACGCCCTCGGCCTACCGTTCCTCTGCTCGTCAGCGGTTCTCGACGCGCTCACCGAACAGCCGACGGAATGGGTCGCGCGTCTCGCCCCGGCGCAGTCCCACGGCTGGCAGATCTACGCAGACTTCCTCCTCGGCGCGGGCCACAGCCGCATCGCCGTAGCGACCCAGCCGAGTGTCTACTGGGCATCCGGGGCGCGCATTCTGCGGGACTACCTCGCTCCACGTGGCGGCAACGTCATCGAAATCGACATGAGCGCGCTCGCTCCTGCGGACGTGTGCGACGAACTCGTCGAAAATCGCGCAACTGCCCTCCTCCTTCTGGTCGGCCACCCTGAGCCGGCCGTGTCGATCGTCAAGTCCGTCCGCCGTGACCCGCGCCTCGCCGCGATCATGATCGGTGCTCCGGCCGGGCAGCCGGAGTTCGCCGAATGGGCGACGTCGCTGGGCAAGGACGGCGCAGCGGTCCCGTTCTTGCGCTACCTGCCCGAGCGGCTCACCCCCCTTGGTGAACGAGTCGAGAGGGCCCTTCGCGAGGAGCTGGCCGAAGCGCCCTCCTTCGTCGCTTTCGAGGGTTACGACACGGTCGCGGTCCTCGCCGATGTGCTGCGTTCTCACGGCGTGGACCGGGTGCGCACGGCCGAATCCTGGCCGCGCGTCGCAGTCGAAGGCACCCGTGGGCAGATCCAGTTCTCCCGCGTACCAGGTATCAGCGTGTGGCAATGGGCTTGGACGCCGGTCCAGGTCGTCGACCGCGATCCGGCGGAACCGGATCGTTTTCGGGTCCTTCACACCGGCTGAGGGCGCCAGCACCTTTTACAGCCGGAGCCGGAGCCGCAGCCGCCGAACCACCGCCGTCGACGAAGCGCGTCAGCGGTGGTTGCCGTGCCGGCCGAGCGTTTCCACGGGGGTCGCGCCGGGGCGGGTCCACTGCGGCACGGGTCGGCTGGTCGGGCCCCAGGTGGCGACGCCATCGGCGTCCGAGCGCCAGTACCAGCAGGCGTGGTGGCCTTCGGGCGAGGGGGCCTCGCTGCCACCGCCGGTCAGGTGACGGCCCTCGGGCTGGTCCTCCCACGCCTCGCCGCGGCCGTACGGTGTCATGTCGAGAAGCGCGAAGAATCCGGAGACGGGCTCGTTGCCACGGCCCGTCGTGGAGTAGGTGAGGAACACGCGATCGCCGTCGCGCAGGAAACAGGTGATGTGCCCCATTTCCCCGCCGACCGGCGCTTCCACGTCCCGCACCGAGTACCAGGGCTGGGTGTAGCCCATGAACTCGACGTAGGGAGCCACCTCGCCCCACGACCCCGAGGTCAGGATGGCGAACGAGACGCCCCGGGCGTTGAGGTAGACGGCGTCCTTCACCTGCCAGGCCATGGTGGTACAGCCTTCGCACTGACCCTGGTGAGGTGCGCCGTCGTACCACATGTGCTGGTAGACCACGAGCTCGTCGCGGCCCTGGAACAGGTCGAGGAACGGGACCGGCCCGTCAGCGCCGGTGACTTCGACCGTGCCGTCGAGATCGACCATCGGCAGCCGCCGCCGGGCCGCGGCGATCGCGTCGCCCTCATGGGTGTGTGCCTTCTCGCGGACCAGCAACTCCTCGCGCGCAGCCTGCCAGGTGGCCAGGTCGACGACTGGTGGCTTGCCGGGGAGGTCGCTGCTCGTGTTGCCGGGCGTGATCGTCATGCTGTGCTCCTTGGCGTCTCGTACCGGGCAGCGTCGCACGGCGTACGACGGCCACCGGGGCAGACTCGCGACCGGGCCGGAACTCATCGGCACAGGGGTGCTTTCGGCCGAGCCCGGCAGTCGGCGATGGCGGATCGGGGAACCTCGCCGACGAACATCATTTTCCTGGTCCGCCCGACGGGCAGGCAGCCGCAGTCCCCTGCGCCAGGCCGGCGGCGGGTCCGGGTTCACCGGCTGCCCGGGGTTGGCGGGGGCGAACCGGTACGGAGCCCGCGGGGCCGGAGCCGCGGCCTCAACCGTTCCGGGCGACGGCGTACCCGACGAGCAGCGCTGCAAGGATGTCGGCCAGCCGCGGTTCGACGTCGACGATGGTGTGGGACAGCTCGGGGTCTGTCTCGTAGAAGGCACGCAACTGCGTGCCAGGGGCGGCCATTTGCCACAGGGCCCCGGCCATCGAGGTGGCGGTCGTCACGACGTCGTGCGCCTGGTCGACATCGAGGGGAGCGATCGTGGCCAGCGTGGCACTGATCTTCGCGACCTCCGCGATGGCGCCCTTCTTGAAGACCCGGACGATGCCGGTGGAGACGTTGCGCTCCAGGTTGAGCGGGGTGTGGGCCAGTAGGTCGCAGAACAGCGGGCGCGCCACCAGCGACCGGGCCAGCGTGTCGGCGATCGAGCGCGCCGTGCGATCCCACGCGCGATCGCCGGCGGCGGGGCAGGGGGTGACGGCCTCAAGGCGGCTGCGTACGTCGGCTGACCAGTCCTCCCAGGCACTTGCCGCAAGACGCAGGAAGATGTCCTCGCGCGTCTCGAAGTAACGGAGCATGGCCGACTTGTGCATGCCGACCTCGTCGGCGATGGCTGTCACGGTCACCTCCCGGACTCCCTTCGACGTAGCGAGGTGTTCCGCCGCCGCGAGGATCGCGTTCTCGCGGGCGCGCTTGGTCTCGGGACTGCGGGCGCGCAGGAATTCAGCTTTGGCCATGAGCTCGGTGTAACGAAACATGGTTTTGGTAATGACGCAACCGCGGTCTTGCTGCGGGTGGCCGGTCCTGCGATTAGTGCAACCGTGTTTCGGTATAGATGTGAGTACACACATCCGCACCTGGTTCATCACCGGTTCCTCGCGCGGCTTCGGCCGCTGGGGCGCGTTCAAGCAGAGACTGGCCGTGAGCGTCCCGGACCTCTTGGAGAATGGGCAGATCAAGGCCCCTGCCACGGAAGTCCTGATGGCTGGGGCCGAACGATGGGCCGCCGAAACCGGTTGGCGGGCAACGTGAGTTGACCCCGACGAGGTGGAAGAAGCCGGGCACGCCGTACCGGGGGAGAGGCTGATGACCCTCGACCGAGCGGCTGCGATCCCGCCCGACGCCTGTCATGGCCGCCAGCGGTGCACAACGGAGAGCGTCGTCGCTACCCGTCGCCCGAAGTCTGCCCCGGCGATGTCCCGCAGAACAGGGGCGCAGGAGCTCAGGACAGCGAGACACGTTTCGCGGTCTCTCGGTCGGAAGGCCGCTCCGCCACTCTCAGGCACCGCCCGGTACTTGGGGCGACCGTCGACTGCGCGGGCCTGGCGGAGGTGACGGCGGATCCGCAGGGGCGACAAGCCTCCGCAAGGGGAGGGTGAACGTGTAGGAGCGCTGTGCGGCGCATCCCTGGCAGGTGCCGACGAACCGGGAGAGGAGGTGATCGTCGGCCTCGGTAAGGATGTTGCGCCAGAAGCAGCGGAACTCCCCGCACCCGCAAGACCGTTGGCTGACGCTGATGAACGCGTTGGTGTTGGAGTCGTGACCGCCCTCAGGCGGCATCTGCCGCAAGGCGTCACCACCGTCGGTATCGGGCAGTCCGTACTGCCTCCGCTTCCACGATGTCTCCTCGGCGGTGAGAAGGCCCGACCCGCCGCATTCCACACATCTGCCAGGCCCCGCGTTGTTCGCGGCGCACAGACATCGCCCGTAGCCGCCGCTGCCACCGCTGTAGGGCCTGCCCTCACACTCCAGGCACATTCCCCAGCCGTGGCAGTCATCGCACAACACCCCATCGGCCGTGCTCGGAGTGAAGGGCGGCTGGCGCAGATGCCGCTCGGTGTACACGACCGGTGTCCAGCCGGTGAACGTCACGATTCCCCGCCCGCTGCCCTCGTAGACCCTCACCTCGAACTCTTCGCGGTGTACTGTCGCACCCCTCTCCCCGGGGTGGTCCGAGGGCCGTCGCTGTACGGTCCAGCCGGCCGCGGAGAAGGCGTTCAGGGCGTCGTCGAATCCTGGAGACGTGGGGCGATCGTCCCCGTCGGCGCAGAGGAGGAACAAGAAGCGGTGGCCGACCGGCGCGGGGTCACGCAGCCGTACCGGATCAGTCCACTCGCGGACCACCATCGGTCGGCGGTCCGGATACAGCGCGGAAGTGATCTCCAGCAGCTCCCCTTTGAGCCACACCGCACTTCCGGGGACAGTGGGCGCGCCAGCGTGTCCCTGCTCATCGGTCGCATCGGTCATTGTGGATGCCATCCCTCCCTCACTCGGAGACGTCCATGATGCGCCGCCCGGCAACAGCGGTGTCAGCTGGACCGGTAAGACCGAGGGGGTGGGCGGCCGTCAGGCCCTTCCGGCGCCGGTCCTCGCACGCCGGACCACCAGCCGCGAAACCTCGGGCAACGGCGGGCCTACCGGGCAGCAGAACAGAGTTCAGGCCGCCTTCGCTGCGGACAGGGCGCCGCCTTTGTACGACGACGCGCCGGGCGGCGGTCGGGTGCGGCAGCGCAGCATCTCCCACGAAGAACTCGCCACCCGGCACCAGGCGCCGGTGGATGTTGCGGCACATCGCTCCATCGACGCAGTGTTCTCGGCGTAGTTGAGGCGCTGAACCCCGACCGCGATGTCGAAGCGCCGGTCGGGAGGCCGCAACTCGGCCACGTCACCGACCTCGTAGCTCACACCCAGCGGGGCACGCTGCTCGAACTCCCGCGCGGCGGCGGTCATCTCGACGGAGATGTCGACACCGAAGACGTCCGTCGCGCCACACCGCTTGAACTTCCGGGGCGCCGTCCTTGTCTTGCCGAGGTGTCAGGCAAGTACCCGGCCCGGGATGAGCGCTTCCCACTGATCCCGGGTCGGACCGTCGTACGTCGGCGAGAAGTCCGGGCGGGCATCCAGCCAGGCGGTGAGGTGTCGGTCCACCTCGTCGGTTCCGTAGGCGTCGTGGGCCGGTTGCAGGAGATGGCGTACCTGGGCTCGGGCCCGCATCACGACAGGATCATCGAAGGCGCAGGCCGCCAGGGCGGCAGCCCGCCGATCCGAGCGGGGTGAGGCCTCGGCGAGGCGTTGCTCGTTGGCACGGTCGGCCGATACCTGCGCGTCGAACCACGGGCGGAGGGCTTGTGCCGTCCAGTCGTGGTAAACGACAGGATCCGCGGTGATCTGGTCGACATGGGTGGCGAGGTGCTGGGCGGCGCGCAGTCCCAGGGCTGCGCCGTGGCCCAGGGTGGGGTTGGTGTGGATGAGGCTGTCCCCGGCGTTGACCAGGCCGGTGACGACGGGGCCGTCATCGTCGGTGAGGGAGGTCCATCGGTTGTCCAGGCCGGCCATCGCGAGGACGGCCGACTGAGGTTCGGGGGCCAGGTCGAGCCAGGCGGCAGTGGCGGGGAAGCGGCGCGCGGCGGCCTCGAACACTGCGGGGTCGGTGAGCGCGCCGCGGGTCGGGTCGCCGGTGGAGAGCGCCAGGTGCAGCGCGAAGGTGTCGTTGTCGGAAGGGAAGACACCGGCGAGCGCGAACGGAGCGGAGGAGCCGGTCTGCACCCGACCGGGGTCACGCGGACCGTCGGCACGCAGGCGGTACCAGCGACACAGATAGGCGATCCCGGTCCGATGGCTGTCGACCACGGGCGGGCGGCAGCCGGCCGCGGTCAGCCAGCCGGGAACCGGCGAGCGGCGACCGGACGCATCGACCACAAGATCCGCCTGGTGCGTTTCCGCCCCCACCCGCACACCGGAGACCCGGGCAGGGCGGCCCTCCTCGATGGTGAGAGCGCTCACCCGTCGGCCTCGTCGCACGTCAACGGTGTGTTCCCGCCGCACAGCCGCGGTCAAGGCGGCCTCCAGCACGATGCGGCGGGTGCGCAGGGTCACCAAGTCCTCGTCCCCGGAACGGTGGGGCGGATGCTCATCGAACCAGTCGAAGTCGTGGTATTCCTGGGCTCCGCGCGTCAGCAGGTCCTCGTAGACATCAGGGACTTCGGTGCGCAACACCGTGCGTACGGGGGCGAGGAACGAGTGAGGTTGGACCGCCTGCGGAACTCGGGGCCTGTGCCAGTGGAAGAAGTCCCGGTTCAGGTCGTCTCCGGCCTGCCGTACGTCCTGCTCGAACACCGCGACCGTGTGGCCCCGTCGGCCGAGCATGAGCGCGGCGCCCAGCCCGCTGATGCCCCCACCGATTATTGCAACCCGCGCCATTGAGCTCCCCTTCGCGTCGTGTTGCGGGATGATCCTACTGCTCGGCGGCATCGGCGGCCGGAGTGCTGTCCGGGCGTGCGAGGAGGTGGACGTACCCGAACGAGAATCGGGCGCAGGGCCGGGTTCGACTGCTCCTGGCAGGGGTGCGGGGTCGGTGAGGACGGGTATGCCGAGGCCGACCAGCTGGGGCATAGCCGCAGCTCGGGGACGGCTCGCCAACCGATCCTCGTGACCGGCATGCCCCGAGCGGGCAGCAGCACCGCCTGCGCGCGCCGCCGGGGATCCACCGGGTGACGCCGTCGACTGCCACACAGATACCCCAAGACACGACCGTGGCTGGTCCAGAGACACGACCGTGGCTGGTCCAGCCGTTGACGCAGCCACAGTTGTTGCTGATCTGCATCCGGTCCCTGGCGAGGGCCACGGACGACATCACATGGCACTGGCCAGGGGGCCGGCCTGTGGAGACGACGAAAGGCCCCGTCTCTATAGTGGACCGATGGCGTTGATCAAGCAGATCCAAATAACCTTCGACTGCACGGAACCTGAGCGTGTTGCCCGTTTCTGGTGCGAGGTGTTGGGGTACGTCGTACCGCCGCCACCGGACGGGTTTGCCACGTGGGACGACTTCGATCGCGCACTGCCACCTGAGCGTCAGGGTTCGGCGTTCGCATGCAAGGATCCCTCAGGTGTGGGCCCTCGACTGTTCTTCCAGCGCGTTCCCGAAGGCAAGGTCGTCAAGAATCGGCTGCATCTCGACGTGCGCGTCGCCACTGGGCTCGTGGGTGAAGAGCGCCTGGCCGCACTTGAGGCCGAGTGCACACGACTGGTCGCACTCGGCGCTGTACGTGGGCAACTGCTGCTTGCCGATGGATTCAACGAGTCGTGCCTCGTGATGCAGGACATCGAGGGCAACGAGTTCTGTCTCGACTGAGTGGCCGAACGTGGCACCTGCATGAGTCGGCTGGTGCAGTTCGCCGTCATCACGAGGGTCGTCGTCCCGCGTCCCGCCAACGGTCCCGACCCCGAACCACGCCTCGGACTCTCCCTCGTTCGCCCCACATCGGAGTGCGAACGAGGGAGAGCCCTGGTCACGAATCGACGCCTGGAACCTGGCGGACCCCTGTCCGGCAGGTCGGCCCCCGTGTGTTCGGCCAGGCAGTCCCGGTTCAGGCCTTGCGGGCGAGCAGTTGAATCTCCTGGAACTGCCGTCGGTCGGTCGGCTGAGGCTCGCGAACCAGGCGAGCCACCTCGGCCAAGCCGGACTTGCGCAGCATCGCGGTGAGGTGATCAGGCGACCACCGATAGGCCGGCGCAACTGCATGATCGAAGACCTGCGTCGGGTGAGACGGGCCAGCGCTTGCCGAAAAGCCGATCAGAAGGTGGCCGCCAGGTGCCAGCACCCGATGGAACTCCGCCAGGATGGCCGGGAGTTCCTGCGGCGGCGTGTGGATGATGGACCAACGTGAGAGTACGCCGCCCAGCACGCCGTCCGCGATGTCCAACGCGGCCATCGAGCCCAGGTCGAACCGCAGGCCCGGATAGGCCTGTCGAGCCAACTCGACCATCGCGGAAGAGGTGTCGACACCAAACGTAGTCAGCCCCAACTCGGCCAGGTGGGCGGTGATATGGCCAGGCCCACACCCCAGATCCGCGACCCGACCGTTCCCACTCGCACGCACGAACTCGGCGAAGGCACCCAGGATCCCGCGGTCCAGGGGACTGTCACGCAGTGTGTCGCGGAACAACTGCGCGTAGGTGAGGGCAGCAGCGTCGTAGGCCTCGCGGGTGGCACTCAGGGCATCACTTTCAACCATGCCCGCGACACTAGTTCCCGGCCACGGGGCGAGCCGAGAAAATCACCAACTTGCCTTCCCCTTCGCGGCCCAAGTGGCTGTAGTTCGCGCGAGAACCGGGTTCTGGCACGGAGCTTGGGGGAACGGTCGCGGAGTGTTGGCCCGGTGATCGAATGTGCTCGTTGATTGGCTACTCAAGGGCTCGGTAGTCAAAGGGCTCGGTAGTCGGGTGACGGATGAACCAGCTCGGGGTGTTCCGCTACGTACCGATCGCCGTGGATCGCCGGCATCGCCCAGTGTCACGCCTCGTCGTGAATGATCAGCCCGCGGTCCGGCGCCTCAGCCGGTTCGTACGGGTATCTCTCCAGGGCAGCCTCCCTGGCCTCCTTCGGCTCCGGCCCGCCGTGATGCTGTATCACCCCGGACAGAGAATCCAGGGGCCGGCCGTCTCCCGACGGCGTCGTGTGGTCGCTCCTCGACCTGGCGATCTGCCTTGATCTGGCCGGACAGACCGATGCGAACCCGGGGATCGAGCGCGAGGCGCTCAGCTCTTGGAACGTGTCGGGCCGGCGCTCACGGGACGGGTCGGCGCCCGCCTGGCGGGCCAGCTGGGCATCGGCGCCCTCGAAGAAGGAAGTCCCGCCAACTCCCGCGTACTCCTTTGAAGTTGACCCACTCGCCAGTAACATCCGACCGGCCAGTAACACGCCGCCCGAGCAGCCACCCGCGAAAGGGTCTCCTGCATGCGCTTGACCTCCCGCGTCGCCCCCATCGCCCTCGCCGTGGCCGCCCTCCTGCTCGGCGTCCTCCCCGCGCAGGCCCAGGCCCACTCCGACCGCGCCACCGACCGCGCCACCGACCGCGCCCCCGACCGGGTCACGGTAGGTGACCGCACCTTCATCGCCGATGGCCAAGGCCGCGCGCTCCAGTGGCACGGCTTCAATCTTGCCGACAAGAGCAACCGAGGCACCGACGCGTTCGCCGACATCCACGAGAGCGACCTCGAAGACATGGCCGCCCGGGGCTTCAACCTCGCGCGCCTCGCGTTCTTCTGGGACGACCTCGAACCCACCCCCGGGCACTACGACCGCAGCTACCTCGCCAAGATGCGCCGCATCCTCGACTGGGCCGACCGCTACCACATCAAGGTCATCCTCGACGCCCACCAGGACGTATTCGGCCCGCACTTCGGCTCCCGCGGCATCCCCGACTGGGCTACCCGCGACGAGGGGCTGCCGTTCTCGCAGATACCCGACGACTGGTTCTCCGAGTACTTCGAGCCATCCGTACAGACCGCCTTCGACCACCTGTACAAGGACGCCGATCTCCGCGCCGCGCAGGCTCGGATGTGGATGACGGTCGCCTCCGCCCTGGGCGGGCACCCGGCGCTGCTCGGCTACGACTTGATGAATGAGCCGTTCGCGAAGTTCCTCGAAGGCGAAGACCTCCCGGCCGCCGCAGCCCGCTTCGAGGCCACCGAGCTCACCGAGCTGTGGAACCGCCTCGCCCGGGCGATCCGCCTGGTCGACCACAGGTCGTGGGTATTCGTCGAACCCACCGTCATCGTCGGTGAGGGCGTCCCGACCCAACTGGGTCACATCGACGACCCGCACGCCGGCTACGCGCCGCACTTCTACGAGACCGCGATGGAAACCGGCGGCGACTACGACCCCGACGGTCCCTTCATCCCCGCCTACGAGGCCGCGATCAGCGACTACCCGAGCCGTAACCGGATGCCGGTGATCGTGGGGGAGTGGGGCGGCAACCCCGACGTTCCGCACGGAAGCCAGTTCGTCACCGACATGACGGCTGCCTTGGACCGCTTCTCCAGCGGCTGGACGTGGTGGCAGTGGTGCCGGGGCGGCGGTTACTGCTTCCTCGACCAGACGGGCGCCGCGAAGCCCAACGCCCAGCTGCTCGTCCAGCCGTACGCGCGGGCCGTCGCGGGCGACCCGCTCACGTTCGCGTACGACCCGGCTGCACGCACGTACACGCTCACCTTCCGCACCCGCGACAATGCCGAGGGGTCCACTCTGATCACTGTGCCCAGGGACACGTACCCAGGCGGCTACCGCGTGAATGTCCAAGGCGGCAAGGCCAGTTGGGGCGACCACGGCCAGACCGTCACGGTGAGCACCCACGGCGGGGCCGGAGCTACCTACCGGGTCACGATCAGCCCGAGGTAGCCCACCCGTTCGCTCACGGGCGTCATCCGCACCACGCGGCTCCTGTCTGAGACAGGGGTCGCGTTCAGCGGCCTTTGAGCGTTCACACACGGACGGGGAGTTGGTATCCCGCTTGCGGGGCGGATATCGGACAAAACAGGTCGGACGCCTCGGAGTTGGCATCCTGGTACCGGATCGACGGACGCCGGTCGGCTCTGGTGCCCCAGGGGAGTCGGTCCGCTACCGCGCGCGAGCAACCCCACAGGCCCCACCAGTCACCTGCGCAACATCTGCACACCGTCGGATCTCGTTACCTGGCTATGACATACCCAGCTTGACAGTCGCTGTCATCACGCAAGTAGGTTCGATATGCACTGAGTTTCTACGAGTACCGGCGTCTCTGCGCCGGAAGGAGGGGACATCATGGGTTCCCACGCCCGCCCCAACCGGATACACCGAACCGGGGTCCGGATCGCGATGGTCGCACTTGTCGGGGCGGCCCTGCCGCTCACCGCCGGCGGCCTCGCCGAGGCGGCCACCCCCGGTGGCACGCACTCCGCCGACGAGGACGGTCGGCAGGGCAACGAGACCACCGCACCCGCCCACCAGAACCAGGACGCGCACCAGCGGGCCCAGCCTGCCCGGACGGCGCAGCACTCCGTCAGGGCCGCCGACGTGCAGGACGCGAAGGATCAGGCCGCCCCCGAGATCAACGCCGACCACGCCTTCCTGCTGGACGCTCGCGACGGCAGCCAGGAGCGGGAGATGTGGGCCGGTGCCAAGGCCGACGAGAGCGTACCGATGGCCAGCACCACGAAGATCATGACTGCCCTGGTGGTGCTCAAGCACCCGGAGTGGCTGAACCGGCAGATCACGGTCAAGCAGGAGTACCGGGACTACGTGCAGGAGGCCGGTGGCAGCACCGCCGACCTCCAGACCGGCGACACGCTGACCGTCGAACAGCTGTTGCACGCCATGCTGATCCCGTCCGGCGACGACGCCGCGATGGCCCTGGCCGACAACTTCGGCTCCGGGGACACCGAGGACGCGCGGATCGCCGACTTCGTGAGCCAGATGAACGCCGAGGCGCAGCAGTTGGGCCTCACCGGCACGCACTTCGACACCTTCGACGGCATCTCGCACGGCAACAACCACAGCACCGCCCGCGACCTGGCCAAGCTCGGTCAGCGCGCGATGCTGCAGCCGGTGTTCGCCGATGTCGTGCAGAACAAACAGTTCAAGACAGAGGCCCCGGCGGCCAACGGGCACACCCGGTACTACACCTGGAACACCACCAACGAGCTGCTGGGCAGCTACGACGGCGCCCTGGGCGTGAAGACCGGCAGCGGCCCGGAGGACGGCTACTGCGTCGTCTTCGCCGCCAAGCGGGACAACCGCACCCTGGTCGGCGCGATCCTCCGGGACGACACAGGCCGCTTCGACGACGCCACCAAGATGCTCGACTGGGGCTTCGCCCACTGAGTAGGACGCCCACCGGGAACGGCTTCGAGCCTCACCCCGCACAACGTCGATCACCTGGAGGAATCCTCTGTTGCACTGACAACTTGAGCATCCCCGAAGGGTTTCCGGAGCCTATGAGTTATGGTCCTGAACACTCGTCGGTGACTCTTGTCTTCCCTCCGACCGGCGACCGGGTCTCATCCGCGCACGCGGAGGTACGTTCCCCAGTTCTGCGGCCCCGGGCGGCATTGCCCGTCCGGGCTCGCCCGCAGTAGGCGGGCTCCAGGTCGTGGCGGGCGCCCGCCACGACCTGGAGGGTTCGCCGGAGAGAAATCCCAGCCCGCGCGAAGGACGCCTCCTTGCGGCCCGGGGCGGCGAGAGAACGGCCGGTCAGGTGGCCTCGACCTGGACCTTGACCACGTAGGCACCGAGGTCGCACCACACGGTCGAGGTCCCCCCGGACACGGCCCTGTTACCGAAGTGGCGGTACTGGTACCCCTGCTTGTCGCACACGACGGACGCGGTGAAGGCCGCGCCGGTGCAGGTGACCCTCGCTCCCTTGTGACCGCCGCTCCCCGTGAGAGGAGTAGCAGGCCCACAGTTGAGGGCCTGCACCTGTGCCGGGGCGGCGGTGGCGGGCGCAGCCGCACTGAGCAGTCCCGCACCCAGCAGTGCTGTTGCCGCGATGGACCCGACGAGTCGATTCCGGTTAATCACATTTCCCCCGTAGGTGGTGGTTCCGACTTCCGTAACGCTAGATCCATTCCGGGCAGTTCCGGCAGAGCGCACAGGGTGACTGAGGTGGCGTGCGGAGCGCGGGAGGCGGGGCACGCACCACTGCACGCCTGGGCGGTCTTGTGCAGCGCGCGAGCGCCACACCGCGGTCTGTCGGTCCCACCCACCGGCCGGAGGTTCGAGTTCCCTGAACCGGTTCCGCGCCGGGCGTTGTGGTGGTGCTGGCTGCCGCAGTTGTCGCAGTTCGGCACCGTCCAGGCTTGACGGCTAACACTGTTAGTCGTACCTTGGCGCAACGCGGCTAACACTGTTAGCCATGTCGGTCGGTCGCAACGTGAGAGGGCTGCAGTGAACACCGCCACAGCCAGTGAAAGGCACCAACTGCCGGTCGTCGCCGCGCTCGTGTTCGTCAGCGGCCCCCTGGGCCCACCCACCGTCCGGACGCCTGCTTCCGGATACGGACGGCCCACCCGCATCGCGATCACAGGGACGGCCCGTCGTGGCTGACCGCGCGCGGCAGATCATGGCCGCCGCCCGGGAACTGCTCGACGCCGAAGGGCCGGATGCGCTGTCGATGCGGCGCATCGCCGAGCGTGTCGGTATCCGAGCGCCTTCCTTGTACAAGCATTTTCCGGACAAGGCCGCTGTCGAGGCCGGGCTCCAGGTACAGGGGATGATCCAGCTGGCGGAGGAACTGGAGGCCGCCGAAGCAGAGATCGGCGGCGAGCCGCCTCTGCTCGTGCTCTCGCGCGCCTACCGTCGGCACGCTCTCGCAAACCCGCACCTCTACCGCATCACTCATGGTCGGCCGCTCGCACGCACCGAGCTCCCCGAGGGGCTCGAGGATCGCGCGGCGATGCCGCTGGCCCGCGCGGTGCACGGCGACATCGACATCGCGCGCTCGTTCTGGGCATTCGCGCACGGCATGGTCGTGCTCGAACTCGACGGCCGCTTCCCGTCCGGCGCGGATCTGGACGCCGCATGGTGCACCGGCTGCGAGGCGTTCGCCCGCGCAATCCGAGACAAGACCGGGCCGGACATCGTGTGACCACAACAAGACCGGGGGAGAGATCGCATGACCACAATCGCCGAGGAAGCCGCTTCCGGCGTCACCGCCCGCGCCGCCGGATACACACACGCCGCGGCGTGGATTCTCGGGCTCGCCGTCGCGTGGGGAGCCACACCCGAAGTCGGTGACACACACGCAGGGATCACGACTGCGTACGCCGACCGGCCCTTCCAGGCTGTGGCCCAGGCTCTGCTCGTTCACGGTGTGGCAGCTGTCGCCCTGGTGTTCGTCGGATCCGGAGTGCTCGACCGGGCTCGCCGTACCGGCAACACCGTGGCTCGGTCGGCCGGATGGGCCGGCATCGTCGCGGGGGCGTTCGGATGCGCGCAACTCGTCCTGGAACTGATCGCTATACCTGGGGCTGATCCAGCGTCACCGGGCAGGACCGGCGCACTGTTCGAAGCGGTCCAGCGTCTGGACGGTGTCAAGATGGTCGCACTGGCCGTGCTCGCCGCGGCTGCCTGTGTGGCCTCGCGGCGCGACGCACTGCTGCGGCGTCGAGAGGTCGTTCTCGGCTGGATCCTTGCCGTCACGATCACCGTGTCCGGCATCGGATACCTGCTCCTGTCCACCACCTTGACCCCGGCGGCATTCATTTCACTGCCCTTGCTGCTGATCTGGATCGCCGCACTCGGTGCGGCCCTCAGGCGTCGGCGATCGGGCATCGGCGATCAGGCGCCGACCCTGGGCGAAGCCAGCCGTGAGCGACGCCGGCCCTGAGCGCTCGTTCGACCGTACGGGCTTCTGGCCAAGGGCTCAGGAAGCCGTTCAGCGCACGCCTGATGACCAGTCCGTTTGACCGAGCCTCCTACGGAGCGACCGACGTCGCGACGTACCACCCCACCTTCCTCTACGAGTCCCTCTGGGACATCGGCGTCGCCGCACTGGTCCTCTGGGCGACCCGCCGGTTCGCGCTCGGTCACGGCAGGGCTTTCGCCCTGTACGTCGCCGCCTACACGGTCGGCCGGTTCTGGACCGAGTACCTGCGCATCGACGAGGCCCACACGTTCCTCGGCCTGCGCCTCAACAACTGGACCTCTGTGGTGGTCTTCCTCGGCGCCGTCGCCTGCCTCGTCGTATCGGCTCGCCGCCATCCGGGCATCGAGGACGTGTCCCGGCCGGAGGACGGGGGCGGCACCGAGAGGGCCGACGGGCCGCTCCGGGACGTCGCCGTCAACAGAGCGGGAGCGACGCACGATCACACGTGAGACCGTCGGCGCCACCGCGAGCCCGGGGCGACATGTCTCGCCGGGGCGCCTCGCTTCTTGCTCAGTACTCCGGCGAGGCCGGCGGGCAGGTGACTTCGCAGGCGCGGGCACGTCCGGTCCGGAGACGAATTGCTCCCACCCCGTGCAGACGGCCGTGTGCGTCGTAGGCGGCGGCTGCGGCCTCCTCGTGCTCTCGGGAGCGATGTGGGCAGGACGGGCTCGTGAGACGAACTCGCCCGAACGGTGGTGCCGGATACGGAGGTTGTCAACAGTGCGAAACGCGTCAGGAGGGAACCGCAGGGTAGCGGGCGCATTGTCGGTACGCGGACAATGCAGCGACCCTTCGACGTCCGGGTGCCGGTCGGCTCCCGGGCTGATCCGAGAGGAACCCACCATGCGCAAGCCTCTCCTTGCCACCCTGGCCACGCTCACCCTGGGCGCAGCCGCCCTGGCCGGAACTGCGGGCACGGCCGCCGCGGCCCCGGCCGGGGGAGGCCGTGCGGCCCCCGCCGTCACGACGCCGGGCGCGCATCCGGACGGCGGGAAGGTGACCCCCGCAGCGGCTCGGGCCACCTCATTCGCCGGCACGGTCGCACTCAGCAACTGTTCGGGCTCCCTGGTCCGTATGCCGAACTCGCAGTCGACGGACCCCGCGCTGGTCATGACGAACGGCCACTGCCTCGAAACGGGCTTTCCCAGCGCAGGCCAGGTCATCACCGGCCAGTCATCGACCCGCAGTTTCACGCTCCTCAACGCCTCGGCCGGCAGCGCCGGAACGCTCAAGGCGAACCAGGTCGTCTACTCGACGATGACCGACACCGACGTGACGATCTACCAACTGACCAAGACCTACGCCCAGATACAGCAATCCACCGGGATAGCCCCGCTGACGCTGTCCGCCACCCACCCGGTGCAGGGCCACGCGGTCAACGTGGTCTCCGGCTATTGGAAACAGGCCTACTCCTGCTCGGTCGACGGGTTCGCGTACCGCCTCAAGGAGGATCAGTGGACGTGGAAGGACGCCGTCCGCTACACCCCGGAATGCCAGGTCATCGGTGGCACTTCGGGCTCTCCGGTGATCGACACGACGACGGGACAGATCACGGCGATCAACAACACCACGAACGAGAGCGGCGAACGCTGCACCCTCGACAACCCCTGCGAGGTGGACGAACAGGGCACCGTGACCATCCGCGAGGGCATCGGCTACGCCGAGGAGACGTACGGCATCCCGGCGTGTTTCACCACGGGCAACAAGCTCGACCTGGCGGCAGCAGGGTGCGAACTGCCGAAACCGTCGGGGACGCGGTGACCTGGAAAGCCCCAGGGACGCGGTGACCTGACAGCCTTTCGCCACGGGCGCCGGGGCAAGCACGTCACCCGCGCCTCCCGCTTCCTTGTCCCGGGCCCCGGACGCGCCCGCCCCAAGCAGCCGTGTCGGGGGGCGCGTGGAGCACGCTCGTGTCGCAGGCGCCTGGGCAGGCGAGGTTTTCACGGGCGTTTCAGGCTGCTTCCGCGACAGGCCTGACCGCGACCGATGGTGCGCTCCAGCCTTCACGTCCGCTCGGGGCTGGAGCGCAGCAGCGGTGTCAAGGCATGTCGAGTTGGCGGCAGGTCCGGCGGGCACAAGGCCCGCGAGCCGTGAGCAAGGGACTCGCCGAGACCGTCATCGCCGCTGAGTCTGCCGGTCGAGGTGACCCTGCACGGTGTTCCGTACCAGTACCAGGACCGTGTCCTCGCCTGCGGGTGGTATGCATACCGCGCGGTTGTAGTGCATGTGCAGGAGTGAAGGCAGGGGAGTGTGCTGCCCTTCCTCTGCGGTGATTCCCCGGCCGAGGTCGCTTATTACCTGTCCGTACCGAGCGAAGGCCTCGGCGCGGTTCGCCGCAGCAGAGGCCAGCGGGCCGGGACCGCAGAGTCGGGCCAGCGTTGGAGCGGGTGAGCCGGGGGAGAGGAGGCTGGGAGAGCCGTCGAGGAGTCGGTCAAGGAGCTTTTGCCGGTTGCGTACGGAGGCGGTCTGCGGGGTGCGCGGGTACCGGGCCAGCAGCCACGGTGCCCAGGGTTCCGGGCCGGCCGTCGCGCGGAGGGCATCGAGTTGGTTGACCGCGCACAGCACGACCGGGTCGCCGCTCAGCGATCCCTCGCGCAGCGCGGAGAGTTGTGCCACTACCAGTTCGCTGTCGGCCTGGAACGCCCTCTCGGCAGCCTTCAGTGCTCGGGGACCGCCGTAGCGGGCCGTCTCCGGTCGGTAGCTGTCCAGGACCACCCGCCCCAGGAGTCCGTCCGCGCGCAGACGCTCGGCCCAGGTGTGCAGCGCCGGAAGCACCTCGCGCGTCAACCGCTGGGGGCTGCCGTGGAACCGCACCCGCAGATGCGGATCGGGGTCGCCGTACCGCAGGAAGAACCAGCGGTCCACGTGGTCACCTATGTGCGCGAGCAATTCCGGCAGGTGGACTCCGATCACCTCGTCGTGCCGTTCGTACGCGATGTACAGCTTGGCGTACAGCCAGGGGCCGCCCACGAGATGAGGCGACTCGACGAGCTGGGGGCGTAGCCGGCGGGGAGCGGCGGCGCCGGCCGGCCGGTGGGTGAACAGCGGGAAGACCACCTCGTTCGCGTGCGCTCCCGCCGGGCCGGTCAGCCAGCCGTCTCCCGGGTCGGGGCCGGTCGGACCGGGCAGGAAGGGCGCCTCCTCCAGAGTCACCGGCAGCCCCCGGGCCGCTTCCTTACGTATCAGCTCCACGTGCGCGGCGCAGGTCAGGTCGGTTTCCACGCGCTGGTCGCCGGTGCCTAGCAGCACGCGTCGAGGCAGCCCCGACCGCTCGGCCCAGGCAGTGAAGTGCTGTGTCCAGAGGACCGGTTCGGCCGTGGCGGGCGGAGAGAGCCTGGTGTCCAGCCGCCAGCGGGCAGCGGTCAGTACGGTCCGGCCGTAGCGGACGCGCGGCAGGAACGGGGCCGCCGACAGTGAGCCCCAGTCCCAGCTCTGCCACGGCCGGGCCCCGGTCATGGGGATCTCACTGAGGAGACGGGCGAGGTTGGGGGCATGCCGTTCGAATTCCAGCATGTGGAAGGAGAGCGGTACGACCTCGCGGTCCCGGCTGAGTGAGACCAGCCGCAGGCGCCGGTCGTCGGCCACTACTGCCAGGTCCGAGGGGACGAGGGTCAGCGGGTCGGCAGGGTCGGCGTACAGACCGACAGGCAGCCGGTGAGGCGTCCAGTGCGGCAGCCGGGTGATGTTCCCGCTGCGGAACGGGACCGGGCGGCAGTCCAGTTGGGCAGTCAGCTCCGGTGCGTACTGGGTGGCGGAGCGCCGCGCCACCTCGCGGAGGAGGTCACTCCTCGCGGGCCCCAGGGCGTGTGCGAAGCGGGCCGATGCCGCGCCCGCGAGGTCCGAGCCGGGCCCGGTGGTCAGCCACAGCCGGAAGTGACCGGCGTCCAGTTCGGCCGTGCCGCGTGCCAGCAGCCGGGCGGGGAAGTCCGTGGACCGTGGGGGGCCGACGGCTTGGCCGCCTTCGGGGGTGCGGTCGAGGCGGCGGAGCGACTCCGTATCCAGTTCCACCTCCTGTCGGCCGGAACGGACGGCGTCGAAGACGATGTCGGCGAGCAGCCGTACGCGCTCCGGGGCGTCCGGACAGAGGAGGGAAGGCAGGTTCTGCCGCAGTACCGGCGGATGCCGGTAGCCCTGGGGAGGCCCCAACCCGGTATCCGGATCCAGGAGTTCGAGGACCGGAACCGCGACCCCGGTCCCGTACAGGTCCGTGAACGCCTCATGGAAGCGGCGCAGTTCCTGCGGGGGGCCGGGCGGGGAGAGCCGCCACAGGACTTCCGCCGCTTGCTCCGCTTCCCGCGCCACTTCTGCGGGCAGGAGGAGATCCGCATCGGCGGCCAGGTCCACGTGGACCGCTGTCGGTTCACCGGGCAGCAGCTCGGCCATCGCCCGCCGTGCATGGTCGAGGGTGTGGAGTGCGGCACCGGGCGGGGCGGCGCCGTAATCGGCGAGCAACTGGTGTATCTCACGCAGCGCGGACAGCTCGGGTACGTCCGGCACGCCGTCGAGCCGGTCGAGCACCGCCGCGATCGGGTCTTCCTCGTGTGCGTCGGGACGCGCATCTGTCAGCAGGAACTCCCGCCGCACCAGGGCGGTCAGTGCGGCATCCACGGCGTCCCGGGGAAAGGCCCTGGCCAGTTCCTCCCTCAACGTCCCCAGCAGAATGGGCCGCCGGGCCTCCCGAAGGGCCGATTCGGCCACGTCTGTACGCGGCAGCGCGAGCTCGAAGAACGTGCCGCTGCGCCCCCGCTCACCTCCCCGGGCCAGCCGGTCGGTCTGCAAGGACGCGACATAGCTCAGCACGAGCCGGTCGCCGCGGGAGGCGGCGAGTGAGTTGGTCACCACCGAGAGCCGGTCGGCCACCTCCGGGCGCTGCTCCCACAGGGAGACCAGAGTGAGCAGCCACTGCGTGTCCGGGCGCACCCCGCGGCGGTGGTCCTCGCCCACGTTCGCCCGTGCGCGCTCGCCCGGCGTGCCGATCCGGGCGAGCGCCACGGCCGCGAAAGTGCCGTACGGGGTGGAGCGCGAAGCCATCCGCAGCTGGTAGCCGACCACGGCACGCACGGCTTTGCGCAAGACGCCGAGCCCGGGGCGCGGGCCTGTGCGGAGGGAGTCGAGCCGCTGCCGCAGCGAAGGGCTGGCCAGGGTGATCGCCTCCAGGAGAGGCGCGTCGCGTGCGGCCACGGCCAGGTAGCCGGCCAGCCGGTCGCTCTCGTCCGGCGCGCCGTGCGCCACGGGCTCCCCGTAGTGCCGCACCAGCTCCCGCGGGCGCACGGGCAGCCGGACGGTCACCGTGTCCGCACAGGAGAACAACGGCGGTTCTGCGGCAGGCATGGCACTCCTCTGACGGATGGATGCGGATAGACACGGATGGACAAGGATGGATACGGATGGGAAGCGGGTACGGGGAGAACGCCGTGTCACACGGCGCGCAGCGCGCTCCGCGCCCGGGGCCAGAGCAGCGGCCACGCGACGACGCAGCAGCCCACCGCACCCATGGCCAGCAAGGAGTCGTCCAGCCCGAGGGCGGCAGTCATGGGACCCGCGAGAACCATGCCCAGAGGCAGGGACGCGAAAGAGCCGAGGAAGTCCCAGGCGCTGACCCGGCCCAGCACCCCGGCGGGCACGCCACGCTGCAGCGCGGTGGACCACAGGATGGCGAAGATCCCCTCCGCCGTGCCGAGAAGTCCGTACGCCAGCGTCACCTGCCACCACGAACCGTGCACCGCCATGGCGAGGCAGGGCAGGCAGAAGGCCGCCATCACGGCCGAGCACATCAGGACAGGGTGCTTCGGCGCCCAGCGCAGCATGAGCATGCCGCCCAGGACCGCGCCGACGCCCGCGCTGGTGAGGAACGCGGCGTACCCCCGTGCCCCCGAGTAGCCCTCCTGAGCGGCGAGCGGGGCCAGCACCTGCATGGGGCCGAGGGTCACCAGATTGAGCACGGCGGCCTGGACGATGACCAGCAGGAGCCACCGCCGGCCGACGACTTCGGCCAGCCCTTCGCGCAGTTCGCGCCGGAATCCCTGTACCGGTGGGTGACGTGGGGCCGCGGCGCGGACCGGGATGCGGTACAGGAGAGCCGCGGCGAGGAAGAAGGACGCGGCATCGGCGGCGATCGCCTCCGCCGGACCGACTGCGGACGCACACCAGCCGGCGAGCGCCGGACCGACGATGACGCTCAGTGACATCCCGGTGCGCAGAGCGGCGTTGGCGCGCTGCAGGGCGTGCGGTGGGACGACGCGCGGCAGTATCGCCCGCGCGGCGGGCCCGGTCACCCCACTCGCGAGCCCGCGGAGGAACGACAGTGCGCCCAGCGCCCAGAGCATGCCCGTACCGGGCCCGGCGGCCAACAGGACGAAGGTGACGGTCTGCACCGCGCCGCACGTCAGCTCGGCGCCGGCCATCAGGGAGCGGGGGTTCCAGCGGTCGGCCAGCCCACCCCCGGCCAGTACGCTCGCGAGCGTACCGACCACGGTGGGTGCGGTAGCGGCGGCGACCGTACCGGCCCCGGAGCCCGGAAGACCGGCCACCGCCAGAGCGAGCGCCACGGTGGTGAAGCAGTTCCCCACCGTCGAGACCCAGGTCGCCAGCGCCAGGCGGGCCAGAGGCCGGCGTGCCCCTGCGGGGATGCCGCCACGGTCCGCGGCCTTCGCCGACGGATCCAGGGAGGCACCGCTCACCCCGAACCCAGCTTCCCCTTGAGGTACATCAGGTCCAGCAGTGAGGCGTCCACCTGGTCGCCGATCTGTGACTCGGCCCGCGCCGCGTCGGGGGTGAGCCGCACGTCGTAGTCGCAGGCGACCCAGCGTGGGGTGATGACCTCGTCGGGCAGGTAGCCGGAGCGGATGTGGCCGACCTCCCACCCCTCCTTGCCCGCCGACTCCCAGCAGCTGTAGAGCGTGCCGTCGGCGTTGACCACGGCACCGGTCGCGCCGCTGCGCAGTGCGCAGTAGGGGCAGCGGGTGATCGGCTGGGGCAGCGGCACGGTGAACCCGTACGACAGCGCCCTGGCGTTCCAGCTCTTGCGCCGCTGCGCGAGCGCGGCGGTGGCCGCGGGGGCGTACTCGTAGCCGATGCCCACGTCGTCGACCGTGGCGAAGCTGATCGCACACCGCTCTGTGGGTGTCCGGGCAGCAAGGTCGTCGATGAGCGCGTCGATGCCCTCTATCGACGGGGTGGCGACATTGATGCGGAAGTGCCATCGCAGGCCGGTGGCCTCCGCGCTGCGTGAGACGTTGCGCACGATCCGGTCGTACGTGCCACGGCCCATCCGGTTGACCCGGCTCACATCGTGGTGTTCCTGGTCGCCGTCAAAGGTGATCTGCACCCGGCCGAGGCCCAGTCCTTCGAGTGTGCGCGCGGTGTCGGCGGTCAGCAGGGTGCCATTGGTGATCATCTCGGCTGACGCGAGACCGGCGCCGGCGGCTCGGTCCAGGAGGGTGTAGCAGCCCTGACGGTTGAGCAGTGGCTCACCGCCGAAGAGCAGTAGGTGGAGCTTGCCGAGATCCGCCGCGGCCATCCGTTCCCGGGCGAAGACCAGGATCTCGTCGATGACCGGGGCAGTGAGGGCGATCTGCGGAATGCGCGGTGGACGGTAGGTGCCCTCCGGAGCGGCCCCGGTGTTCTGGAAACAGTAGGCGCACCCCAGGTTGCAGGCGCTGCTGGTGAGCACGGTGAGATGAAAGCGGTCGACCGGCGGTACGGCGAAGAAACCGGTGCCGTCGAGTTCGGCCCGTGCTCCGGCGGTGAGTTCGCCGTTCTCTGTCACGGCGGATGACGGCAGCTTGGCCACTTTCCGGCCGGACAGGCACCACCAGTTCGCCTCGCCTCTGATCAGTCGCATGGTTCCTCGTCTCGGCACATCTGAGTGTGTGATGCCCATGAGATGGCTGAGCCCGGGGAGGGCACGTCGTACCGGCGCGCCCTCCCCGGGCCGGCATCAGCGAGCCGGGGTGCCGGTCCGGACGCCACAGGTGTCGGCAGCTTCCTCGGTGTCGAAGACGACGATGGTCTCCTCGGTGTGCTCCATGATCAGTACTTCCTTTCCATGAGGGGATGGTGCTCGTGCACCGGACGTCTGCTGACGCCCGGAGTCCATGGGTCAGCCGGTCGGCGGCCGGCGGGCGATGACGATCGCCTTGTGGTGCCGCTCCTCGTCGAGCGTGTCGTCGACGTCCGCGGTCCCGGGACGCATGCCGTACACGCGGAGGACGTCGAGGCCGGCCGTGCGGAGCGCGGAGCGCAGGCGGGACTCGGGATGGTGACGCTGAAGGTGCGGCGCCTCGAAGCGTCGCCACAGCGGGGTGGCCTCGTCCCGTGCGAAGACGGTGAGGTCGGCGCGGGCCAGGGCGCCCTCCGGGTGTCCGGGTCCGCAGTGCCCCTGCCAGACGAAGACGGTGTCCTCTTCGTGTGACACCTCGTCGTGTGCGTACCAATTCCTGTACGTACGAAGGGTGTTCACGTCGAATACCAGCAGCCCACCGGGGCGCAGTGCCCGTGCCGCACTGGCGAACGCGCTGCTGAGTCCGGCGTCGTCGAGGAGGTTGTTCACCGCGTCGTCCATGCACAGCACGACGTCGTGGCCCGGACCTGTGCCGGGCAGGTCGCGCATATCGCCCTGCTGGAAGGATATGCCCCGGTTCGCCGCCTTGGACCGGGCCTCTGCGATCATCGCCGCACTCAGGTCGACACCTGACACCTCGTAGTGCAGATCGCGGAACGCGGCCGTGCTCCTGCCGGTCCCGCAGGCCACGTCCAGCAGCCGCTTGCCCGGTACGCGGTGGCGGTGCAGCAGGTCGTCAAGGAGGGCGCACCACCGGGGGTAGTCGTCGTGCCGGGTGAACAAGTCGTAGAAGTGGGCCAACGGTTCATACGTCGCCAGTGCGTGCTCGGAAGCGTCCGTCTCCGCAACTGTCATACCCTCTCCCTCGGTTCTGCGTCCGTGACCGGAGCCCGCGTCGTGATCGGGTCTGCGGACCGGTGCCCCCGGCGTGCGGTCCGTGGTCATTACTGTGCGCAGGGCGACGGGCGGCCGGTATCTGTCATCCGACTGGTCCTGGGGGCGCTGCCGCGATGGTCAAGAGATCGTCAAGTCGGTCGGGCCGCCCCACGGAGAGGCACGGGCGGAGGCCGTCCGCCGCGCCGACCGGCCGGGAACGGTGCCTCGAACGCACTGACCGCGCCGCCCTGGACGCACTAACAGGCCACCGTTACCAGCCGCTAGGGCATCGTTAGCGAGTGGTGGGAACCTCTTCTGCGTCGCAGTCACGGAGTGTCCCGCGGGTTTCCGGAGCCGTATCCGGCCGCGTTCGCTGCCCGCGCGTGGCTGGCGGCATTTCGCGCACGATGACCACCCACATCCAGCCGTCTTTCCCGTCCCGGAGTGCGCACAGGGGCAATCGATCGTCAAGCCAGGCAGAACCACGCGATGGCGCGACGGGAATACGCCGACGTACAGCCTGAGCCACCTACGGAGCGGGAGCATCGGAATGTTGGAAGGGCGAGACCGGGAGATCCGAGACCTTCTGGGGCTCATCGACGCCGCACGGAGTCACCGAAGTAGTGCCGTACTCCTGCGCGGCGGTGCCGGCATCGGCAAGAGCGCACTGCTGACCCACGTGGCACAGCAGGTGGAGCCCCCCGCGCAGGTCTTATGGGCGGACGGAACGCAGAGTGAGGTCAGACTGCCGTTCGCGGGACTGCACCAGCTGCTGCACCTCCTGCTGCCGGCGCTGGAGTTGGTGCCCGACCGCCAAGCTGACGCGTTGCGCGGCGCCTTCGGCATGAACGCATCTTCCGCAGAGCCGCTCCTCGTCGGCCTGGCCGTGCTCGCCCTGCTCACGAGAGCCGCCCGGCAGGCACCCGTACTCGTGGTCGTGGACGACGCGCACTGGATGGACGAGGAGTCGGCGGCCGCGCTCGCCTTCGCCGCCCGCAGGCTCCGGTCGGCACGGGTGGCCATGGTGTTCGCGGTCTGCGATGAGGAAACGTTACCCGTCCCCGTTTCAGGGGCCCGGGAACTGCGGCTCGGGCCCCTGCCCACCGCGCTCGCGCGGCGCCTGCTGGACCAGCACGCGCCGCGGGCGGCTCCCTCCGTGTACAAGCGTCTGCTGACGGAGGCCGAGGGCAACCCGCTGGCGCTGGCCGAACTCCCGGCCGCACTCAGTGACGAGCAACTGACAGGCGCCCAGGCGCTGCCCGACCAGTTGCCGCTCAGCGAGCGGGTACGGCAGATCTTCTGTCGCCGCGCCGCCGCATACGGTTTCCCCCTGCTGCTCGCCGCCGCCGAGCGCGACGGCGAGCTTCGCACCCTCCTCAACGCCGCCGACGACGCCGACACGGCCATGGACGTACTGAACGGGGCCGCAGAGGCCGGGCTCATCACCGTGCGCGGAGAACGGGTCAGCTTCAGCCACCCCCTGGTACGCTCCGCGACCTACCAGGCCGCAGCGCCCAGCCGGCGCCGCGCCGCCCACCGGGCCCTGGCCGGTGCCCTCGACCAGGAGGACGACCGCCGCGTCTGGCATCTCGCGGCCTGCGCCACACCTCCCGACGACACGGTCGCCCGTCTCCTTGCCGGTCTCGCGGACCGGACCCGGCGCTCCGGCGGCGTGGCGTCCGCCGTCCGCGCGCTACGCCGCGCCGCGGCACTCTCCTCCATCCCCGCGGCCACCGCGCGGTGGTTGGTGGAGGCTGCCGAGTGCGCCTGGGCCGCGGCCGAGCCGGCCCAGGCCCAGGCGCTTTTGGCCGAGGTCGAACTCCTGGAGCACACAACGGAGTTACAGGCCCGCGTTGCCTGTGTGCGCGGCACCATGCTGCATGCCGGCAGCGCGCCCGCCCTCGCCTGCGACACGCTCCTGCACAGCGCGCGACTCGCCCGGTCCCATGCACCCCAGCTGGCGGAGGAGTGCCTCCTGCTGGCGGCCCGCGCCGCATGGGGCGCCAGCCACCCGGCGAAGCTGACGGAGATAGCCGGCCTACTGGCCCTGCTCCCTCTGGAGAAAACCACGGACAGGAGCCAACGTCTCGACCAATTACGCTCCATGGGAGACGTGGGCCGGGGTGAGGAACCGGCCGGAGAGCCTGCGGTACGGTGCTCACCTCCGAGCGACGGGTGGGCGCCGACCCTCGGCCTCGGGCCTGTTGTGTGGCCTCCCGTGTTCCTGCCGTACCTCATGGGAGACGGCGAAGCCGGGCTCGACGCACAGCGGCGTTCGGTCGACGCCCTGCGGGCGTCCGGTGCTTCGGGGGCCCTACCGGTGGCCCTCACCTCGCTCGTGGCCGCGCAGTTGGTCACCGGCCGGTGGGCCGAAGGGGCGGCGCTCGGCGAACAAGCACTCACCCTCGCCGCGGAGACCGGCCAGTCCATCGCTGCCTGCCACCTCCAGGCCCTGCTGGCGTGTATGGCCGCGGCCCAGGGCGATTCCGCCCGCTGCCATGAACTGGCCGAGGCGTCCCTTGCGGTGTCCATGCCCCGCCGGGCCGCGTCGGCCGCCGCGATAGCGCGCTGGGCACAGGGACTGGACGCTCTCAGCAGCCTTCGGCCGCGGCAGGCAGTCGGCCCGCTCAGCGAAGTCACCGCCCCCGGCGGCACGGCAGAGCACTTCATGCTGAGCCGGCTGGTCATCCCCGACCTGGTCGAGGCCCTGGTCCGGGTGGGGCAGCGCGATCGGGCGGGCGCGGCGCTGCTGCAGTTCGAAGAGCGGGCCGCGCCCCAGCTCTCACCCTCGCTCCGCGCCGCATGGCACCGGTGCAAGGCGCTGCTGGCGCCGGCGGAAAAAGCCGGTCACCACTTTGCCGACGCACTTGCCGCGCCCTGCGTCTCCGGGTTCGAAACCGGCCGTACTCATCTCCTGTACGGGCAGTGGTTACGCCGCCACCACGAGATCAAGTCCGCCCGGCACCATCTGCACCAGGCCGTGGAGCACTTCCGGATGATGCGGGCCACACCCTGGACGCAACAGGCACACACAGAACTGCGCGCAGCAGGTGTCCTCGACGCCACGCCGCCCACCAGCGGTCAGGACCTCACTCCCCGAGAGCTTCAGATAGCCCGCTACGCGGCGCAGGGGCTGACCAACAAGGACATCGGCTCCCGCCTGTTCCTCAGCCCGCGCACGGTGGGCTACCACCTGTACCGGATCTATCCGAAACTCAACATCACCTCGCGCCGCCAACTCCCGGCACGCCTTCCGAACTCATCAGCCTCACCCGACCGCGGTCACGGGCAACTCCCGGACCCGTCGACAAGTGACGTCCCTACTGCTCGATAGATGCACCCACCCTGAAACACCCGTGACACTTCCGCGAAGACGCCGCCACTATTCGGGTGCACCTTCCCGAACGGGGTTCGCGGATTCCGGGTGACGTGGACCGCCGGCCGAGGCAGCGCCGTGCAGTGCCGCCTCGACCCGGCGGTTGTCGGTCATGGTCGCCGTGACGGCGGTCATGGTGAGGAGGAGAGCGGCGGCGGCGTAGAGCGGGGTGCGTATGTCGTAGGTGGTGGCCAGCCATCCGCCGACGAAGGCGCCGAACGGGGCGGCGCACATGGCGAGCATGCGGGAGGTGGAGGCGACCCGGCCCATCAGGTGGGCCGGGACGATCGCCTGCCGGAGGGAGGGCCCGAGCACCATCGTGGCGCCCATGCCCGCCCCGCAGACGGCGAGCGCGAGCCCGGCCGCGTACGGATTCGGGGCGGCGGCAAGCCCCAGGACGGCAAGCCCCTCGACCGCGGCCGTGCAGGTCAGCGCGGTGCCGGTGCCGAGTCGTCGGCCGAGGAAGGAGGCGATGCCCGCGCCGAGCAGGCCGCCGGTGGCCTCTGCTGTGAGGAGCAGGCCGTAGCCGAGGGCGCCGATGCCGAGACGGTCGTGTGCGAAGAGGGCGAGTACGGTCTCCACGGCGAGGAAGGCGACGTTCCCGACCGTCGGACGGAGCGCGAGCCCGAGCAGCAACCGATCCCGGAAGACGTACGAGGCCCCGGCCCGCGCCTGCCGAAGCAGCGACTCGCGGGCCTCCGGTACGGGCCGGGGCGCGGCGGGCAGCGACCGTACGAGCAGTGCGGAGAGCGCGAACGACACCGCGTCGGTGAGCAGCGGAACCGCCCGCCCGAGCGCGAGCAGCGCACTGCCCAGGGGCGGCCCCGCGAAGCCGGACGCGGCGGTCTGGGCGCCGCGCAGGCGGGAGTTGGCGCGCTCCAGGAGTGCGGGGTCGCGGCCGAGCAGATCCGGCAGACAGGCCGTGGCGGCCGTGTCGAAGAAGAGTCCGCCGAGGCCGAGCAGGAAGGCGACGGCTGCGAGCAGCGGAATACTCAGCACGTCGAGCCAGGCCGCCGCCGCAGGTATCGCGAGCAGTACCGCACGTGCAGCGTCCGCGACCCACATCGCGCGCCGACGGTCCCAGCGGTCAACCAGCGCACCGCCGAGCACCCCGAAGAGCAGCCACGGCAGCGTCCCGGCGGCCGTGACGACGGCGAGCGCCATCGGATCCCGCGTCAACGTCAACGCGAGCAGCGGCAGCGCGGCATGCGTCACCCCGTCACCGAGCGAGGACACCGTCTGCGCGGTCCACATCCGTCCGAACCCGGTCGGCAACTTCCTTATATCTGAGGTCACTTGGAATCCCCTTCGGCCTGCTCGCGCGGCGCCGGCCGGAACAGCGCGAAGGCGAGCGACACGTCCGGCAGCGACGGATCGGACAGCTCCCGGTACTCGTCCGCCAGCGCCTGCAGACGCGCCCCCAGCTCCGCGAACTGCTCACCGGTGAGCCGCAGATGCGCCATCCGCACGTGCCGCTCGCCATCCACCGGCGCCGCCTCCAGGTCCGCCACCGCATTGCGCATCAGCACATCCGGCTGCCCCACCCCCGGATCCGGCAGCACGATCGACCGCGCGGCCATCGCGTAGTACCGCTCGGTGACCCCCCGCACCTTCCGCGTCCGCACCACCTTCACCAGGCCGGCCCGCTCCAGCAGTCGCATGTGATAGCTGGAACTCCCTTTGGCGAGGCCCACCCGCGCGGCGATCTGCGTGATCGTCGCGGGCTCGAAGCGGAGCACGGCCATGATCCGGTGACGGGTGAGATTGGAGACGGCGCGCAGCTGTTCGTCAGTGGTGACGTGAATGGTCTCGGGAAGATCGTCGGCAGGCATGTGGCCAATGGTCAACGACTCTTGACCATTGAGCAAGGGGATTTCGTACGGCCTTCCGGAATTCGCTGTCCGGCGGGGGAGGCCTTCGCTCCCGCGCAAGGTCGCGGCAGCCCGCCCCCTGCCGCTGCCCGGCGGCGCCGTTCCTGACGATCGGCCGCCTGCTGTTGAGCCGTTGCACCGGCTGACCCTTCTCGCCGGAGGGCGGCTGTCCGGTCTCGTACTGTCCGGACCCGGGAACAACAGGTCCGGCCGGCGCGGTTGCATCGACCGAGGGACCGGCGCCGCACGGACGGGGAACACGGAGACCGCGAGGTCGTCCGCCCCACCAGGGTCCGGGCCCCAGGATCGCGGTACGCCCGCCGCGCACTCGTACCAAGCCGTATTTCTGCAGGAGGACTGTTTCATGACCGACCGGCCCTTGACGCTCATGGCAGTACACGCCCACCCCGACGACGAAGCCACCGGAACCGGAGGGGTCCTCGCGCGGTACGCGGCGGAAGGCATCCGCACGGTTCTGGTGACGTGTACCGACGGCGGTTGCGGTGACGGAACGGAGGGCGCCAAGCCGGGCGATCCCGGGCACGATCCGGCGGCCGTCGCCTTGATGCGCCGTCAAGAACTCAAGGCGAGCTGTGACGTCCTGAAGGTCAGTGATCTGGAGATGCTGGACTATGCCGACTCCGGGATGGTGGGCTGGCCGAGCAACGACGCCCCCGGATCCTTCTGGCAGACCCCCGTGGAGGAAGGCGCTGCCCGACTGGCGGAGCTCATGCGGCACTACCGGCCCGATGTGGTCGTCACCTACGACGAGAACGGCTTCTACGGCCACCCCGACCACATCCAGGCCCACCGCATCACGATGGCAGCGCTGGAGATGACCGCGCTGACCCCGAAGGTGTACTGGACGACGATGCCCCGCTCGATGATGCAGAGGTTCGGGGAGACCATGCACGAGTTTCATGAGGACATGCCGGAGCCGGATCCTGCCGAGGCCGCCGCGATGGCCGAGATCGGCCTCCCCGACGACGAGATCACCACATGGGTGGACACCACCGCGTTCAGCGGTCAGAAGTTCGATGCGCTGGCCGCACATGCCAGTCAGGGCGAGAACATCTTCTTCCTCAAGATGGGCAAGGAGAGGTTCGGCGAGTTGATGGGCATGGAGACCTTCGTACGTGTCCAGGACGCCACCGGCGCGGCCGTCCCCGAGAACGATCTCTTCGCCGGACTGCGCTGATCCGCCCCCTCGACCCGGGTCCGGAAAGCCGACCCGTCAGGGGCATGGTGCAACCGGGAGTTGCCGCGTGCCATCGACGGGGGAGTGGCCGCGACGTCGGCCCCTCGTGAGCCGGAGGGCTCTGCGCGCGGCTCCTACGGCGAGCGCGGGTGCCGGTTCTTCCTGACCGGCCCCGCGCTCGAGGGCAGCCTGCGCAAGCCCTGCCGTACCGAGCCGGGTGTCCGTATCGGAGTGCCGCCTCGTCGGCGAGCTCACCAGCGCCCCGGCCACGAACGTGGCGCCGACGCCAGCTGCCCGATCATCCAGCTCACCCACCGGGAAACCCCCGCGGAGCAGGACGCCACCAGCGCCGACCGCGACGATCCGCACGATCGGCGCCATGCCCGTGGTGGGCCCGGCACGTGCGGCTCTATCGGGACGGCAGGTCGGCCGTGAGACCTCCGAGGGCGGCGACAACCAGCCGCACCGCCCGGTCCGTCACCGCGTCGTAGTCGTCGCCCGCCTCCAGCGCCGTGGTCGCGGCGTTGACGAATCCCTGCAACAGGCGTGCTGTCCTGAGGGGGGCGTCGTCACCCAGGTCACGCAGGGCATCCACGAGCGGATCGAGCAGCGCGCGGTGTGCCGCGTCCGCGCCCTCACGCAAGGCTGCTGCGTCCTGCGCGCCGGCACTGGCGCGGGCGATGCGGTGCTCGCCGTCGCGGACCATCTCCAACTGCGCGGTGACGTAGGCGGCAACCCGCTCCGCAGGTGAGTCGCCGGCGGCGGCGAGGGAGGCGTGAATGCGTTCGGTCCAGCGCGGAGCGGCCTGTCGGACCACCTCGGTCAGCAGCTCACGGCGGTCGGAGAAGTATTTGTAGACGCTGTTGCGGGCCAGGCCGGTGCGGCGGGCGACCTCCGCGAACGTCACCTTGGAAGCGTCGCCCTCGGCGAGCAGCTCCCGCGCCGCGTCGAGCAGAGCAGCACGCTGTTGGGCACGGTGATCGGCGACCGACGCAGCGTGGATCTTGGGCACGCGACCAGTGTAGTAGCCACCCCACTTAGGGACGCCGCGTCGCCATCTTCTATTTTGGGGACGCCTTGTCCCTATCTTTGGAAGGAGCGCCGTGTTCCTCGCCTTGCTGGAACTCAAAGCGGCCCGTGGCCGATTCCTGCTGATGGGTAGCGTCGTCGTCCTCGTCGCCGCGCTCGTCGGTATCGTCTCCGGCTTCACCACCGGCCTCGGTGACGACACCGTCTCCGCCCTGCGCAGACTGCCCGCCACCCACATCGCCTTCGCCGCCGGTTCCGATTCCGACCAGTTCGCCCGCGGCCTGATCGACGAGCAGTCCGCCGTCGGCTGGAATCGGGAGGAAGGCGCCGCGGCCACCCCGCTCGGCGTCGCCATCACGCGCGGCACCACCGACCGCGGCGTCGAGGTGGACCTCGCCGCGTTCGGTGTCGAGCCCGGCGCATTCACCGACCCCGGTGCCGACGAAGGCAAATCCCTGGAGTCGGCCGAACCGCACGGCATCGTGGTCTCCCGCCGGCTGGTGACTGACGGCGTCCACATCGGTGACACTCTCACCGTCGACCGGCTCGGTATTCGTCTGAACGTCATCGGCATCATCGGCCGCTCCTCCTACGGACACGTCCCCGCCGCCTACGTCTCCACCGACACCTGGCGCCGGATCCGCTTCACCACGCCCGGCACCGACGCGCGCCCGGACGACCTCCCACGTCAGTACAGCGCGATGGCACTCGAGCTCCCCGCAGGATTCGGCGAGAAGACCCTCGCCGCCGCGGACCGCCGCCACCGCACGACAACCGTCCCGCTCCAGGACGCCTTCGCTGCAGCCCCCGGCTACGAGGGCGAGCGCCTGACGATGACCTCCATCCAGACCTTCCTCTTCCTCATCGCCCCGCTGGTCGTCGGAGCCTTCTTCGCCGTCTGGACCGTCCAGCGCACCCCCGAGCTCGCCCTGCTGCGTGCCATGGGCGCGTCCCGCCGCCGCCTCCTCGGGCACACCCTCGCGCAGGCCGCTGTGGTCGTCGCTGCCGGTGCAGCCGTCGGGGGCGCGCTCGCCTCCGCCGTAGGCCTGTTCGTCGGCGAGCAGGTGCCCTTCAGCCTCCCCGTCACCACCCTCGCCACCACCATGGCCGCTGTGACCCTGATCGGTCTCGCAGGCTCCGCCCTCACCCTGCGCCGCGTCACCACCGTCGACCCGATGACCATGCTGGGAGCCGCACGATGACCCTCCGCCTCAATGACATCACCGTCACTCTCGGCAGCGGCGAGTCCCGCACCACCGCCCTGCACGGACTGACCACGACCTTCCAACCGGGCGCCCTCACCGCCCTCGTCGGTCCCTCCGGCTCCGGCAAGTCCACCCTCCTCGCCGTCGCAGGCGCCCTGCTCCGCCCGGATGAGGGGCAGGTCCTGCTGGGCGAGACCGACCTGGCGTCCCTCACCGACCGTGAACGCGCCCGCACCCGCCGGACTCGCATCGGCTACATGTTCCAGAGCGGCAATCTCCTCGCCGGCCTCACCGCCGAGGAACAACTGCTCGCCGCCGCCTCCCTTGCCGGTGGCAGACCCCGCGCCGTACGCGGCCAGGCCCGTGAACTGCTTGCCGACGTCGGACTCGCACACCGACTTCGGCACCGCCCCGACCAGCTGTCCGGCGGCGAACGCCAACGTGTCGCGCTGGCCCGCGCGCTACTGACCCGGCCCGAACTCCTCCTCGTCGACGAGCCGACAGCCGCCGTCGACCGAACCCGCGCCGGCGACCTGACCGGCCTCATCGCACGCACCACACACCAGCACGGCTGCGTCACCGTCGTCGCCACACACGATCCGGTAGTCATCGAGGCGGCCGACACCACGATCGACATGCTGGATCACGCCACTGCAACAACCGGCTGAACCACGGATCCCACCACGCCGAGCTGTACGGATGAGACCCCGGGTGCGATGAGCCGTCATGCCGGGCGATCGTCCATTCCGGCGCCGCTGTACGTCACCGGGATGACGTACCGGCGTTGAGGACCAGGAGGGCGGCGCACCGGACTACTCGCCCCGTCGCCCGCCTGGACACCCCTCGTCCACGTTGCCGCCCGGCCTCGCAGAGCAGAGGGGCAGACGGGGATCCGCCGGCACTTCGTGGAGCGCGTGACCAGGGAACCGGTGCTCTGGTCACGCGGTGCCGCAGGCTCCAGCGGCACCGTACATCTGGTTCGGCCCGGTCGGCCCGGTCGATACGTCGCGCTTTCCGGCTGTCATCACACGACAGATGTAAGACGGATGCCTCCCCCTGATGTCCAGGGAAACCCCCGGTCACGGCGGAACGACAGGTATCACGCGGGGACCGTCCGGCGTCCTGGCTGCCAATTCGTAACACGCAGAGGTGTTCTCTTCTCGTTCACTTTGTTGGTATTCCTAGGGCCGATACCGCGCCGCCGGAGGCGCAGTACGGTTCGCCGGAAGGACAACGCTGTCTTGACGACCGACTTGATGCAGGACGGCAGAGCTGTCCCGCCAAGTCCGGCGACTGCCGGCGAGGCAGGGCCCCGGACCCCCGCACGGCGCCGGCGGCGCGAGTACCTGCTGTTCGCCGCCTTCGCCGCCCCGAACTTTCTCTTCCTGCTGGTCTTCGCCTACTGGCCGGTGATCTACAACGCCTATCTGAGCCTCACCGACTGGGACATGGTTTCCTCGTCGTGGCACATGATCGGCCTGGACAACTACACGTCGCTGTTCGCCGACCCCGACTTCCGCGGCAGCCTGTGGACGACCGTGCTGTTCGTCGTCGGAATCGTCGCGGGCGGACTCGTACTCGGGCTCGCCACCGCCCTGTTGCTCAACCAGCGGCTGCGCGGGCGGGACGTCGTGCGGACGCTGGCCTTCGCTCCGTACGTGCTCTCCGGAGCCGCCGTCGGCACTCTGTGGCTGTTCGTCTTCGATCCCAACTACGGACTGATACGCCCCTTGCTCGCACCCCTCGGCCTGGCCGCGCCGGCGATGATGACCGACTCCAGGTGGGCACTGTTCGGTCTCGTCGTGGTCTACCTCTGGAAGAACACCGGCTTCGTCGCCGTGGTCTACCTCGCCGGTCTGCAGGGCCTGCCCAGGGACGTGTTCGAGGCAGCGGCCCTGGACGGCGCCGGAGCGTGGACGCGGCTGCGCCGCATCATCCTGCCGCTGCTCTCGCCCGTCACCTTCTTCCTCCTGGTGACCTGCACCATCAGCACCTTCCAGGCGTTCGATGTGATCGCCATGATGACCAACGGCGGCCCCGGCACCTCCACCTCGATCCTCAGCTGGTTCATCTACGACCAGGGCTTCCGCACGTTCGACGCGGGCCGTGCCTCCGCCGCCGCAATGATCATGTTTGTGGTGCTGCTGCTGATCACTGGATTCCAGGCGCGCTTCCTCCAGCGAAAGGTGCACTACCAGTGACAGCCGCCAACTCCCTGCCGGACGCCCGCCCGGTCGCCACGGGCAGCCGCTCAGGTGTCCGCCGCGCCCAGCGCTTCGGTCTGTACGCGCTGCTCGTCCTGGTCGCCGTCATCGCGGGCGGCCCGCTGTACTGGCTGATCTCCTCGGCGCTGAAGACCAACCCGCAGATCTACAGCTACCCCCCGCACTGGATCCCCACCGACCTGCACTGGTCCAACTTCTCCGACGCCTGGCGCGCCGCACCGTTCGGCCGGTTCTTCCTCAACTCCCTGATCGTGTCCGTGATCGGCACCGCGATCGAGTTGACCGCCGCGCTGCTGTGCGCCTACGCATTCGTGTTCCTGCCGTTCCCCGGCAAGAAGGTCCTGTTCCTGTTCCTGCTGGGCGCGATGATGGTGCCCGGCCACGTCACGCTGCTGCCGAACTTTCTGACCATCGCCCAGCTCGGCTGGGTCAACTCCTATGCGGGCCTGATAGCGCCGGGCCTCGGCTCGGTCTTCGGCACCTTCCTGCTGCGCCAGCACATGCTGACACTGCCCCAGGAGATCACGGACGCGGCGAAGATCGACGGGGCGGGACACCTGCGCATCCTCTTCCGCGTGGTGCTGCCGATGTCGCGCCCGATGGTGATCACCGTCGCCCTGGTCGTCATGGTCGGCAAGTGGAACGACTTCATCTGGCCTCTGATCGTCACCAGCAGCACGGACATGCGGACCCTGCCCATCGGTCTGCTCTTCCTCAAGAACACCGAGACCTTCGCCAACTGGGGAGCGATCCTTGCCGGCGCCGTCATGGTGGTCGTGCCGGTCCTCGTCATGTTCTTCTTCGCCCAGCGGTACATCATCGCCGGGCTGACCCAGGGAGCCGGAAAATGACGCGAACTGCGCTGCGGGAGGTCACGGGCCCCGTGCTCGACAGGCGCAGGATGCTCGGGGCGGGCGCGGGGCTGGGACTGGCCGCGACGCTGAGCGCCTGCGGTCAGACCACGGGGCCCGTCGCACAGCCCGGCGGTGGCTCGGTACCTGATGCGTTCCGGGGGCGCACCCGGGTGGTGCTCTGGTCGACGTTCGCAGATCCGGTGGGACCGGCCCTGCAGAATCTCGTCGACGCCTTCAACCGCGAGCAGCGGGACGTGTACGTGGAGGTGCAGTTCCAGGGCACCTACGACGAATGCGCCCAGAAGGCGGTCATCAGCCTGCTCGGCGCCCAGGCCCCGGACTTGTGCGTGCTGTCCGACGTGAAGTGGTACAAGTTCTACTTCGGCGACGCCCTGGAACCTTGGGACAGCTACTTCGCACGGGGTGAGCTGGAGCGGACCTACAATCCGCGGCTGCTGAGCGAGGGCGTCCGCAAGGGGCACACCTGGTGGCTGCCGCTGGCCCGCTCGACGCCGCTCTTCTACTACAACAAGACCCTCTTCAAGAAGGCCGGCGTGCCGGTACGCCCCCCGGAGAGCTACGACGAGCTCTACGACTGGTCGCGCCACATCACCCGGCAGAGCGTGGGCGGCAAGCGGGTAGCCCTGGAGGGATACCAGAAAGTCGACGGGGACTGGCAGTTCCAGTGCAGTGCCTGGCAGTGGGGTGGGGCGTACTCCAAGGGCCTGGACGTCACCATCGACGAGGGCGGCGCCGTGGCGGCGGGCGAATGGCAGCGAAAGCTGATCTTCAGGGACGAGATCGCTTACATGGCGACCGAGCCCACCGCCGACATGGGCAACCAGCTGATCGCCACGCTCGTCACCTCCACCGGCGCCCTGAAGAAGATCAACGAGATGGCGAAGGCGAACGGCTGGGAGCTGGGCACCGGTTTCCTGCCGAAGAAGGAGAAGTTCGCGGTCAACACGGGCGGCGGCGGCCTGGGCATATTCAAGCGCGTGCCACGGGAACGCAAGGAAGCCGCAGCCCAGTTCGTGCGCTTCCTGGCCCGCCCGGAGAACGCCGCGCGGTGGGCCATCGAGACCGGTTACCTGCCCGTGGTGTCGGCGGCGGTCAAGGAACCCACCCTCGTCAAACTGATGAAGAACGACCCGGCCTTCGCCACGGCCGTCAGGCAGTTGGACCTCACGCGCCCCTGCGACCAGGTGCGCATGATGATTCCGAATGCGAACGTGCGTATCTACACAGCTCTGCAGCGCATATGGTCGGCGAACACCTCCGCACAGCAGGCCTTCGCGGAGGTCGCCGATCAGCTGCGCAAGGGCGTCAACCGTTACGGCCCCATGATCGAGGAGCACTTGTGAACCACCCCGTGAGGCGTCCCGTGGTGTACGCACACCGTGGAGCCCGGACCGAAGAGCCGGAGAACACCCTGCGGTCCTTCCGGCGGGCTCTCGCTCTCGGCGCCGACGGCATCGAACTCGACATCCGACTCACCTCTGACAGCCACCTCGTCGTCATCCACGACAAGGCCGTGGACCGTACGACCGACGGCACCGGCCTCGTCGCCGACTTCACTCTCGCCGACCTCCAGGCATTGGACGCCGGGGAGGGAGAGCGCATACCCACCTTCGACGAGGCCATGGAAGTCTGCGGGGACGTCGTCCAGATCGAGATCAAGGCCCTGGAGGCGGTACAGGCCCTTGCCGAGCGGGAGCGCCGTACCCCGCTGCCCGGGTCGGTAGTGCTGACCTCCTTCAGCAAGACCGCGGTGGAAGAGGCCGCCCGATGGCTGCCGCACGTCCCCCGTGGCCTGATCACCCACCACCCGGGCACTGAAATGATCAAGGACGCGCTGGAACTCAAGGCCACCTGGGTGTGCCCGGAGCTGAAGCCCGAACTCACCCGGGACCTCGTGGACCGTTGTCACGAGACCGGCATCCAGGTGGATGCCTGGCCCACCGGGGAACGCGCCCACCTGCTCCGCTGGGTCGAGATCGGAGCGGACGCCGTGACCACGGACCACCCGGGGCGGATCGACGAGTGGCTGGCCACGTCCGGCAGTTGACGACGTGTCCCGGTCTTCTCGGCGGTGGGCGGAGGAGGCCGGGGCCGTATCACCGGGGCCACCCAGCGGATCGGTGCGTCGAACGCCTCTTGCTGACCGAGCGTGGCGCCTGGACCACGACAGTGTTCAGACATGCGCGCGGGATCAGCCGCGCACGCTGCACCCTGATCCGGTACCAGGTCAGGGTGCAGCGTGCGCCGGAACGCTCGGAGTGTCCGGCGCCGGTCGTGGAGGGCCGGCGACCATGGCTTGAACGACCGTCATCAAGATCTCCGCGCGCTGCTCGTCGCCCAGGTTGCCGTTGGCGATCAGACGTTCCGCAGCAAGATACCGGGACAGCTCCAGCGGTTGATCGAAGTACGATCGCAGGTGTGCGGCAGCCGCCTCCTGGGAGCGGACGAAGGTACGGCTCACGTACCCCGCGAGCGCAGCCGAGACGGCACCGAGTCCACCCGCAACGATGCCGCCCGTCGTCGTGCTTGCCTTCAGCGCCACAATGACGAAGGCGACGAGCAGTGCGAATCCGATGACCATCGCCAGCTGCGCGTTCCGGAACGACTGCTTCGCCTGGCCGGTGGCGATCCTGTGGTAGAGCTCCAGCCGGGCGTGCGTTGCCGCCCACAACTCCGCCAGCGCCAGATGCGGCGTCGACATACCGGCGCAGCCGATGAAGGCTGAATTGCGTAGCCACGATGCAGCACGTCTCAATCGCTGTCACCACCAGGGCCATCTGGTCCGGTGCCGCCGGCCAGACCCGGATGAGCGTGAACGCAGTTACTCCAGGGAGCCCGAGGCACGTGACCATGACCACGGAAAGCAGACGGATCTTCGAGGCCATGGGCTGAGGGGATGGCTCGTCGCTACTCAGCGTAACGCATCAGAATGCTGTCAGTTGCCCGGCGAGTCCAACTGTCCCCGTCACCTCCCCGGCCACGCCCCTCAGTTCGGCGCCTCCCGCTCCGCCACTTGTGACACCGCTGTGACCCGAACTGTGGCCTCCGTCACGGGCGCAGGGCCGACGCCCTGATGGGATGACGGGATGAGCAGACCCGCCCCACTCCGCCCGGCCCTCGCCGCGACCGGGCCCTTCCTGGTGGCTTTCGCCGCGATCGCTCTGCTCACGGCCTGCGGGGCGGAACACGCGGGCCGGAACACCGTCGCGAGCGGAGCCGTACCGCCGTCCCGCACGCAGATCGACGATCCTGGCAAGGACGGCGTGCGGGTCACCTCGCTGACCCTCCCGTCGCCTTCCCCCTCGCCCACCCGCAGTAACTCCGTCTCCGCCGACAGCCTCGCCACGGACTCGGGGGTCATGGCGGCCTACGAGGTCACCAACAAGGGCGCCGAGACACTGACCTACTCGGTCGTCTTCACCTTCATGAGCAGTGACGGCGGGGCCGTGACCAACCAGACCGTGACCGTGCGCGACGTCGGCCCCGGGAAGACCGTGCGGGGTACGGTCCGGGCCGGGGAACTGCCGTCCGCCGCGCCGCGGGTAGCGCAGGCCAAGGTGCTCGACGTGACCAAGGTCCCCGCGGGCGAGGCGCCCGCCCGGCAGGGAACATGCCCCGACTCCGGGATCCGGGTCAGCGCCGACGCGGGCGACGCGGCCATGGGACTGCGCGTCGTCGGCCTGCACCTCGACAACTGCGGCACCCACAGCTACACCGTCGAGGGCTACCCGCTGCTGGAACTCCTGGACGACGACCGCAAGGCCGTCGACGGCGTCGAGATCCTCGACGGCAGCGGCGAGATCACCACCGGCGCCGGGCCCGACGTGCAGCCCCGACCCGTCACAATCAGGCCCGGTGAGTCGGCCACCGCCGGCCTGGTGTGGCGCAACACCACCGGGTCCGGTACACCCGTGAACGTGCCCTATGTGCGGGTCCGGGTGAAGGCCGGTGCCGAGCCGGTGATGGTGACCCCGGAGCTCGACCTCGGAACCACCGGAAAGCTCGGGGTCAAACCGTGGGTGAAGGTGGAGCGGTAGAGACCCGGACGACGGGTATGGCCGGCCGCGGTCGGCCACACCCGTGCGTTCCGGTCACCCGCCGAAGGTCTTCGTCGGCGGACGGGTCGACAACGCCGCCTGGTTGAAGGTGACAGCCACGCCGTGTCCCCGCAGCCGGGAGGTCCGCTGGTCCATCTTCCAGCCGTCGATCCGCACACCGATGTCCTTGTGGTTGCGGACCTGATCGGTGTCCAACTGAACCCTGGCAGTGCGCGACTCGCCGCCCACCAGGTTCAGGTAGTTGTCGTCGAAGGTCGCCGGCAGGATACGTTCGCCGGTCCGGGTGTCGTACACCTGCAGGTGCACCATCAGTGCCACGCCCTTGCCGATGTTCTCGACCTCCACCGTCAGCTCGATGTTGCCCCTCCCGTGCTTCACGTCGGCCGCGACGGAGACGGCGGCCGGGGCCACATCGTCCAGGCTCAAGAATCCCGCGGCCCGGGTCGGGTTCTCGATCCAGTAGAAGTTATGGACCGGTTCGGCGCCGTGCGCATCGTTGAACGAGAGCCGGACGAAGGCGACATCGGAGGGTGCGCCGTTCAGCCGCGTGGCGATGTTGCCGATCACGGTGTGGTCGGACGCCGCTGCTCCGCCGACGCGCCAGGAAGTGTTGCTGAACGCCTTTCCGTCCAGGTCGTAGAGCGTGACGGCGACGGTGCCCCGCACGTCCGCTCGGGTGTGATTGGCCACCACCACGTCGTACGTCCGGCTGTTGAGGATCACGTTGACCCGCCGGCAGGCGTGCTGGACCGCGTAGAACGACGAGTGCGCCTCAAGGTCATGGGTGTACATCTGCCAGACGAAACTGGGCTGCGCGGGATTGGTCATCCACATGATGACGCCGGTGCGCGGGTACGGTTTGCCCGGCGCGGCGCTCTCCATGTTCGCGGCGTGCGCCTCGTAGATCGCCTTGATGCACTCGTAGTTCATCAGCTGGGACTTGCGGGCGAAGTCGGGGAGATTCTGCAGTTCGCCGTAGCGCTTCGCGGTGATCTGGAGGTAACCCGCGCCGCCGCCGTTGCCACCGTTGCCGTTGACGTCCCGGTCGGCCCAGAAGTCGTCCGGGTGTTCCCACGACGCCTCGGGAATCATCTTCTTGATGAACTCGAGGGTCGGGATCGAGTACGAGCCGACCTCGTTGTGGAACGGTGGCCAGTGCGTGCCGTCGTTGAGGTCGAAGTGGGTGCTGGGGGTGACCCAGTGGTACGGCCCGCCCGAACTGTAGCCGCCGATGGGGTTCTTGCCGGTATCGCCGGCCGAACTGGTCAGCGAGGCGCGCTTGGGGTCCAGCTCGGCGACCAGCGCGTCCAGGCCGTCGATGAGCTGCTGCGGCGGCGGGCCCTCGTTGCCGCCGCACCACAACAGGATCGACGGGTGGTTGCGGAACCGCACGATGCAGTCCCGGATATTGTCCAGGTCGCGGGTGACGTTCGCCGGCGGAGGACCTTCGGTCGAGCAGAAGAAGTCCTGCCAGACGAGGATGCCGAACTCGTCGCACGCCTCGTAGAAGTCCTCGGTGCTGCTCTGGCCGTTCCAGTTCCGGATCAGGTTGAGGTTGGCCTCGCTGTGCAACCGCACCTGCTCGCGGAGCCGTTCCCGCGGAATCCGCTTGAGCGCCTCGTCCAGGCCCCAGTTGCCGCCCATCACCAGGATCGGCTGGTTGTTGACGGCGATCGCCAGGCAGTCCACCGGTGTGCCGGACTGTGACTGGATCGGCTTGGTGTACTCGATCCGCCGAACGCCGAAGTCCACCGTCCGCTCGTCGTGGACCTGGCCGCCGGACTCGACGCCGATGGAGAGCCGGTAGCGGTGGGGATCGCCGTATCCGTTCGGCCACCACAGCTTCGGGCGGTTCAGCCGCAGGCAGGCGATGTCCTTCGAGGTCACCGTCACCGTGGATGCGCCGGCCGGCACGGTGACGGTCCGGGCGAACTCGCGGCCGTCGAGGACACCCCTGACCACCACGGACCGGGAAGAGCTGAAGGCGCTGTCGAGGGTGAGGTCAATCGCGATGTCGGCCGTGCTCAGATCGGCGGAGAGCGTCGGATCGACGTGCACGTCGGTCAGCCGGATCTGCCCCGTCGTGGACCAGGTGACCGGCTGCCAGATGCCCAGGTCCCGGTCGGGGATGGTGGGCAGCCAGTCCCAGCCCGCCGCGCAGAAGAACGTCGGCCCATTCTTCAAGGTGATCCCGGTCTTGCCACCGTTGTGTCCGCCGCGAGTCACGCCGCTGGCGTAGCTCGGCAGCGACGGTGGGTCGACGTAGTCCAGTTTGCCGATCAGTACCGCGAGGTGAGCCGTGCCGCTTGCCTTCGCGATGATGTCCGTGACGTCGAAGACGCCCCGTGTGAACGCACCCTCCACCGTGCCCACGTGGGTGCCGTTGAGCCAGATGGTGCCGAGGTAGTTGATGCCGTCGAACTGCAGCCAGAACCGCTGGCCGGGGATCAGCCGCGGCACGGGGAACGCGACCCGGTACCAGTAGTCGGTGTCCTTGAGGGTGTCCGGGACCGTGTCGGTCACGTTGTGGCCGTACAGCGGATCGGGGTACTCGCCGTTGGCGATCATGCTCGTGAGCGGCGTGCCCGGCACGACAGCCGGCTTCAGGCCGGTGATGCGCTGAGCGCTGGCCACCTGGTTTCCGGGCGGTGTCGTCCCGTCGGCCGCCGTGAAGGTCCAGCCGCTGGTGATCTCGTGGCCGTCGATGTGGAGGAGGCGGGCGCCTTGGGTGCCTGCGGTGCCGCCCGGCGCTGCGTCGGCGACGCCGGACAGCCCGAGCGCGCCGAGAACACCACCACCGGCGGCGGCAATCCCACTGGACAGGAAACGCCTGCGATTCAACTGGGTCACGTCGCTCCCGGTGTTCGTACGACAACGTTGTCAGCCCTGGTGTGGGTTCTATGGTCGGTAGGCCCTGATCCCTTTGTCAACGGCCTCGGGCCCACGCTCGTCACCGGGAGCCCGTAGCCGCCCTCGCCGACGGGATCCCCACCCGGGCCGCCGCGCCAGACCTGCCCGAACAACCGAACTACCCGCGCATCGGGCATCTTCGCGGTTCTCGACGAGGCACCCGGCCCGCTTCCGGGCCCGCGACCGCGAACTGCTCCCGAAGAACACCGAAGGCGTCCGAGCCAAACTGAAACGCCTGGTCACGCTCCACGTCCTCACTCGGATCTCCTCCCTCGGCCTCGACCACCCCTGCTGCTGCGGAGCGACCACGCCCGGGGCGCAGGACGGACGGCACGGCCGACTCGGCACACTGTTTGCCGCCGTGGATGGTTCCTTCCGGCGGGCGAGAACGGGCCGGGAACCTGCGACTGCGCGGCGCCCCGAGATGCAGTAGCCGCAAGTGCCGGAGCCTGCGGTGGCAGGGACAGTGGAGGGGTAGAACCCGGGGGGCCGCGCATCGTGGTTCACCCGCCTGCCGGGCGTCTGCCCCGGCCAGCCGAAAGGTGCTCCCCATGTCCGCAGCGCGTGCAAACCTCGCCCCGCATCCCCTCACCGCCCTGGTTACCGGGGCCACGTCCGGCATCGGCCGGGCGGTTGCCAAACGGCTGGCCGCCGACGGCATGTCCGTCGTCGTGGTCGGCCGCAACGCCCAGCGCGGCGCCGAGACCATCGACGAGATCACCGCAGTCGGCGGCCACGGCCGATTCGTCGCGGCGGAACTGCAGGACCCGGCCGGCATCGACCGGCTCGCGGCGGAGGTCGGCGAGATCGACGTCCTGGTCAACAACGCCGGGACTGCCGTCTGGGCACCGACCGAGGACATGAAGGTCTCCGACTACGACGCGATGTTCGCCGGTAACGTCCGCGCGCCGTTCTTCCTCGTGGCCGCCTTCGCCCCGGCGATGGCAGCGAAGGGTTCGGGCAGCGTGATCAACATCGGCAGCATGGCCGGCAGCCTCGGCTTGGCCAACGCTGCCGCGTACGGCGCGACCAAGGCCGCGCTGGCATCACTGACGCGGAGCTGGACAGCCGAGTACAGCGGTCGTGGCGTCCGCTTCAACACCGTTGCCCCAGGCCCGGTACACACCCGGGACGCGGACCGCGAACTGTTCGACGCGCTCGCCGAAACCACAGCGATGAAGCGCGCGGCCGAGCCTGCCGAGATCGCCGAGGTCGTCGCTTTCCTCGCCTCGTCGAAGGCCGGCTACATCACCGGCGCGACCATTGCCGTCGACGGTGGCCGCACTGCCATCTGACGCTGGTTCGCACGCCGGGCAGCCCTGACCGACGGGCCCCTGTCCGAGGGAAACAGGCTGGTTCAGGTGCCAGACACAGTCTGAGCTCGTTCTCTTCCTTCCGGCCTCGAACGGCGTCTCGTACCGAGTCGCTCAGCCGGGGATTCGCCGGCCGTGGGGGCGGCTTCGTCCGATCCGTGCTCCGGCCAAGGTGTACGTGACCAAGGCGAAGGCGGTGACGGCGAGTCTGCTGGCCAGATGCTGTCCGGAGGGAAGCGTTCGCGGAAGCGCCATGCTTCCGGGGCGAGTTCTACGAGTGTCTGACCGCTCGGCGCGACGCGTGGTTCGAGCTGGCGGACGCGGTGCTGTGCGCCGACGGTGCGGTGAGGTGTTCACCTGCTACCTGTTCGCATGTCGGCTGTCGTGCTCGGGCAAGGCGCCGGTGTACGTGCCGGAACGTGCCCAGCGGCAAGAAGGGCCAGGGATCTCCTTGACCTGAAGCATGATTGAGCTTTTAACGTGTCTTCCAGTTGACCATCTGACAAAGGGAGAACGCGCTCATGATCCTCGTGACCGGAGCCACCGGAAACATAGGCAGCGCACTGCTGAAGGAACTGCACGTATGCGGTGCCGGGCCGCTGAGAGGGCTCACCCGCAACGCTGCACAAGCCACCTTCCCCGAAGGGGTCGAGGCTGTGGAGGGCGACTTCGCGGAGCCGGCGTCGTTGCGGCCCGCGCTGGAGGGGGTGCGCTCGCTGTTTCTCGTGTCGCGTCTGGGATCTGACGCCGACATCCTCGAAGCCGCCCGGCAGGCGGGTGTAGAGCACGTCGTGCTGGTGTCGTCGATTACCGTCCAGACCCACCCGCATCTGGGCCCCGCCGGCGAGAACCTGGCGGTGGAGCGGTTGCTCAAGGCCAGCGGCATGGCCTGGACGATCCTGCGGCCGACGCAGTTCGCCTCGAACGCCCTGATGTGGGCGGCTCCCATCCGTGAGCACGAAACCGTCCGCGCGCCGTACGCGGAGACCGCACTGCCCACCATCCACCCCGCGGACATCGCGTCGGTGGCACGGGTGGCGCTGACCGAGCCCGGTCACCAGGGGCGCACGTATGCCTTGACCGGACCAGAGCCGGTGAGCGCCCGCCAGCAGGTGCAGGCCATCGCGGCAGCGCTGGGCCGGGAGGTGCCCTTCGCCGAGATCAGCCGTCGGCAGGCCCACGCACAGATGGCCGCGGTCTTCGGGGCAGAGGCCGCAGACGCGGTACTCGACGTCACGGGCGGAGACGTCAACGAGGCGCTGCTGACGGTGCTCGACACGGTGTCACAGGTCACCGGAACCCCGGCGCGGCCGTTCCGGCAGTGGGCTTCAGAGAACGTCACCGCCTTCCACTGAATCGCCTGGGCCTGAGCACGCTCGCTCATCTGCACTTGGGCGCGCGCTTTCAGGCCGCTCTGGCAAGCGGGGCAGCGGGCCAGGACCTCCCTCAGGCCGACCCTGCCTGCTCGGTCAGGCTCGTGGGGTGCCGGGTGAGCCTGCCGGTCACCAGCCGCACCGACGGCGCCCGCGTCGGTGCGCCATCCGGAGTTCGGCGCAGAGTGGCGATGTGGGCGCGGACCATCCGGTAAGCGGCTTCGTCCAGAGAACCGCGCCCAGTGACGTGCGCGATCCGTGGTCGAGCCGGGCGAGCGGCCTCCCACGCGTAGTCGACCACGGCACGGCTGCTGTCGTACTCGGCGAAATCGAGAGCCACGTAGTCGTGGCCCGTCCTCGTGTTGAAGGCCCTGATTTCCTCGTCCGCGTGCTCGTCCCCGGAGAGCACCAGCTCCGCAGCCCGCGCCGCAGCTCTCCCGGGGAGTGTGGCGGCGGCAAGCCGTCGCCACACTCCCCGACCGCGCCCTGGCCACTGATCGACACGGCCACACAACCCGGCCTCGCCTGCCCAGCCCAGGCTTCTGCATCACGCTTCAGGAACGGTCGGCTGCTGCCTCCACCCCGAAAGGGCGATCTTCCGCACATCGCCTTCGGGCACCAACCGCAACGAAACTGTCTGGTGAGACATGCAATTCGCGAAGAACACAAGTCGGCCGAACTGTGCTGGGGGCCCCGCCCGTGCAGTTGCGGGGCCCCACAGTCGGCGGACGGCAGCGGGCGGTTGAAGGTTTGTTCGCGTGTACGAAGATCAGCGACGGCTTCAGCGCCTCAGGCAGTCGATCGACTGATGCGACGGGGACTGGCACGGCGCACAGCTACCGTGCCAGTCCCCGGCCCTGCTCAAACCCCGCAGAGACTAGTAGCGGCAGTCGGGGAGACCGTTCACGGCGGCGCTGTTGTCCACATAGGGAGCGTAGGTCCACCCGTATATGTACTCAGAGAATCCGAGGTCGTTGTGGTACTCGGCGATGGTGTGGTACCAAGTCCTCCCGAGGCCCAGGTCCTTCCCCAGGCGGCTGTAGCAGTCGACGTCGATCCCGTCATGCTGCGCGGGAGAGAGGTCCTTGGCGACCTTGTCGTTGTTGTCGATGACGTTGTAATCCGCGTACACGCCTACGTTGTGGCTGGTACTCAGCCGGATACCCACATCCGCGCTCGCCGGGGTGGCGGCCAACACTCCGACCGTGGCGATGGCGCCGAGCAGTGCCGTGGTCGCAGCCAGCTTCTTGCCCATGTGCATGAGACTTCCTCCTGATCGAGTGACGACGTCGCGGCACAGTGGCCGTGATCGCCGTGTGGTCTGACGAAGGTGACGAGTTGTGGCTTTTCCTCAGGCCGGCAGTCCTGCTCGCGCCCGCCGTTTCGCACCGTGGCGAGGTCGCTTCCCCCTAGCGTCGCGCCGTGGTGTGACGCATCGTTTGGGTCTGATGCAGGGTTGGGTGACAAGTTCAGTCACGCGGCCTGGAGGGCCGGTGTGGTCATGACGGTTTCGAATTCGACAGGGGTCAGTCGGCCGAGTGCGGCTTGTCGACGGCGCCGGTGGTAGGTCTTCTCGATCCAGGTCACGATGGCGATCCGCAGTTCCTGGCGGGTGGCCCACGTGCGGCGGTCGAGGACGTTCTTCTGCAGCAGGCTGAAGAAGGACTCCATGGCTGCGTTGTCGCCCGCCGCGCCGACCCGTCCTATCGAGCCGACGATCTGGTGGTGGCCGAGTGCGCGGACGAATTTCCGGGACCGGAACTGCGACCCGCGATCGCTGTGCAGGACGCACCCGGCGACGCTGTCACGCCGGGCAACAGCGTTGTCCAGGGCGGCGACGGCCAGGCGGGACTTCATCCGCTCGTCGATCGAGTAGCCCACGATCCTCTTGCTGAAGACGTCCTTGATCGCGCAGAGATACAGCTTCCCTTCCGCTGTGGGATGTTCGGTGATGTCGGTGAGCCAGAGCCTGTTCGGGCCATCCGCGGTGAAGTCGCGGCGGACGAGGTCGTCGTGCACCGGCGGACCGGACTTCTTGACCCTGCCGCGTTTTTTGCCGAACACGCTCCACCAGCGGTTGTCCCGGCAGATCCGCCACGCGGTCCGGTCCGCCATGCCGGCTCCCGTGACTCGTGCTTCGTCAGCCAGGAAGCGGTAACCGAACTCCGGGTCCTCGCGGTGGGCGTCGAACAACGCGTTTGAGCGATACGCCTCCTCGACCGCAGCGTCGGTCACCGGCTTGTCGAGCCAGCGATAGTAGGGCTGTCTGGCGAGCTTCAGGACCCGGCACGCGACCGTGACGGGAACCCCGTCCACGGCCAGCTCCCTTACGAGCGGGTAGATCCTTTTCCCGGCAAATACGCCTGCGACAGGTAGGCCGCAGCCCGGCGCAGGACCTCGTTCTCCTGCTCCAGCAGCTTGATCCGCCGACGTGCTTCGCGCAGTTCCGTGCTCTCCTGGCCGGTCGTACCGGGCTTCGTCCCGGCGTCGCCGTCCGCCCGGCGCATCCACTTCCACAGCGTCATCGCGTGAACGCCGAAGTCGGCGGCCACCTGCTCGACCGTCACACCCGGGGCGCGGTTCCTCGCGACCCGCACGACATCCTCGCGGAACTCTTCCGGATAAGGCTTGGGCACAGCGACATCCTTCCCACCTGCCCTACAGGGCAAGCCAGTTCAGATGTCACCCGATCGTGCATCAGACCCTTTCGGTTGCGGGCGGACACGGGTAGCTTTCGTCATGCACGCGCAAAAGCCCTGATGGGAACGTCAAGTGCACAGGGAGCCAACCTTGATTCGGATTCATCTCGGGTCCGCAGGCCTAGGCACTGTTTCTCGGATCTCCTGACGTGGGTGGGGTGTTGGGGCGAGGGTGGCTGTATGGGCCGTGGGGATCTGACGAATGCGGAGTGGGATCGGCTGGAGTCGTTCTTACCTCCTGGTGGTGCGCGTGGTGGTCGGTGGAGCGACCACCGTCGGGTGATCAACGGGGTTCTCTACCGGGTGCGGACCGGTGTGCAGTGGCGGGATCTGCCGGAGCGGTTCGGGCCGTGGGAGACGGTCTATAAACGACATCGCCGCTGGTCAGCGGATGGGACATGGGCGATGCTGCTGTCCCGCATCCAGTCGGCCGAGGACGCGGTGGGCGGGATCGACTGGGATGTGTCGGTGGACTCGACAGTTGTGCGGGCCCACCAGCACGCCGCTGGCGCGAGGAAGGCGCCGGCGGTCGCGGTCCCTCAAAGGGGGATCGCTGGGGGGACGAACCAGGTCGATCCGGTGTTGAGGAAACTGGCAGTCCGGCTGGAGGAAGTGGTCAGATCGGCGAGTGTCTGGGACGTTCCCGCGGCGGATTCACCACCAAAATCCACCTTGCCGCCGATGGGCGATGCCGGCCACTCGCCCTCGTCCTGACACCCGGACACTACGGTGACGGCCCCCAGTTCGAGCGAGTACTGGAGCAGGTCTCCGTGCCCCGAACCGGAGTCGGCCGGCCCCGGACCCGGCCCGACCATGTCTTCGCGGACAAGGCCTACACCTCTCGGAAAACCCGGCGTTACCTGCGACGACGCGGAATCCGGCACACCATCCCCGAACGCCTCGACCAGCAGAGACACCGCAAGAATCGCGGTTCCCGAGGCGGCCGTCCCACCGGTTTCGACAGCGAGCGATACAAGAAACGCAACACCGTCGAACGCGCAATCAACCGTCTGAAAGGCTTCCGCGCCGTCGCCACCCGCTACGAGAAACGCGCCTACATCTACCTCGGCACCGTCACACTCGCAGCCCTCGTCATCTGGCTCCGAACATGATCCGAGAAACAGTGCCTAGGCAGCATCAGTGTCTGCACCCTCCCGGACTTCGGCGCCGAACTGACAGCAGCCGGGAGGCTTTACGCCGTCCGCAGTGGGCGGCCCCAGGGCGGCCCGCTGGCGCAGCTCTACACGCGTAGCATTTCGCCCGATCTTGCTGACGGCGTCAGCCCCCTGCACCTCTCCCACCTATTCGCCCGCTGCAGTCCCACGCCCTTCACCAAGGCCCTCGCCGAGGGCGAGGAGAAGGCGCACAGCGTCCTGACCCACGCCATCGACCACCTCCGCACCACCGCCATCGAGCCGTACCACTCCGGCATCCGATCCGCGGTCGCAACCCGAGCCGCCGGCCTCTCCCAGATCTACGTGGGCAGCGGCGCCTCAGCCATGCTCCAACATCTCGGACACGGAATCAGGTTCCGTCACGGTGTCCTGGAACTACCGACGGCCTTCGACGCCGACCTTGAACTCGGCCAGGGGTCCCTGCACATCCAGGCGGTGGCTACGAGCAAGCGGGTCACCTTGGCCGAGCCCGCCGACGATCAGCTGACCGTCCGGATCCCCGCAGGGCCTGCCCCGCGCATCGGACCGGGCCAACGGGCAGCCCTGCGACCGCTACTGGGCACCAGCAGAGCGGAGGCACTCGAGAGCATCGTCATGTCGGGAGGAGTCACCGGGCGGCAACTGGCCTCCCTGCTCGGCGTATCAAACGCCGCAGCCAGCCGGCACGCCGCGGTTCTACGGCGTGCCGGCCTGATTCAGACCCGCCGGATGGGGCAGGCCGTCGAGCACGTCGCAACTCCTCTGGGCTACCACCTTGCGCAGCCAGAAACACCGACCGGGCCGTGACCGCGGCAAGTCAGTGGCGCACCTCGGCAGTGCGGTCGCGGCGGGCAGGCCGACCCCGCTGAAGGAGATGCTGGCCGTCGGCTACGAGTGGACCCGTCTCCATGCCGCCATCGCGGTGTGGGACATCGCCGGCGGGGCGGAGGCCGGCTCCGTCATCCGTACGCTGCTGGAAGTCTGGGAGGAGAACGAGGCGACCGCGCACCGTATCGTGACATTCCTGGCACCCGCCGCGACGGGGCTGACGACTGGCGAGGCGGCCGTTGTCGGGCCGACCGCTCCCGTACCACCCGACCTGCGGATCAGGCAGCGGCAACTCGTCACCCGTCAGCTGGCAGGCTTGTGAAGAGGGGTCGGTTCGGTGGCGAGCAGGGCGGTGATCTCCTGGGCGAGCTCCGGGCCGAGTTCGCCCCAGCCGTCCTTGTAGCCGTAGACGTTGGCCAGGGTGCGGGCGTCGTAGTCGCCGTTCATGATCTCGATGTCGGTGGTGGTGATGAGCGCCGGGTGGGCGACGCCGACAGCTCCCGAGACCTTCAGCAGTTCCTTACGCAGGGTGCGCAGGTAGACAGCGGCCCGGGTCGCCTTCGAGGGTGCGTCGACGCCGCGCACCAGCCACGGGTTCTGGGTGGCTATGCCGGTGGGGCACTTGTCGGTGTGACATTTCTGCGCCTGGATGCAGCCGATGGACAGCATTGCCTCACGGGCGACGTTGATCATGTCGACACCCAGGGCGAAGGCGACGGCGGCGTTCTCGGGCAGGCCGAGCTTGCCGGAGCCGATGAAGGTGAGGTCGTCGGTCAGACCCCGGTCGGCGAAGGTGCTGTAGACGCGGGAGAAGCCCATCCGGAACGGCAGCGACACCGAGTCGGTGAAGATCAGGGGAGCCGCGCCGGTACCGCCCTCGCCTCCGTCGATGGTCACGAAGTCGACCCCGCGATCGCCACGCGCCATCAGCGTGGCCAGCTCCTGCCAGAAGCTCATTTCCCCCACAGCGCTCTTGATCCCGACCGGCAGACCGGTCTCGGTAGCGAGCAGCTCCACGAAGTCGAGCATCGAGTCGACGTCGTGGAACGCCGTGTGCCGAGAGGGGGAGGCGCAGTCCTTGCCGGCCGGAATGCCTCGGATCTCGGCGATCTCCGGGGTCACCTTCGCTCCCGGGAGCATCCCCCCGAGCCCCGGCTTGGCGCCCTGGGAGAGCTTGATCTCTATCGCCTTGACCGGGGCGCCTGCGACCACGTCCTTGAGCTTGTCGAGGCTGAAGGTGCCGTCCTCGTTTCGGCAACCGAAGTACGACGTTCCGATCTGGAGGACGAGGTCACCGCCGTTGCGGTGGTACTGCGAGAGGCCGCCCTCGCCCGTGTTCTGCATCACGCCGGCCAACGCCGCGCCCTTGTTGAGCGCCGTGACGGCCGCGCCGGACAGCGATCCGAAGCTCATTGCCGAGATGTTCACGACGCTCGCCGGCCGGAACGCCTTGGCACGCCCGCGCGGGCCGCCCAGGACCTTGGCCGAGGGCAGCGGAGCCTGTGGGTCACGCAGATCGGGCAGCGTGCCGGCGAACGTCCGCTGCTTCACGTACGCGTGCCCTTGCACGTGCTCGACGTCTACGTCGGTTCCGAACCCGAAGTAGTTGTTCTCTTCCTTCGCCGATGCGTAGATCCAGGTGCGCTGGTCACGGCTGAACGGGCGCTCTTCCTCGTTGGACGTCACGACGTACTGGCGCAGTTCCGGCCCGATCGTCTCCAACAGGTACCGGGCGTGCCCGATCACGGGGAAGTTCCTCAGCAGTGCGTGCTTTTTCTGGACGAGGTCGCGGGCAGCCACCAGTGCCAGTGCTGTTGCGGCGGCCGTGCCGATACTCCGAGCGCGCATGAACGTACCTTTCCTCGATTGCTCGATACCCGACTCCATCGCTGTACGGCGGACGTCGTGGGCGTTGGGCAGCGGACACGGCCAGGAAGGCATCGGCGTCCGACGACGAAACGCCACATGATGGTAGAGCTCTCGCAGATGAGCGGACGGGGCAGGGTGCGACAACGCTTCGCTGGGTTGCCCGAAGCAATCTCCAGTCGCGAGAGTGCGCACCCGTCGGAACGACACCTGTAACCGATGCCGAGCCGTGTCCGGTCATGAACCGTGGGACCGGGCTGCCTCCGTGGCACGCAGCCCCATCCAGTGAGGTTGCCCAAGGAGACTTGGACGGCCTACGTCGTGCTCGGTACGTACAACGCCTACGTACCACCGGATCCCCTGCGGGGCGCGAGCCCAGCGGCTCGGTCTGGCCGGTGACTTCGTCAGTTCGAGCCGTAGTACAGCCGGAGGAACTCCTCCATCGCCGCGTCGACCCCGGCGCGGTCACCGGTGGCGAGCAGGTCGAGCAGCAGACCGCGGACGGTGGCGAGCCCCAGCCTGGCGCGGCTCCGGGCCAGGACGGGGTCCGCACCTGCGGCGACCTCGGCCGCTATGAGCGGCTCCAGCCAGTTGTTCACGAGCCCTTCGAGGACCGGGGCAGCCCCGGGGCGGCCCTGCAGCGCGTGCCCGTAGATTTCGAAGAAGAGCCGCTCCTGACTGGCCAGTCGAGGATCTGCCAGCTGCTGCCAGAGGAGCCTCGCGGCGTCGGAGGGCGAGAAACCGGGTTCCAGACGGAACCGGGACAGCAGATCGCGCTGGCGCTGCTCGGACGTCCGGACAATCTCGACGAGCAGCTGTTCCTTGGAACCGAAGTAGTGGATCAGCATGCGGTGACTGACACCGATCGCGGCGCCCAGGCCGCGCAGGCTCAGGTCCGAGAGCCCGTGTGCCGTGACGTGGTCGACGGCCGCGTTCACCAGTTGAGAGCGCCGGTCTCCGTCGGTGCTGGGCGTGGCCTTGCCCTCAGGATGCGAGCCGTCCGTATTCACCACGTCGCGAGTGTACCGATGGGTACATGCTCTGTGTACCGTGTGGTACATGAAGTCTGTCACCGTGCTGATCGACGTGCCGCAGACGCCCGAACAGGTCTACGACTTCCTCGATGTCATGGCTCACCACGAGCGATTCACCAACCACTACCTGACCGGATGGCGCTACAGCGGCCCTGCCCGCGGCATCGGATCCTGTGCCACGGTCTCAGCCGCGCTGGGGGGCACGAAGACCGAGGTCACCATCGAGGTCGTCGAGGCCGATGAGCCGCGGCGCATTGTCGAACGGAATGTCAGCGCGGCCGGCCGACGCCTGGCCCACGGCACCTACACCATTGAACCCCTGCCGACCGGTGGGAGCCGCGTGTCGTTCACGTACGCCTGGGTGCGCACCCCGCTCGCCGACTGCCTGCTGCCGCCCGTCGTCCAGGTGTGACCAGCCGTCTGGTCCGGGCCTGCCGACAAATGTGAAGCGGAGCGCCCGGAAAGCGCGGTGACCACCATCACAGCGAGGCCGAGCGCCACGATCGCGGCGCCCACGTACAGCGGTGCCGTGTAGCCCAGGCCGGCACTGATCGCGAGGCCGCCGAGCCAGGCGCCCAGGGCGTTGCCGATGTTGGAGGCTGAGACGTTGGCGATGGCAGCGAGCGGCGCGCCGCCAGCGGCGTCCGTGACACGGGTAAGCATGCCGGGGACACCAGCGAACCCGAAGACGCCCGTCAGGAAGACCAGGACCACCGATGCGACCTTGCCCCTCAGCGAGCATCCCGAATGCTGTGAGCGTGGCGGCGAGTCCCGCCAGGGACACGATCAGCGTGCGGTCGCGGTTCCGGTCGGCCGCCCGGCCCCCGGCGAGTTTGCCGATCACCAAGCCGCTGCCGTAGACGACGAGCAGCCAGGCGATGTCGGCGCTGGAGAAGCCGGTGACCTCGGTGAAGGTGTACGCGATGTAGCTGAAGGCCCCGAACATGCCGCCGTAACCGAGGGCGGTGGCGGCGAGAGTCAGCCAGACCTGCCAGGAGCGGAAGACGCGTAGCTGCGGACGCAGCCCTACCTTCCGATGGGCATCGTCCACGGTGCCCGCCCAGGACGGGACCCACACGACGATGGCGGCCACGGCCAGGAGGCCAATTCCGGTGATCGCCCAGAACGTGGCGCGCCAGCCCCAGTGTTCGCCGACCAGAGTGCCGAACGGCACGCCCAGCACGTTGGCGATCGTCAGCCCGGCGAACATGACGGCGACCGCACGCGAAGCCCGTTCCGGCGGAACCATGCGGCGGGCGACAAGCGAGCCGATGCCGAAGAAAGAGCCGTGGCACAGGGCGGCGACGACGCGGCCGAGCAGTGCCCCGGCGTAGGTGGGCGCGGCGGCGGACAGCAGGTTACCGAGGGCGAACAACGTCACCAACCCGACGAGTACGGCCTTGCGGTGGAAGCGGGTGGTGGCGGCGGTCAGCAGGATCGCGCCGATCGCGACGCTCAGGGCGTATCCCGAAAATGAGCCATCCGGCTGCGGACTCGGAGAGGCCCAAGCCGCGGCTCACCTCGGGCAGCAGGCCCGCGATCACGAACTCGGTCAGGCCGATTCCGAAGCTGCCGAGCCCGAGTGCGACGAACCCAGCGGGCATCTGGCGCGCGCCCATGTCCTGTCGGTGTCCACGCCAACAGCATGAGGTTCGGCCGCCGGACTCGACAAGGCCCTCCTGGCCGCCCGCGAGGATGAACTTATCGCCCTTGCCCACACCCAACTGCCCTAACCGGATGGCTATTTGGCTGGGCGATCGGCTGCTGTGGAGCGGAATGCGTGGCCCTGGGGGAGGTTCCTGGCATCTCGGTGCCGTTCCCCGCCCCAGCAGCCAGGAACCTCAGAACCTCGACCACCTCGTCGGCGGGATCACGTCCTCGGCTTCTTCAACGAAGAGGAAGCGCTCCTCGGTATGACGTACTCCTTGCCGATCCGACCACGCCCCGGCCAGCGTGTACGGCTGCTGTTCACACGATGGAACGAAGAGCTGGGAGAGCGGGCCTCGGAAGACCTTGGCCTCAAAAGCTCGCACTATTCGATTTATTGTCGAACAAGAATCGAATAATGCGAGTAGTCCAGCCTGGGGTCGCCACGGCCGATGGCATTGTGGTCGGGTAGCCGGAGACCATTGCTGATCCCCGGCCCCCTCAGAACCGGACGTGCGAGCTTTCCCCGCATCCGGCTCAAGCAAGCCCCATGGGCTTCGCAGGTCAGCAGGGTTAAGTGGCCCGTTTGCCGTCTCCAGCGTGATGCTGGCGATGGCATTCGGAGTGCACAAGGCGAAGGTTGTTCCGCTCGTCCCCGCCGCCGTCGCGCCGGTAGGTGAAGTGATGCTTGTGGAGCATCTTCTTCGAGGCCGCGAACCAATTGATCCACTCGCGTGGGCTGTCCGGTTCGTACTCGGCTCCGGCGATCAGCGCCTGCTTGCAGAGAGGACAGAGCCCCTGCTGCCGGACCGCCAGGAGAAGACTCGTCTTGTCCATCGGCGGTGGCGCCTTCCTGCGGCGGCGGTTCTGCCAGTACTCGGTCAGCGCGGGGTCGTCCGGGGACGCTCCGCCCTTGACGAGCTGGTGGCGGACGATGCCGGTCCAGGCGAACTTGATGAGGAAGGCGCCGCTGTCGCGGTCGCCGAACACCCATCGGTCTCGCCGGGACGGGTGGAATCTGCCGAAGTACCGGGCCGCGACCCAGTGACTCGACTTGTTGCGGTGGCGGCGTCTGGCCCATTTGAAGGTCAGCCGCCACATGTAGTGATCCAGCGACGAGAACGTCGTCGTGGATGCCACCGCCCGGTAGTAGGCTGCCCAACCGCGCACGATCGGGATCAGCCTGCGCAACACGGCCTCGGCATTGGACCCGTGCAGGGTCTTCACCTCGGTCCGTAGGCGCGACCGGAGCCTTTTGCAGGCCGCTGTGCTCGGGGTGATGATCAGTTTCTTCTGGCTCTTCCGGCGAACGGTAAAGCCGAGGAAGTCGAACCCCTCATCGAGGTGGACGACCTGGGTCTTCTCCTCGTTGAAGCGAAGACCCCTCGGCTCAAGCCATTCCTCCAGCCGAGCCCTGACCTGGTGCACCTGATCTTCGTCGTGACAGAGCACGACGAAGTCGTCGGCATACCTCACCAGCACCGGAGTGCCCGGCATCGCGCCGGGCTCGCGCCCGGCCCGCACCGTGTATTGGCACCCTGCGGCCTGTTCCAGTCCGTGCAGAGCAACGTTCAGCAACAGCGGGCTGATCACACCGCCCTGAGGAGTGCCCTCCTCGGTCGGTGCGAATCGGCCGCGGTCGATCACACCCGCTTTCAGCCAGCTGCGGACCAGATCCCTGGCGGGGAACTGACCGAGCATGGTCATGAGGTGGCTGTGATCAATGCGGTCGAATGCCGCCGACAGGTCTGCGTCCAGGACCCACAGACGCTTCGGGTTCTTGCCCTTCACCGTCCAGAAGATCGCGGATATCGCGTCCTGACAGCTGCGGCCGGGCCGGAAGCCGTAGGACCTCGGCTCGAACCGCGCTTCCCACTCGGGCTCCAGCGCGTTCTTCACGCGGGCCTGGAGAACCCGGTCACGAATGACCGGGATGCCGAGCGGTCGCTGTTTCCCGTTGCTCTTCGGGATGAACACTCGCTTGACCGGCCTGGCCTTCCAGGGCTTCGACGACCGATGGATCTCGGCCGCCAAGGTGCCTCGCGCCTTCGGCGTGAGGGCCCGTTCCCCGTCGATGCCAGCGGTCATGCGACCACTGCTCTGCTGCGTCACCCGCTTCACGCTGACCAGCGTGTTGCTGCGGCTCCGCAGCATGAGCTTCTGCAAGTTGCGGACCTTCTTGAGGTCCCCGTTCTGCGTCGCCTTGAAGATCCTCTGCCTCAGCCGCCGTACGTTCTCCCCGCAGGTGGCCCAGTCGATGCCGTGCCAGTCGAGTAAGTCGTCCTCGGGTCCGTTCACCGCAGGCGAGGGCGTCACGACAGGTGTCGTGATCTCCATGTTCGCCTCCGGTGTCTAACTTGTCCCTCGGTTCCGGCTTCCTTGCAGTGGTGACTTCAAAGGCTCACCTGATCCACGTGGGCGCCCTTTCGGGCCGGGCCACCGGGACCCGTATCCGGCGAGTTATACGAGAGCGGGTAAAGGCCCCGATCTCCCGTTTTCCTCTGGCCTTTCGGCCCGCCGACGTTCGCTTCTTGGATCTTCCTTCTCCCGCCGGGGACTTCAGCCTTCCTTGCGGTCGGCCTACCAAGCCGGGGCTTGGACCCCGTCGGGGTTTCCACGTTCCGCACCAGTAAGACGCGACTGGGGTGGGCGCCCCCTCTACCCCGGGACCTGCGGTGTCCTCCCTCCGGGCTCAGTTACCCGAAGGTCGCTTGGTGCCTTTCAGCACCGGGTCCTGTGACCGCCGCCAACACGCCATCGACGCGGTCTTAAAGTCACGAGGCATCATCAAGGGTTCACTTGCGTTCGCCCGTCCAGCCTTCCCCTCGCCTGTTGCCTCCCGATGGCCGGGAAGCTCTTGGGCTTGAACGCTCCGCTTCACACCCCGCCGTTACCAGCGACGCATGGGAGCGCGGGGACGGGCCCTGGACGCTGGCCCGAGGTTCAGCCGATCGATACCTCCTTCACGTGGCTGTCCCTACTTACCTGGAGCGACTTCGTGTCGCACACTGAGCACTTCAGTTGGCCAGCGAGCGCTCCGGTTGGCCACTGTGATGCTCAGCGGCAATGGTGTGCTGTGACGGGCCGACACCGTTTCAGCGGGATATCGGCTGTCCGACGGGGCTGTCGGTGATCCGTAGGTGATGTGTCGGTGGCCGCTGAAACCCTGGGGATGTCGAGCTGCCCCACAGAGCAGCTGCAGCCGTCCTCAGCAGCAAGGGAGCCTCACCGCCATGTCGTCGTCCACGTCCTCCACCCCGCCTTGGGATGTTCAACGGCTACCGCGCGCCGATGGCAGTGTTTTCCTCGTCACCGGCGGCAATGCAGGTATCGGGTACTTCGTCGCGGAGCAGCTGTCCGCCAGCGGAGCCACTGTCGTACTGGGCAGCCGGAATCCCGCGAAGGCCGAGGTTGCCAGGGCCTCGATCCGCTCACGGGTCCCTGGCGCGCGGGTACGGGCCGTACAGCTGGACCTCGCCGATCTCGCATCGCTCGGAACAGCGGTGGAGGCACTTGATGTGGAATGCCTCGATGCGGTGGTTCACAACGCCGGCGTCGCGCTGGACGGCCCGCCGCGCGAGGAGACCGGGGCCGGGCACGAGCTCATGTTCGGCACGAACCATTTGGGGCACTTCGCGCTGACCCGGTGGCTGATGCCGCTGCTGTCTTCCGCACCGGCGGCCCGCATCGTGACCATGGGTAGCTTCGCGGCGAAGTCCGAGCGGCTCGACCTGGACGACCTGCAGTCCCGGCACGACTACCGGCCCAAGCGCACCTACGGACGCTCCAAGCTGGCACAGATGTACTTCGGTCTCGAACTCGACCGCCGTCTGCGCGCCGTCCACAGTGCGGTAGCGAGCGTGGTGGTCCATCCCGGCGGCGCGCTGGACTCACTCACCACGTCACGGCCGCCGGTCCATGTGCGGACCGCTGGTGCGCGGCTCTGCGGGGCACCGGCCGCCCTCCTCGTCCAGGGCAAGCACGCCGGTGCCTGGCCCGCAGTCCGGGCTGTGCTCGACCCGGCCGTGCGCGGGGGACAACTGTGGGGGCCGCGCGTCTTCGGCCTGCGCGGCAAGCCCCGATGCGAACCGGTGTGGGGCCACCTCGCTGACACCCTCGTCGCGGCGCGGTTGTGGGATGCAAGCTGTGACTTGACCGGCGTCGACTTCGGCACTGTTCCCGGTTAATGCCAGGCGTGCGTGTTGGCCAACAAGCGTGCTCGGTTGGCCAACTGAGACGCGCAGTCGCAGGCATCAAGCCTGGCCCTCGCGTACCGCCACTCAGCGCCCGCTTGCGATCCATGCCGACCGGAGACACGGGGGCCAAGGTCTTCCAGCTCGGCCAGGGCATCGGAGGACCGGATGTCTGCCGCCGCGCGGTGCACGTAAGCCAGGGTGATCGTCTTCGATGTTGGTGTCGGAGTGGACGGGGCTCTCGGATATCTCATCGAGACGGTCGGCGAGCGCAAGGTGGAGGGCGTGTTCGCCCTCCGTCATGACAGGCCGGATCGTGGCGGTAGGCGTCTGGACCAGGCGACGAAGACCGTCCATATGCTGGACCTGTGACGAGTAGGGGGTGGGCCGTAGCAGCCATGGCCTGGGGTGTGATTGCGGTGCTGTTTCTGGGGACAACCGTCTGGGCCGGAGTTCTGGGACTCGTTCGGCTGGGACTGGCTGGGGACGAAGTCCGGATTCGTCTTTTTTGTTTCCGCTGTTGCCGCTCCTGGTTGCTGTGTTGACTGCCTGTCTTGCTGTGCGTTCGGTCCGCCGAGGCCTGAGACCGAGCGCGTCAAGCACCTCGTTATTACGCCGAAGAACTTCGAGAGCACCCGACACAGGCTCAAGTGCCTGGTCAGCCCAGGCGTCCTTGCCGAGCCCGAACCCGGCTTGTTCGCCCAGCACCGCCCGAGCAATTCCGCACCACCAGCCCACCTGACCCAAGCCGATGGTTGAGTCGGGCTGGTGCCCTGTCCCAGGGGCGTCACCGTGCTGTCCCCGGACGCGCCGAACTTCGCCGACGCCAGCCCCGGTCGCGAGCGCAAGCCCTTCCGGCTGATGCCGGGTCCGGTCCGAAACCCCTTGGACAGCGCGGGGACCGGCTTGCTGGAATGGGAGACGGCCACTGTCGGAGTCGAATGGATGTGGCGATGACCGAGATCAGGTTGCACCTGTCGGTACGCGGCCTCACCGACGCGGATCTGCTGTCCTGCGGCTGGGCCGGCTCTCTCAAGCACGTGCGCGAGCTCGTCCACCAGATCCGCCGCGCCGAGGCGGGCGAGATCGACTACCTGGCGGTGTGCACGCCGACCGGGCTCCCTGTGGCGGTCGGCGGCATCGACTACACGGTCGAGCCCGGTGCCGGCACGCTCTGGCAACTCAGCGTCCACCCGGCCCTGCAGTCCTGCGGCATCGGCACACTGCTGATCCGCTCCGCCGAGCAGCGGATCGGCGCCCGGGGCCTGATCCGCGCCGAACTCGGAGTCGAGGAGAGCAACCCGCGCGCTCGCGCCCTCTACGAACGCCTGGGTTACCGAGCCTTCAGCCGCAAGCTCGACTTCTGGGACGTGGAGGCCGAGGACGGCTCGCTTCAGCGGCACGAGACGATGTGCACACTGATGCGCAAGGACCTGGCGTGACACCGGATTTCGCGGCGTACGTCACCGATGCGACGGCCGACCCGGCCGTCGGGCTCGGCCCTCAAGGGCTCTCGGGCCCACGACGGCATGACTATCCGTCACTCCGACCACAACCCGCTCGCTGGCCACCTCGACGCAGCTGCCGGCATCGGATTCCTGCTCGACCTGCTCTTCGCCATTGATCGCCGACCGCGCCCTTACAACACGTACCTGGCCTGGGAGCTGGGCCGGTTCCCGCTGCCCGGCTGGGAGAGCGCCGCGCTGCTGGAAACCGTCGCCCGGATCGCCGCGACCGGAGAAGTGGCCCTGCAGCAGCGGCTCTTGGCCCGGGTCGAGGCGGCTGCCCGGGGCGCCGGCCACGGGGCGGTGCTGTACGCCTGGGGTGAGGATCAGTCGCTCTGCGGCCGGGGGTGGGTACGGTGTCAGTGCCCTGCGGCAGAGTGCCGTGCATGGTCAACGATTTGGACAGCATCGACTGGTCGTCGATGAGCCATGCGGACGGGCCGGCCGCCGACGTTCCGGTGTGGCTCCGGGCGATGGCTCACCTGACCCCGAGGCCCGGGAGAGGGCGTTCAGCGGTTTCTACAGTGCGGCCCATCACCAGGGTGACGTGTACGCGTGCACGGCGGCGAGTCTGCCGTTCCTGTTCGCGCTGGCCGATGACCCTACGGCCCCCGACCGCACTGCGGCTGCCCGCAGCGCGGACCGCCGCCACGGCCTGGCTCGCTGCCCTGGCCGAGGACACCACGTCGGACCCCGATGTCCGGCCGGCCGCCCTCGTCCACCGCACCCGTTGCGTCCCGGAGACCATCGGCAACACCACCGTGCCGACGGTGATCGACCTGCTGCACCAGCTCACCCCCGCGCCGCAGACGAAGACCGACGAGAAGGCCCGCAGGACCTGTTCCGGCGCGCGCACATGTGCTCCCGCCGCCGAAACAGCATCACAGGGAACTCAAGCAGCTCGCCGCCGCGTTCGCCGACATGGAACGGCCCAACCGTCTCCACGCGCCCACCACATCTGCGGCAACAAGAGGGCAGGGCAAGTGGGTCTGTACAGGTGGGCCACAGCTCCCCGGCAGGCTCAACCGCACGGAGAACGATGCTGATGCATCCCGCTCGCCCACCGCACGTGCGGTGCCGCAGTCGTCACTGGACACGGCGCCACGGGCCAGCCGGTCACTGGGGCCTGACGGAAAGCTTCCCGGCGACGGGTCCGTTGCGGTGGCCGCTCATACAACCACCACCGGGCGAGCGGGCCCGTCACCTCGGCTCACGGGACGAGCGGTCTCAGCGCGGTGCGTCGGCGCTCCTCAAGGGACTCGATGTGCCACGCCTGCTCGTCGGTGAGCACGTCACACACCCAGTCCCAGTGCAGTGCCACACGATCGCCGGGGGCGAGGCTGTCGATCAGCGTCCTCCCGCCGGCCGAGCATCGAACGGTCTCCTCCCGCCACGCGCCGGTGACCAGTTCCGCACCGTCCCAGCTCAGCGGGCGTGATCGCACGGTCGCCACCTGGCTGTCGGCACCGAGGACCACGCCCGTACGGATGCGGCACTGGTCGAGTACGGAGAGCGCGGTCGGATTCCCGCTCGACCGTAGCATCGGTGCCCAGGGATAGACCTCGAACACCTGGAAGCTGTGGTGGGCCAGAGCCCGCCGTCCAGCCTCGCGCCAGGTGCCGCCGAGCTGGCCCCGGAAACGGTCCGTCATGCGCTCCACCAGAGCGGCGGGATCCACCCGGTCCAGCAGGTCGTTGCCGATCCAGTACGCCTCCACCACCCGCGCGTCGAGCGGGTCCGGGAGCCCGGCCGTCTCCGCCAGGTACTCGAGATAGCACCAGGCCCCCTCGAACTGCCTGGCCCGTCGCTCGATGTCGGCGGTCGCGTCACGACGGAGGAGACCCGCCGCGTCGGCGGGGCCGCAGTAGCCGAGCTCATTGGGCGGGTAGGCGTATCGCGCGAACAGCAGCGCGCCCTCGGCGCTCACTCAGCAGATCCTCGGCAGCTGTTCGCCGATCGGGAGTCCGATCACGCGGCTCCCGCCCAGGCCCGTCCTCGCCACCACCATCCCGGCATGATCCGGTACGCAACGGCCGACCCGGCACGCGGAGCGGCCCAGCGGGTGGGCACGCATCGCGGCCAGCACCTGGTCCGCGTCGCCGGCCGGAACGATCGCGATCAACTTGCCCTCGTTGGCTACCTGGAGCGGGTCGAGCCCGAGCAGACTGCACGCGTCCCGCACCGTGGGCGGTACGGGCAGCAGCCGCTCGACCAGTTCGATGCCGACGTCCGAGGCCCGGGCGATCTCGTTCAGCGATGCGGAGACACCTCCGCGCGTCGGGTCCCGGAGGACATGGAGGTCGGCACCGGTGGCGAGCATGTCGGCGACCAGCCCGTGCAGCGGGGCGGTGTCGCTCTCGACCGTCGTGCCGAACTCCAGACCCTCCCGGCAGCTCATCACGGCCACCCCGTGCACGCCGATGTCGCCGCTGACGAGCACGGCATCCCCGGGACGCGCCCGGCGTGCGTGGATGTCGACGCCGGCGGGGACCACCCCGATGCCCGAGGTATTGATGTAGACGCCGTCGCCACTGGCGCGCTCCACCACCTTCGTGTCCCCGGTGACCAGCCGGACGCCGGCGGACTCGGCGGCCCGGCCCAGAGCCCGGGCGATCCGGCCCAGGGCGCTCAGCTCGGTGCCCTCCGCGAGGATGAAGGCGGTTGACAGGAACAAGGGCGTCGCACCCGACATGGCCAGGTCGTTGACCGTTCCGTTCACTGCCAGGTCACCGATCGAACCGCCGGGGAAGAACATCGGCTTCACCACGAACGAGTCCGTGGAGAAGGCGAGGCGGATCCCGGAACCGACCGTCAGGACGGCCGAGTCACCGAGGTCGGAGGCGGCCGCCGAACCGTACGCGGGCAGGAACAGATGCTCGATCAGTTCGCCCGACATCGCGCCGCCGCCCCCGTGGCCCATCACGATGGACGGGATGTCCCGCAGCGGTACCGGGCAGACCCACCCCTCGAAGTCCAGGCCGGGCACCTCTGCCGTCAGGTCGGTCACTTCGGCCACTTCGGTCACTTCCTGCGTCGCGTCAGTCACTTCGCATCGACCAGTTCCAGCCGGCGGTGGGTGTAGTACGCGGCGCAGGCGCCCTCGGACGACACCATGGTCGCGCCCAGCGGGTTCCTCGGCGTGCATTCCTTGCCGAACGCGTCGCACGCATGCGGCTTGATCAGGCCCTGGAGTACCTCGCCCGACCGGCAGAGCGACGACTCGGCCGTGTGGATGTCCATCACGTCGAACCGCTGCTCCGCGTCGAACGCCCGGTATTTCCCGGAGAGCCGCCAGCCGCTGCGGGGGATCGCCCCGATGCCGCGCCAGGTCCGGTCCGTCACCTCGAAGACATCTCTGAGCATCTCCATGGCGGGTACGTTGCCCTCGTCGCGAACGGCGCGGGGGTAGGCGTTCTCCACCTCGTGCCGGCCCGCCTCGAGCTGGACGACGGTACGGCGGACGCCTTCGAGGATGTCCAGGGGCTCGAAGCCGGTGACCACGATCGGCACCTTGTACTTCTGCGCCAGAGGCGGGTACTCAGCGGTCCCCATCACACTGCACACATGGCCCGCGGCGAGAAACGCCTGCACCCGGCAGGTCGACGACTCCATGATCGCGGCGATCGCGGGGGGCACCAGCACGTGCGATACCAGCAGGCTGAAGTTCCGCACCCCGAGCCGCTCGGCCTGGTACACCGTCATCGCGTTGGCGGGAGCGGTGGTCTCGAACCCGATCCCGAAGAAGACGACCTCGCGGTCCGGGTTCTCGCGGGCCAGTTTCAGTGCGTCGAGGGGCGAGTACACCACACGTACGTCGCCGCCCGCGCTCCTGACGGAGAACAGGTCCTGGCTGCTGCCGGGCACGCGCAGCATGTCGCCGAACGAGCAGAAGATGACGCCGGGGCGGGCGGCGATGGCCAGCGCCCGGTCGATGATCTCCAGCGGGGTCACACAGACGGGGCATCCCGGTCCGTGGATCATCTCCACGCCGTCCGGGAGCAGTTGGTCGATACCGTGCCGGATGATCGAGTGGGTCTGGCCTCCGCAGACCTCCATCATGGCCCACTTCCGTGTGGTGGCCGCATGGATCTGATCGAGCAGCTTCTTCGCGAGATCGGGATCGCTGAACTCGTCGAGGTACTTCACTGGCCGGCTCCTTCGGAGGATTCGCCCTGCTGGGCTGCGAGTTCGAGGCCGTCGCCGAACTCCTCGGCGAGGAGGCCGAGCCGCTCGAAGTTGGCAAGGGTGTCCTGGGCCGACCGCTCGTCGAGGCGCTGGATGGCGAACCCGACGTGCACGACGACGTATTCACCGACCGACACATCGGGGATGTACTGGAGGCACACCTCTTTGCGCACCCCTCCGAAGTCGACCTCGGCCATCACGGTGCCGTCGACTTCGGCGGTGCTGAGGACACGCCCCGGAACAGCCAGACACATGGTCCCTCTTCTCTGTGGATCCCTTGGAGTGTGGGGAGACCGGGCCGTCAGCCCGATGCGGCGATCATGAGCTGGCCGAGTGCGATCCCGCCGTCGTTGGGTGGGAGCAGCCGCGGCCGAAGGACGGTGAAGCCTCTCTCCGTCAAGCCGCGTTGCGCAGCTCCGAGCAGGACGGCGTTCTGGAAGACGCCGCCGCCCAGGGCCACGGTGTCGAGGCCGGTGCGCGTGCGGCAGATCTCCGCGAGGCCGGTGACCAGAGCGGCGACGGACGCGTGGAAGCGGGCGGCGATCAGCTCGGCGGGAACACCGGCCCGTACGTCGGACACCACGGCCCGGACGACGGGGCCCGGATCCGCGACGGCGGGTCCCTCTCCCGTCCCGGTCCGGATCCCGAAGTGGTAGCGGTCCTCCGGAGCGGCGGGGTCCGACTCCGCGGCCCGTGCCAGCCCCTCCAGTTCCATGGCCGCCTCCGCCTCGTACGCCACCTCGTGGCGGACACCGGCCAGGGAAGCGACCGCGTCGAAGAGCCGGCCCATGCTCGACGTGGACACGCATCCGAAACCGGTGGCGAACTGATGTGCCAGTACGTTGCGTTCCGCGGGCGGGCAGGCCCGGACCGCGGGTGAGTCCTCGCCCCAGGGGATGCCGGCCGCGTGCAGATGCGCGAGCGCCATCCGGTACGGACGCAGCACGCCGGCGTCGCCCCCCGCCAACGGCACGTAGCCCAGGTGCGCGGCCCTGCGGAACGACTTGTAGCCGGCTACCAGGACCTCACCGCCCCAGGCCGCGCCGTCGTCGCCGTGGCCGGTCCCGTCGAAGGCGATACCGATCACGCTCTCGTCGACACCCAGGCCATGCTCCGCCATCACGGATGCGATGTGCGCGTGGTGGTGCTGCACCGTGCGGACCGGCCGTCCGGCCGCGTGGGCGCGGGCCCATGCGCCGGAGCGGTAGCCGGGATGCCGGTCGGCCACCAGCCGGGCGGGCGCCACCCCGGTGAGTTCTTCCAGGTGCTTCTCGTTCCGGGTCAGCGCTTCGATCGTGGCGAGGTCGTCCATGTCACCGATGTGCTGGCTGAGCCACGCATAGCGGCCCTCGCCCAGTGCGCAGGTGTTCTTCAGATCGGCGCCCACCGCGAGAGTCGAAGGCACGTCGAACGGCAGCGCGAGCGGCAGCGGGGCGTACCCGCGCGACCTGCGGAGCGGGAGCTCGGCACCGGCCACGTACCGGCTGACCGAGTCGTCGCACGGCACATGGATCCCCCGGTCGTGCCGCAGCCACGCATCGACCAGCGGGGCCAGCACCGTCAGCGCGGCCCCGTCGTCGGTGACGATCGGTTCGCCCGACAGGTTGGCGGACGTCATCACCAGCGCGTCCAGGCCCGGACGGTCGTCACCGGTCCCGAAGAGCAGTACGTGCAACGGGGTGTACGGAAGCAGCAGCCCGAGGTCCGGACTACCGGGCGCCACCGCGTCACAGACCCCCGCTCCCTGCCGGGCCGGGCGCCGGGGGAGGAGCACGATCGGGCGGCGGTTGCCGGTGAGGAGGTCTTCCTCGTCCCCGGTCATGGTCACCAGTTCCCGCGCGACATCGAGCCCCGCGACCATCACCGCGAAGGGCTTGCCGCCACGCCGCTTGCGCCGGCGCAACTCGGCCACGGCCCGGTCGTTGCGGGCGTCGCACACCAGGTGGTAGCCGCCGAGGCCCTTGACCGCGATGATCCCGCCGTCGGCGACGAGCTCCCGTGCGGCCCGCAGCGCGTCCTCGTCGCGGGCCCGGACCGCGGTCCCCTTGCCGACCAGTTCGAGCCGGGGTCCGCAGTCGGGACAGGCGATCGGCTGGGCGTGGAAGCGCCGGTCGCGGGGGTTCTCGTACTCCGCCCGGCAGGCTCCGCACATCTCGAAGTCCGCCATCGTGGTGGCGGCCCGGTCGTACGGCAGACCGGTGACGATCGTGAACCGGGGACCGCAGTGAGTGCAGGTGATGAAGGGATGGCGGTAGCGCCGGTTCGACGGGTCGCCCATCTCGTCGAGGCAGTCCCGGCACGTGGCGATGTCGGGCGAGACGAGTGTCCGGCCCCTGCCGCGTGTGCCGGACTTCTCGATGGTGAAGCCCGTACCGCCACGCACCGGCTGATCGCTCGTGCGCACGTCCTCGACGACAGCGAGCGGCGGGGCGTCGTCCCGCAGCCGGCGGCCGAACTCCTCCACGGCGTCGGTCGTCCCCTCGACCTCGGCGAGCACCCCGTCAACGGTGTTCGTCACCGTGCCCGTGAGCATCAGCTCCGAGGCGGTGACGTAGACGAAGGGCCGGAATCCCACGCCCTGCACGACGCCGCGCACCTCGAACCGGCGCCTGATCAGCTGCGCCCGGCCGCGGCCCATCATCTCCAGGCCCGACAGGGCCTCCCGGGCCTTGGCCCGGTCGATGAGCTCGACGGCGAAGCCCATGTGGAGAAGCACCCAGTCGTCGCAACCGGGTGGCTCGTCGAGCATGCCGATGTTGACGCGCCGCTGTGCGCCCTCCACGTCCACGAGAGCCAGCTGCCCCGCATACCCGTCCACGATCTTCACGACGCGACCAGGAATGCCAAGGCACATGATCAGGATCTCCTGGGTTCGGCGCTCTTCACGGACGCGGTCGGTACGGCCGCTGCGAGCTGCCGGACCAAGGTGTGCACTGCCTGGATCGCCTCGGGCACCGTGTTGTCGACGGCTTCACTGAGCCCGATGCCCTCCTCGATGTCGGCGGGTGTGCAGCCCACGAGGTAGGTGAGCGGAAGAGTACCGCCCAATTGGTCCAGGTTTGCAAGGACAGCTACCGGATTCATCCCGTGAGCATCGAATTCACCCGTACCGAGGTCCTCCACGCCGATACGGAGCACTGTCAGCTGCCCGGCCGGGCCGCCACCCGGGTACGCGTCGACCAGCACCAACGCGTCGTACCCGTCGAGCAGGTCGTACGCGAGGTGCATGCCGCGGATGCCGTAGTCGACCACCCGGACCTGCGGGGGCATCCCGCCGGAGCGGGCCAGCCGCCGCACGACCTCCGGGCCGAAGCCGTCGTCGCCGAGGAACAGATTGCCGATGCCCGCCACGAGTACCCGGGCGGCCGTGTCCGGTTCGTTCGTCATCCTCGGCTCAACTGCCGCCGGACTGCAGGTGAGGAGAGTCCGGGTCACGGGGCTTCTTCGGCTGTACGGAGGTGTCCGACTGCTCGTCCGAGGTGCCAGGGGTGCGGTCGGCCGGACCGCCCGACGGTTTGTCCGAGCCGGTGTCCCGCGACCCCTTCGGACCCCTTACCTCCTGCGGCTCTTCCTCGACGACGCTGTCCTTCTTCGGCGTGCCCGCCATGGCGTGCTCCTTGCTCACATCGGGATTCACATCGAACGGATTCTCAGGTAGCGGCGGATGTCGGGGATCGACCGGATCCCGACTGCCACGGCGACGACCGCCACAGCCGCCGCCACACCGGCGGTGATCATGCCCAGGCTCTTCACGATCGGTTCTCCTCTCGGTACTGCGCCGTCTCGTCGACGGACAGCGGTGTCAGCTCGTCGGGCGCGAAGTAGAAGTAGCGGCCGTACCAGTCGTGCAGGTCCGACGCCGGGTCGTCGACGAGGACCAGGGCGACGTGGGTACCGCCGTCCACATCCGCGAGAACCGCGGTCACCCGGGCCACCTGGCCGGCGAAGAACAGATCCTGTGCGTCGGCACGCCGGGAGGGGTGCACGCGGACCAGGCTGCCCTTGGCCACCCTTACCCCGTCGATCGTCACCGCGTCGCTCCCCGGCTGTACCGAGGCGTCGGCCGCGGGGTCCCACCAGGGAACACCCGCGGTGTCGAAAGGGGCGGGCTCCGCGTCCCGGACGTCGGCCGACGGGCCCACGAGTGCCGCGGAGGCCGCCGGTTCCGGCGGACGGGGTTCGCGCAACAGGCCGTGCAACTGCTGCAGGTCGGCGGGCGACATGCCCTCGCACCGGTCGATGATCTCCCTGGCCCGGGGATCGGTGGCCCGCGCCTCCGCCTTCTCCTCCTCCGTCATGGTCATCACCCGGAGGGTCAGGATCTCGTCGATCTCGGTCGAGTCGAACAGGGCGCCAGGGCTCTGCTCGGCCACCTCCGGATAGTCGTACAGAATGATCGGCGCGCCGAGCACTGTGTCCGTCGCCCCCTTCGCGCCGGCCAGTACGGGCCAGCACCTGCGCTGCCGGCAACGACCGGCGGCGCCCGCCGCTCCGGCGGGCAGTTCGAGCAGTGAGACGAACGCGGCGTTCTGTGCCCGGAGCAGCAGATGCGCGCCGATCAGCGAGGCGCGGATCGCGGCGTCCTTGGTGGCCGCCGGCTCCGGGTGCTCGTTGCGCACCGACACCGACAGGCGGACGTAGCCGTCGTCGACGGCGCTCCGGGTCAGGATCCGGAGCGTCAACGGCAGCCGGCGCCGCACGATCCGTCCCACGACCACACCGCGCGCATCGGTGAGAGGTTCCGACTCCTCACCGCCCGGGACCTCATGGACCTCGTCCAACGGCTCGTCCAACGGCTCCGCCACGAGAACGACTTCCTGCTCCACCGCCTCGTCCCAGGTCATCACCGAGACCCCGTCGACGGTGAGCTTCTTCACCGGCGCATGGCTGCCGTCCTCGTCCCTGCGCTGCACCTCGCGGACCTGCAGTTGAAGGAAACGCAGATGGACGGTGACCTGCGCGGGCCCCTCGTGCGGTGCCAGCAGGCACTGCATCTCCAAGTCCGGTTCCTCGCCGAAGCTCGCCGCCGCGGCGTGCGGCGGGCCGAGAACCCCGAACTGCCAACGCGACTGGTTCTTGTGCGAGCTCGCACGGTACGGATAGAGGAGGTACCCCTCGTAAAGCACGGCGTCGGCGATCGAACGCACCTGGTCAAGGCTCACAGGGCCACCTCGTCGCTCTCGGCCAGCAAGGCCTGAACCGTCTCGTCCCAGCTGATCAGCCCGCGCCGGGCCCGGAAGTCCGCGAAGCGCGCCAGCACCTCGTGGTCCAGCCTGATCCAGCCGGTGTTCGGGAAGTGCGACGCCACCATGCGCCGCCACACCTCGACCGGCATCGGGTACCGGGCCTCGCAGTCCCACGGCACGTGCTCCACCCCGAAACCCTTGCTGCCGCGGGTGAAGACCATGCCGGAGAACATCAGGGCGAGGGGTACCGAACCCTCTCCCAGGGCGTGCAGATAGCGGGAACCGATCACATCGAAGTCGTACGTGCAGGGCAGGGCGAGGTCGACCTCGGTGGCGCCGCTGAACCCCTGCACCGTGGTGTCGCAACTCATCCACTGGAACGGCTTCAGGGTCTCGGTCCAGCGCTCCCGGCCCCCGAACAGCGCCTGTAGACCGCTCTGTTCGGAGTCGTCGTAGTGGCGTCGCTGCGGCTCGATACGGACCTGGCAGTGCAGTGCGACGGCATGGATGCGGCGGCCCGTCCGCTCCTCGATCCGCAGTCGCGCCGTCAGCTGCGGTACGGCCGCGTAGGGCTCGGCGAAGATGTCCAGCACGTCGAACGCGATGTCGTTCACGGCGCCACGATCCCGGCTGCGGGCCGGCTGCGGTCCGCCACCCGTGTGAAGAAGGCGTCCATCGCGGCATGCGCCTCGGTGCCACCGTCGAATCCGCGCCACAGCGTCCGCAGCTGACCCACGAGTTCGTAGCAGGCGTCGATCGGAACCAGATGGCACGATCCGCCGCTTCCCGCGGAGCGCCGGATCAGCAGCGCCTCCACGTCGGGGCGTAGCTCGGCGAGCTCCGGGCTCGACTCGACGACGGCCTCCCAGGCATCCAGCGGCAGTTCCGACTCGGTGGCCCCGGCGGGGCCGGGGTAGAAGGCGATCGTTCGGCCCTGGACCGAATTGCGGAACAGGAAGGCGAGCCCCACGGGAATCTGCAGCTCGTCCCAGGCACGCCCGTCCACGGTGAGTCCGGCGAAGTGCAGATACCGCTCGGGGACCGCCCGGTAGCGCAGCTGCGCGTCCTCGTCGGTGAACAGGAGATAGCAGGCCCGGCAGCCGCACATCAGGGCACGGCTGTCGAGGTTCACCACGTGGGAATGGCTCTCGCCGATCGGTTCCGCACACATCTCGCAACGCTCCCCGGCAACCGGCAGCGGCCGGTTGCGCGTGAGGCGCAGCAGCGCAGCCGCCGGCGAGCCGGAACGGCCGGCCGCGATCACCGCGCCACCGCCGCGGGGACCGCGACAGAGACGGTCGCACCGTCCGAGAGCAGCGGAAGCGGAGCCAGGTGCAAACTGTCGCCGTCGAGGCAGACCCCGGCCCGCCGCACGTCGTAGTGCGCACGGCACCCGGCGCAGCGCAGGATCGCGTCACCGGAGCCACCACCCAGCCGCCGCGCCAGCGCGGCACCCTCGAACGGCCGCTCACAGCGCGCGCACCGGTCCTCGAAGGCGAAGAGATCCGCACCGACCCGGCAGGCCACCACCGGGAGTCTGCCGACGTCCACCCGTGCCACAGCGCCGGACCCCAGCCCGGACAGCTCCGGGACGACTTCCCACGAGGCGCCGTCGTCCTCGGCTGCTCCGGCATCTGCGTGCAGCCGGGCGAACAGCGAGTCCACCGGCACGAGTGGCCCCGCCGCAACGGCGTCCTCCTCGGTCGCGGTCTCGACCTCGATCGAGGTGATCTCCGGAGCCGCGGCCTCCACCGCGCCCTGCACGGCCAGTTTGAGCGTGACCGAGGAGGACGGGCAGCCGTCGCAGCTGCCCAGCAGCCGCAGTCGGACGGTGCCCCCGTCAGTGACGGCGAGCAGTTCCACATCACCGCCGTGCGAGCCCAGATACGGCCGGACACTCTCCAGCGCCTGCTCGACCCGGGTCTCCACGCCGTACGGGTGCAGCCCGTGTACCAGCAGGACGGTGGCCACCAGATCGTCGCCGGCCAGCGCGGCGAGGATGTCGTCGTCCAGCCGCCCCTGCTCGTGCACCAGGTCGAGCAGCCGTTCCAGGCCGGCGCCGTAGAAGTCGACGACGAGCCGGACCAGCTCCTCGCTGCGCTCGCGCGCCACCGCTCCGCCCGAGCCGCTGGCGGCGATCAGGGTGTCGATGCGTTCACCGGTCGTCCGCCATTCGGGCGCCGCCGGTGCTGTTTCCTGTGTCATGTCACTCACTGCCCGCGGACTGGGTGGGGGAGTGGAGCAGCTCCAGCTTCTTGCCCTCGCCGAGATACATGTGCACTCCGCAGGGCAGACAGGGGTCGAAGCTGCGCACCGTGCGCATGATGTCGATGCCCTTGAAGTGCTCCCGGTCGTTCTCCTCGAAGATCGGCTGGCCCTGCACGGCGTCCTCGTAGGGACCCGGAGTGCCGTACGTGTCGCGCGGGCTGGCGTTCCACGGGGTGGGCGGATACGGGTGGTAGTTGGCGATCTTGCCGTCCCGGATCACCATGTGGTGCGAGAGGACACCGCGCACCGCCTCGGTGAACCCGCAGCCCACCCCCTCCTCCGGCACCTCGAACTTCTCCCAGGTCTTGGTGTTCCCGGACCGGATCTCCGCGAGCGCCTTCTCCGCGAAGTGGAGCGCGCAGGCGGCCGCGTAGGCCTGGAAGTAGCTGCGCGCCCGGTTGCGCTCGATGGTGTTACTCCACTTCGGGACGTGCCATTCCAGCTCCACCGGGCCCTTGAGGGCCGTCCGGGGGAGGTTGATCTTGACGCTGTGGCCGGTGGCCTGGATGTAGCCGATGTCGACCAGGCCGGCCAGCGCGGTGGTCCACAGCCGCGCGAGCGGTCCGCCGCCTGTGTCCAGAGCGAGGTAGTCCTTGCCGTCGAACCACCGCGGCGACATGACCCAGCTGTACTTGTCGTCCAGGTCCCGCTTCTGCGGCTGCGGGTTGGTGTGCTGGTTCCACGGGTGGCGCCGGTCGACCGGATTGCCGAGCGGGTCCTCGGTCACGAAGGTCTCCTGCTCGTCCCAGTCGTTGTAGTACGACGAACCGAGCAGGATCCGGATGCCCAGGTTGATCTTCACCAGGTCGGTGGTGACCAGCTTCCCGTCGACGACCACGCCGGGGGTGACGTACATCTTCCGGCCCCAGTCGGTCATGTCCTTGTACTCGAAGTTGCAGTGCTCCGGGTCCTGGAAGGAGCCCCAGCAGCCCAGCAGGATGCGCCGGTTCCCGACCTGCTCGTACCCCGGCAGGGCTTCGTAGAAGAAGTCGAAGAGGTCGTCGTGCATCGGCACGACCTTCTTCATGAACTCGACGTACCGCTGGAGCCGGGTGATGTAGTCCGTCATCAGCTGGATGGTCGCCACGGTTCCGACGCCGCCCGGATAGAGCGTGGAGGGGTGGACGTGTCGGCCTTCCATCAGGCAGAACATCTCCCGGGTCATCCTGCTGACCTGGAGCGCTTCCCGGTAGAACTCGCCGGTGAACGGATTCAACGACCGCATGATGTCGCCGATGGTCTTGTACCCGTGGGCGTCGGCGTGCGGAGACTGAGTGCGGTTGGCCTGTTCCAGGACTCCGGGATTGGTCTCCGCGACCATCTTCTCGCAGTAGTCGACCCCTACCAGGTTCTCCTGGAAGATGTTGTGGTCGAACATGTACTCCGCGGCCTCGCCGAGATTCACGATCCATTCGCCGAGGTGCGGTGGCTTCACTCCGTACGCCATGTTCTGCGCGTAGCAGGAACACGTCGCGTGGTTGTCACCACAGATTCCGCAGATGCGACTCGTGATGAAATGCGCGTCCCGCGGGTCCTTGCCCTTCATGAAGACCGAATAGCCGCGGAAAATGGAGCTGGTGCTGTGACACTCGGCCACCACTTTCTGCTTGAAGTCGATCTTTGTGTAAATGCCCAGACTGCCGACGATCCGGGTGATGGGGTCCCATGCCATTTCGACCAGGTCGTCCTTGCCCCGGCCGCCCCCGGCACCCTTGTGCTGCGTCGCGGTCATGTACGCCGCCTCATCTTTCTGTCCATGTGCGTTGATTGCGCGGTCGCTTACCAGGTGCGTGTGGCGCCGGTCGTGAGATCCCTGCCGGGCTTACGCCATTTCGGTTCGCGGTCGAGGGTGTGGGTGGTGATGTGGCGAAGGCGCCGCATCGTCGACCCGTACGGCCCGACCGCGTTGGTGGAGAGCTTTCCGCCAGGGGGCTCGTCCATGAACGGCATGAACTTGTCCGGGAACCCTGGCATGGTGCAGCCGATGCAGATCCCACCGACATTGGGGCAACCGCCGATGCCGTTCATCCAGCCGCGCTTGGGCACGTTGCACTTGACCGTGGGGCCCCAGCAGCCCAGCTTGACGATGCACTTCGGCGAGCCGTACTCCGTCGCGAAGTCGGCCTGTTCGTAATATCCGGCCCGGTCACAGCCCTCGTGGACCGTCGACCCGAACAGCCATGTCGGCCGCAGCGCGTCGTCGAGCGGAATCATCGGCGCCTGGTCCGTGGCCATGTAGAGCAGGTAGGTGAGCGTCTCCGACAGGTTGTCCGGCTGGATCGGGCACCCGGGGACGCACACGATCGGGATCCCGGCCTTGGACTTCCAGTCCCAGCCCAGGTAGTCGGGGACCCCCATTGCGCCGGTCGGGTTGCCCGCCATGGCATGGATGCCGCCGTACGTCGCGCAGGTGCCCACCGCGACCACCGCGGTGGCCTTGGGAGCCAGCCGGTCGAGCCACTCGCTGGTGGTCATCGGCTGCCCGGTGGCGGGATCGTTGCCGAATCCGCACCAGTACCCCTCGTCGTGCAACTGCTCGTTCGGGATGGATCCCTCGACGACCAGAACGAACGGTTCCAGCTCTCCGCGGTCGGCCTTGAAGAACCATTCGAGGAAGTCGTCGGCGCCTCCGTTGGGGCCGCACTCGAAATCGATGAGTGGCCAGTGGACGGCGACCTGTGGAAGGCCGGGGAGGGCGCCGAGTGCAATCTCCTCGATGCTCGGCTGAGTGGCAGCCGTCAGCGAAACGGAATCGCCGTCACAACTCAGTCCTGCATTGATCCACAGGACGTGGATCAGTGTGTCCTCCGCCTTTACCGCTTCCTCTGTCGGCATGGCAGTGCCGCCTTTCAGGATGACGGCCTGACGGCCGTCGGCCCCCACTGATGGGTTCGCGCACATTGGTACCATCAGGCCTCGATCCGAGCGCACCGGCAACACAGGGAATTCCTCGCTCTGCCTGATGTCCGGTGAGCCGAATGACCGCACGCAGTGGACCGGTCGGGTGATCCGGCCGGGGTACCGGTCCGGTCGGTGGGCGGTACGGGCCCGCCGGAGCCCTACGGTCGGAGCCACCCGTGGGAGAACGAGGCACTCGTGCACGAGCTGGCAATCACGCAGAGCGTCGTCGATTCGGTGTGCGAACGCGCCGCGGGGCGTCCGGTCCGTTCCGTCCGCGTCCGCATCGGGGTGCTCACTGCCGTGGTCCCCGAATCGATGCGGTTCTGCTTCGGCCTGGTCACGGAGGGAACAGCCGCCGAGGGGGCGCAGTTGGACATCGACCAGCCGCCCGGGGCCGGCCGCTGCCGTACCTGCGACATCGAATTCACCCTGACCGACCTGATTCTGCTGTGTCCCTGCGGCAGCGCGGATGTGGAGATCACATCGGGACAGGAACTTCAGATCGTTTCCATGAAAGTGGGCTGAGCCATGTGTGGTACCTGCGGCTGTTCCGAGGAATCCGGCGGGACCAGGATCGTGATGCTGCGGGAGGATGATGCACCGGCTCACGGACATCCGCATCCGCACTCACACGACCACGTTCAGCCGAGGGGCGAAGGCGAGACCGTTACCCTTGAGCAGAAGGTACTCGCCAAGAACGACCTCCTCGCGGAGCGCAACCGGAAGTGGATGACCGACCGGGGCGTTGTGGCCGTGAACGTGATGAGTTCACCGGGAGCGGGGAAGACCACACTGCTCGAACGCACCATCACCGATCTCACCGGCCGTCGGCCGGTGGCCGTCATCGAGGGCGACCAGGAGACCAGGCTCGACGCCGACCGGATCAGGCGTACCGGCTGTGCCGTGGTGCAGGTGAACACCGGGGCGGGGTGCCACCTGGATGCGGAGATAATGCAGGGCGCGCTCACTGCCCTGTCGCCCGCCGAGGGGTCGCTGCTGATGGTCGAGAACGTCGGCAACCTGGTGTGTCCTGCCCTGTTCGATCTGGGGGAGCGCAGCAAGGTCGTGATCATCTCGGTCACCGAGGGCACGGACAAACCGTTGAAGTATCCGTACATGTTCGCCGCCGCCGACCTGATCCTGGTCAACAAGGCCGATCTGCTGCCCTACGTCGATTTCGACGTCGAGCGGTGCGCGCGGCACGCGCGCTCGGTGAACCCGGACGTGCGCGTGCTGACGGTCTCGGCGACCACTGGGGAAGGCCTGGAACACTGGTACGACTGGGTGGCGGAGCAACGGTAGCCACTCCGCCATCGGGCCGCGGTCAGCCCCGGGAAAGTGGGGAGTGCTGGGCCGCGGCACCGGACGCGGGGCGTTCCTTGCGTACGAAGGCTCTGCGCAGCCCGTGGTACGGATGGTGCGGGTCCGCGAAGATGCGCTGCATCCGGATGAGTTCGGCCTCGCGGAACGCAGCCAGGTCGGCTCGGTCCCGCTCGGCCTTCTTGGCGTTGATACGGGATCGTGTCGCGGGCAGCGCGGCCAGGCGGGACGCCAGGGCCCCGACCTCGGAGTCGAACGACCGGGGGGCGCATGCGATCACTCTGTCGATCAGACCGAGACGATGGGCCGCCGCAGAACTGACCGGCAGGGCGTCCTGCACGAGCCGGTCGGCCGCCGCCGCGCCCACGCGCCGCGGGAGCGTATACGTCCAGTACTCCGATCCGTACAGCCCCATCAGGCGGTAGTGCGGATTGAGTACCGCGCCTGCCCTGCACCACACCTCGTCGGCGGCGAGAGCCAGCATCACCCCGCCCGCCGCGGCGTTTCCGGCCATGGCGGAGACGACGAGGCGGTCCGTGGTGGTCAGAACCGCTTCCACCAGGTCGTCCATGGCGTTGATGTTGGCCCAGGACTCCGCGCCAGGATCGGCCGATGCCTCGATCACGTTGAGGTGGATGCCATTGGAGAAGAAGTCCCGGCCGCCGCCGATGACCAGCACCGAGGTAGGCCTGGAACAGGCGAACCGGTAGGCGTGCAGCAGGCGTTGGCACTGCTCCGTGCTCATTGCGCCGCCGCGGAAGGAGAAGGACAGGAAGCCGGTCCCGGCCTCCTCCCGGTAGCTGATCTCGGACCAGGTGTCGTCGTGCCCGGTCCTGTGCAGCGGAGCCGGCCTCTCCGGCACGGCGGACAGCCGCCCGGCCAGCGCCGAGGTGGCGGGGAGCTTGAAGGTGGCGGGACCGCCCGGAGCCCGCCGGGGCCGCAGCTCGGGGATCCACACCGCGCCGTCGGTGGTTGCCCGGCAGATCGCGCCGTCCCGGGTGGCCACCAGTGCCCCCGGCCGTCCGCCGAGCCGGGGCTCGGGATGCCCGCCATGCAGGAACCACTCCCCGCCCAGCAGTTCATCGAGCACGCCGGGCTGGGAGTCCGCCGCCCTGAGTTTGCGGACCACCGTTGCCGTGGAGTCCGACTGCCAGTCGATGCGGCGCAGCGACTGACGGAAAAGGGGGCGGCAGCCGGCGCCCGGGGTCTGCGGAGTCGGAGTGTACGTCCCGGACGCGAAGCGCCCGACCGCCAGGAGTACGGCCTCCACGGCGGCGTCCGAGATCTCGTTGCGGTACAGGTCGCTCTTGCCCACCGGGGGCAGCGAGCAGGACGCCGACGCCCATACGTCGCCCGCGTCCATCTCCGCATTCGCCTGCAGGACGGTGACGCCCCAGTTGTCTGCTCCCTCGTGGACGGCCCAGTCGAGGGAAGAGGGCCCGCGGTCGCCGACCGGGCCCGGATGGACGATGAGACAGGTGTGGACCGACCACACGTCGTCCGGAATCGCGGATTTGAGATACGGGGCCACGACGAGGTCCGGGCGCTCCTGGCGCACGGCCTCCCTGACGGGGCCGTCCTCGTGCACGAGTTGCACGGCCAGGGAGTGCCCGCGGTCCCGGAGCTCGGCCTGAACACGTTGGGTGAGGCTGTTGAAGGCGCTCGCGAGAAGCAGAATATGCACGGCGATCTCTTCCGGTGGCTGCGGTCGTTCCGGGTCGAGCGTGAGCGTGGCCCCTTGCTCACCGAGACGGACTCGGCCGGAACTCGCGGTGAGTTCACTCGAAAGTGCACTCACGGGTCTGTCAAACGAGCGGCTCTGGCCCGTAATCGGTGGTAGCGAAGGGTGACGGTTGTCGTTGGCATGGTCTGCGCGATGTCAATGAGCTTGTGACGGTGGTGTTTTCAGGACCGTCGGCCTTGACCATCGAGGGGGTGACGGGCGAGGGCGAGTTCATCCGGGTGTCGGCGCGGACCCGGGACAGATCGGGTGCCGTGCCCCGCGTGCGGGACGCGAACAGCGCGGGTGCACGGATTTCATGGGCGGGTGCTCGTGGACGTTCCGGTGGACGGACGGCGGATCGTCGTCTCGGTGCGGGTCCGCCGCCTGGTGTGCCCGGTACTCGACTGCCCGCGGCAGACGTTCCGCGAGCAGGTTTCCGGCGCCGTGGAGCGCTACCAGCGCCGCACCAACCGCCTGACCAACCAACTGAACTCCGTGGTCAAGGAGTTAGCGGGCCGGGCGGGTGCCCGCCTCGGCCGCGCTCTGGCCTGCGCGATCTCCCGCTCGACCGCCCTGCGCATGCTCATGCGCCAGATGGTGACGCCGCTGCGCGTCCCGCGCGTACTCGCCTCCGTCACCTTCCTCACCAGTACCGACCTGCGCATGGGGGGCATGATCGACCCTCGGCAACTTGCCACCGCGATATGGCCGTTGGATGAGATTGCCGTCGGCCACGAGCGTCTCACCACCTTCGCGACGACCTGCGCCGACCGACTCGCTCGTGGATCGGACCTGCCCGGGGTCGAGCGGCTCACCCTGGCCGTGGAACTTGCTGCGGAGTTCAGCCGGGCCATGACCCCCGACCCGCTACGGCTCCCGGAGCTGCTGCCCGCCCCTGGCCCGGCAATCGTGCCCGCCGGCTCCTTCCCTCCCCATCGGTGCACACTTCTTGCTCGCTGGGTGGAGGAATGCGGGAGGTGCCCGTCTGCTTCGGGGTGTGACCGGCTGTTCGCCGTCTGTGGTTTTGGGGTGCCGGTAGGAACCGCGTCACGTTCCCCTGGTCAAAACGCGTTGGCGAGGGATTCACCCGGTGTCAGGATGGCTTGGTGAACATGGCACAGAACCAAAGGGCCCCTGTCGTACGTACCATCACCGACGCCGACATTCCCACCGCGGTCGATACCCTCGCCCGCGCCTTCGCCGACTACCCCTACACGCGGCACGTGATCGCAGCGGACGATCACGAGGGGCGGATCCGGCGGTCCCAGGAGCTGTGCCTGACCCGCATCGGCATGGTGTACGGCCGGGTCTGGGTCGCCGACGAAGGCCGCGCCGTGGCTGTCTGGGCCGTTCCCGGCCAGGATCCCTCGCCCGCCTTCGCCGAAGTCGGGCCGATCCTGGGCGAACTCAGCGGCGACCGGGCCGCCGTGTCCGCGTCCGCGGACACGGCCCTTGCCCCGTACCGGCCCCAGGAGCCGGGATGGTTCCTGGAAACCGTGGGAACCGCCCCCGAGTCCCAGGGGCAGGGCCTCGGCAGTGCGGTGCTGATTCCCGGCGTCCAGGAGGCCGAGCGCGCTGGGTATCCAGCGTTTCTGGAGACCTCCAGCAAGGCGAACGTGCGATTCTACGAGCGCCTCGGCTTCAAGGTCACAGCCGATGTCCAGCTCCCCGACAACGGCCCCCGCACATGGTGCATGCGCAGGGACCCGCGCTGAGAACCCGCAGTGTCACCTTCGACGGAGGCGTGCTCAGACCCCTCGTCCTCGTACAACTCCGGCGCATCCGGGGCGCGCAAGGGGCGCAGTCCGCCGCCGGACCGCCGTCGGCGGGGGTGGAGGCGGCGAAGCAGTAGTGGCCGAGCAGCTGAGACCCTTGTGCTTGAGCGGGGACAGGCGGGCGACGTCCTCGTCGCGGATCCCGTCATTCATGAGAATCACAGCGCGTGATGGCAGTGACGCAGAGCTACTCGACACTTGTCGGCAGCTTCGGGGAAGCACCCCGGGTTCACCTTTGCCGCCAACGTGATCATTCTGCTCCAGTGGCCAGCCCTGGACAGCCCGTTCACAGGCACGGAAAAGGCACCTGCGAGTGCCTCAGCCGACATGCTGCAATGAATCCTCATGAAGGCACATCTCCCGTCGATCAATGGATCCGGCCTTCTGCTCGCGATGGAGCAGAACCTCGCCAAGCACACCTGTCACCTGCACCGAAACCTGGAAGGGATCGCCCCCACTCCCCGGCCCGCTCGGCCACGACCTGTCCGGCTTCCGGCGCTCCCGGGCAGAGACACTCTTGACCTGCGACTTCTTCGAGCGCCCGATCCCCCTACCCTGCGAGCGTGTCCAGGATTTCTGCGACCGGGACGGGATCCAGAGGGCCGACGTGTGACGCCCCGGGAAAATCGTGCACGCGGAAGCTGTTGCCGGGCGTGAACGCGTCGGCTTCCGCGATCATTCTGTCCTGGAGCGCGGTGGCGATCGTCCGGTCCCTGCCGAAACGCAGGTAGGTGCGGGGAATGCGTCCCCAGCTACCAGCCCGGCCGACCGCTCGGCCCGCGTAAGCGGCGACGGGCTCGTCGGTCTGCATGCCGGCCAGTATCCGGCGGAATTCGGCGTCGGGGTAGTCGGCGCAGATCATCTCCTTCAGGAGGGCCAGCTCACGGCCGTCACCTGTCCGGAAGTTCAGTCGTAGTACACCGAGCCGGTCCGGGGCACCCACCGTCAGCTCGACCGGGCTGACAGCGTTCGCGTTCTCGGGTGCCGCCGTGCAGGCGTCCGCTGTGGGCAGGACACGGCTGGGACAGAAGGCCGCCATGTAGCAAATGTGGTGCAGCAGATGCGGGACGGCATCGCCGACACGGCTGACCGATACGCCACCCAGGCTGTGCCCGACCAGCACCACCGGGCCATTCCGTGCCGCCCGCCGCACGATGTCCGTGACACGCGCCTCATAGTCCTCCAGCCCGAGGCCTTTCAGCGGGGAAAGCTCGGCTGCCATCGCTTCGAGGTCCTGCCGCTGATACGACTCCGGCACGAAAGCCTCGGCGCCATGCCGCGGCTGGTCCACCATGACGACGTGGTGACCGCGCAGTGTCAGCTCACGCGCGATCGGCATCCAGAACGCGCCGGCGCTGTGGGTACCGTGCACCAGCACGTAGGTGGTGAGCCCGCGGCGCGGGTCCGCTGCGGCCGGCGAGGTTCCCAGCCCGGTGGCCAGTGCCGCGCCCCCGACCGCGAGTCCCAGCCCGCGCAATGCTGTCCGCCGGGTGGCACCTGTTCGTTCTTCGTTCGTCGCATTCGTCATGAGCACGACGCTATGAAAGGCACACTCGGCCTGCCAGCGGTCCAGCACCACCACAGGGGTGGACCCAACACCACCTTCCAGTGCAGCCGTTCCGCGCGGTCTGGAAGCGTGGGAAATCCGTGATCACGGACAGAAGGCCATCTTCGTTTCGGCATCGCGCCAGGCAACTGCGAGCTATCCGGACCCCAGGTGACGACCACCTCAGAGGGGCGACTTTGTGTCAACGGCCATGGAGATGCCCAGGTGGCGTTCGGTGTCCAGGCTGGTGGCCAGCAGAAACCCAGGCATGTGGTCAGTGGTGTTCCTGGGGGCGGGGCTCAGTGCGACCTCCACGCCCTCCGACAGCTCTTCAGAACTACTTGGACCAGCCGGTGTTCTCTGGTCTCAAGTCCTTGACGCGGTGCCTGAGACGGCCCGACGTGACCGCGGGGTCTATCTGGCCCGTCACGCGACTGCGGCAGCGGTGGCAGGGGAGCCGGACCAGGCGGTGGAGATTGCCCGGACAGCGGCAACCATCGCGGTCGAGACCAGGCCGGTGCGCATGCGCCGGGAGTTGGCCACTCTGGAGAGAAATGCGGCCGCGGCACGATGCCCCGATCGGCCGGGACCTCGATGAGGTTCTGGCCCCGCTGACCGAGAGGGGATAGACGTGGCGCAGGGGCTGGTTCCGCTCACGGATGAGGAGATCGCCGAGCGGTTGGAAGGGCTCCCGGGGTGGGCACACGTAGGAGACGAGATCACGGGCACATACGCCGTGAGGTACCACGCTGGTGTTGCCGTGATCGTGCACGTCGCGGACCGTGAACGCAGGATCGGGCACCACGCCGACAGCGACCTGCGTATCGACAGCATTCGGCTCGGCATCACGACGCACGACGTGGGACGTCAGCTCACCGCGGCCGACTTCGATCTCGCCGCGCGGGTGGACGCGATCGTCGCCGCACACGAGGAGCCCCCCCTCGACTGATCGCGAACTGCAGCGCCCTGATCGGTACCCGATGCCCATCAGCTCTGTGCGGTCCGCGTCGTGGTTGGGCGGCCGGGAACGGCTGGGGTCACCGTTCCCGAATACGCCACCACCACCAGCGCCCGGCTGTCCATTCGCCCGCCCAGCCCGGGTCCGGGAGGGTGCGACGCTCGAATTCGATGTCTATTTGCTCCACCAGTCGTCCCAGGTCGGCTCGGGCTCCTGCGGGGAGGCGTCTCAGGGCGTCTTCCAGATCGTCTCGGCCATCTTCGATCTCGATGCCAGGACTCTCGCCCGGCCCGGTCAGATATCGTCCTGGCTGTCTGAAGGCCCACTCGAATCGGCTGAGAGCGTTGGCGATGGCGTTCGGCCACATGAACTCGGCTTCAACCCGGCGGATCGCTGCCCGGGTCCGGGCGGATACGCCTGGGATCCGGTGTACTAGCACGTGTTTTTGGGGCCGCCACCGCTCAGCGCGGACAGCGCTTGGGCGCCTACGCGGCATTGCCCTTTCGGATCAGCATCATGCGGGGATTCTGCCACGGCCACCGCCCTCGGGGTCCCGCAGGGGAAGGCCCCGCCTCTCCGCGGGTATCTCTGGATTGAAGGCGACTCATCGACATGCAAAGTCTGGAGGAGGACAGACAACGGCGTGCTGGAGCGCTTCGCCTCCGGGCTGGCCTTTGGTGAAAGACCACGCCAGGCGCACGGGATGCCTGGGATGGGGCGCGGACGCAACAGCGCACTGATGGACCTCGCAGCACAGATGCCTCCCGCCGTCCTCAGCGAGGTCCTCGGGGTCTCCATCGGAGCGGCCGCTGGCTGGGCCGTCGTTGCAGGAGGCCCCCGCGCGCAGTACGCCGCCGATCTCAGCCGTCGCTCGAAGAGCGGAGACCAGGGTCGGATGCCGGCGGTGACACTCTCGAAAGACGGAGGCCACGGCGTGAGTGAATAGGGGACATGCTCTTCGACTTCACGCACGACCACGACGGTGAACGGCTCAGCGGTGTGTACGGCGGTGATCCTTCCGGGGTCACCGCCGTGGTGCTGCATGGCGCAGGCACCAGCAGCACGGAGCGACAGCTGCCGCTGGTACGGGAGTTCGTGGCCCAAGGCTGTCGAGGAATCGCCTTCGACTTCTCCGGGCACGGCGAAAGCACCGGCAAACTGAGCGAGTTAAGCCTGCTGCGACGGTTCGAGCAGGCCGTCGCGGTGATCGACGCGTACGCGGGGGCGGACGGGCCGCTGGTCCTGGTGGGGTTCAGCATGAGCGGGCAGACAGTGGCGGACCTCGTTCGGTACTACGGGGATCGGGTGGCGGCGCTGGGGCTGTGCGCGCCCGCCGTGTATACGGCCGAGGCGTGGGAGGTGCCCTTTGGAAACGGGAACGGCAGGTTCAGCAGTATTATCCGGCGGCCGGACAGCTGGCGGGAGGCACCCGCGCTTCAGGTGCTGCAGGCGTACGAGGGACGGGCTGTGCTCGCCGTGCCGGGCACCGACGCGGTGATCCCGCCCGCGGTGACCGAGTCCGTACAGGACGCGCTGACCGCGCGCGCCCAGTACACGCGGTTCGACCTTCCGGACGCACAGCACCAGCTGGGAATGTGGTTCCGTGACCACGGCGACGACCGGCGGGACTTCGTGGAGGCCGTGCTGACCGGCCTCGACGACCGTGGCTGGACGGCCACCCGCGAGTGGGTGGCCAAGCAGCTCGTCGACGGCCGCTCGGTCACCGACTTGCGCCTCCTGTCCGGTGGCTGGAGCTCCCAGATGCGCCGACTCACGCTCGACGACGCCACGGACCTTGTGCAACGGACCTTTGTGAAGCCTTTCTTCCGCCACGCAGGGCCCGGTCTGCTGGCCCGCGAGGCGTCCGTCCTGGCGCTGCTCGCCGGGCAGGAAGGCATCCCGGCGCCCGAGTTCGTAGCCGTGGATGCCACGGCCGAACACTGCGACCACCCGACCCTGTTGATGTCCGCGCTGCCGGGTCGCGTCCGTGTGGACGAGGACGACCTCGACCGGCGTCTGGACCTGCTCGCAGCCCAGCTCGTCCGCGTCCACGGCGTCGTACCGGCCGAAAGACCGCGCACGTACCAGGCGTGGACGTCCCCGGAGCGCGTCCGGTCCCCGGACGGCCACCTGTGGGAGCGTGCCGTGGACGTGATCCGCCGCGATCCGCCGCCGTACGAAGGCTGCTTTCTGCACCGCGACTTCCATCCCGGGAACGTGCTCTTCACGGGAGCCGGGCCCAAACTGCGGATCACCGGTGTCGTCGACTGGGTCGAGACCTCGTGGGGACCTGCCGACCTGGACGTGGCGCACTGCTCGACCGCGCTCGCGCTGCTGCACGGGCCGGCATACGGGCTGGACTTCCGCGCGCGGTACGAGGCACACGGCGGCCGGGACCTCGCCGACGACCCCGACCACCTGTACTGGCGGCTGCTCGACGCCCTGCACTACTGCCCCGACACGGCGAAACTGGCCGGGCCGTGGCGTGAACTGGGACGGGACGATCTGACGTCCGAGGTGCTGGGAGAACGGCTGGAGGCGTACGTGGACGGACTACTGCAGCGATACGGCTGACCGGCCCTGGACCACTTGTCTGACACCGACCCGAGGAGACGCGCGCATGGGCTGCCGTACCGGTCACTCCCGGTTGTAGGGCAGCTCGACCTCGTCGTTGAACTTCTGCAGGAACTGCTCGCCGCCAACACTCCGCGCGGGTGAGTTGAAGGAGTCACAGCTGCTCGTTGATGTCACAGGTACAGGCAACTGCGTGATCAGGCGCTGGACTTGGCCGCGATCCTGGTGAGCAGTATCTCGCGTACGGCAGACAGGTGGCATGAGCGAGCAGAGTTCATTCCATCCGGGTGAGATCGTGCCGGACAGTGGGATCTACGTGTGTGACTGCGGGTCCGAGCATCACTGGAGCACGGACGTACGCGGCCACCGGTTCCCACCGCATCCCTCCGACTGCACGGGAATTCCTGGTCACTGAGAACTCAGGCACACCCGCACAACGCATAGTCACACCTGCGGATAGGGCCTGTGCGGGGTCAGGGGCGGATCTGGATGCGCCGGGCCGGGGGCGGAGCGTTGGCGGACACGAGGAGGTCGCTGACGAGGCCCTCTTCTGTGTCGGCGAACTCCCAGGAGGCAAGAACTCTTTTACCGGTAGGCCATTCGGAACGGACAACGGGGCGGCACAGCACCCTCTCGAGCCAGTCGGCGCAGTGGAGCGCGAGTTCGCCGGTCGTGCCGGAGGCGAAGAAGAATCCTCGTCCGGGAGTTTTATCGAGGTTGAAGAGGTCGTCGGAGACTTTTCCTGCCTGCACGTGGGCGCCGTAGAAGTGCACGGCCCACTGGCCGAGTATCAGCGGGCGCTCTTCGTCGAGCAGAGAGATCCAGACGAGGAGTGAGGAGTCGTCCTCCGGCCGTGAGACATTTGCTGGGTGCCCATGACACCCGCCATGCGGCGGCCCGGGCACGCAGGACTGCGAGGAAGCTGAGCTCTGAATCGGTGAACTCGAAGGGATCGTCGTCGTAGTCCTTGAGGTTCTCGTGATCGAACCAGGTGTTGTATTCCACGGCGCGAGTCCAGAGAAGCGGGTAGTGGTCTCCCTGGCGGCAGTCTGGATCGGGCCTCGCTGCTGTTACCAGCGCGCACCGGCTACCGTCTTCGTGCGGCGGCCTGCGACAGCAGAGTCAGGGTGGCGATGAAGCGGGCGATGTCGAAAGGCCGTGGGTTCACGTTTTCCGAAGGGGACTCGAAGCCGGTTTCCCTTCCCACGTCTTCACGCGGCGGAATGCGAGCAGTTGACGTCATGTGACGCGGATCTGCAGGATGTAGTCGGCGAGGCCGCCAAGAATGAGGCTGCCCGACCGATAGGTCAGGGCCTCGGGGAGTGCGCACGGAAGTCGTAGTGCGTCCACCGGCTGAGGGATACGGCAGGGCTTCGTGGATTCAACGTCGGAGGCTTCGTGGGCGATGACATCTGCTTTCCCGGAATGGAGATGCAGGACCGCGCCGTTGTTCCCCGACGCGTCGTAGACCTGGGCGAAGATCCCGTTCGCACCGTCGCCGGTCAGCCACCGTACCTTGAGGGCGGCGGGCGCCCCCGGCATCCCGTCGATGGCCGCCGGTAGTTGGAGCTTGCTCAGGCTGCCGTTGGCGCGGACGGCCAGCAGGTCGCTGAGACGTCCGGGGAAGCGGTCGGGCACCTCGGGTGAGATGTAGGCGGTGCCGGTCGCGTCCACTGCGCTGTCCCGGCCGATGTGGAGGAGTTGGCCGTCGGCGCTTTTCCCGGTGGTGCGATAGAGCTGTTTGAGGGTGCCGTTCTTGAGCCCCCACAGCACGTCCCGGTCCCCGATCAGGATGGTGCCGTCGGGGCCGACCCCGAACGGGCTCGGCCCGGCGAAGTGGAATCCGACGGCGGGAACCGACGCCGGCACGGGGGCACCCGGTGTGCGGGCCGCGCCGGCAGCACCGGCCAGTACCGACACGGTGCCGTCCGGAGCGATCCTCTTCACCTGCCCGGCGCCGCCGACTACCAGGGAGCCATCCGGTAGGGCGACCAATCCGGAGGTAGAGGTGCCGGCCTTCGTGGCCCCTCGACCGTCGACACCGTCCGATCAGGCTTGAGCCGGACCGCTTTGTCGCCGAGACCATAGACGCTTCCGTCCGGGCCGGTCGTCATGCCACCCGGGGCGGTGACTCCGCCGAAACCGTAGAACGCCACGTCCCGCAAGGCGGCATCGCGGCCGCCCTCCGCGAAGTCGAGCAGCGCGGCAGCCTGGCCCGGGGCGGGCGCGGTCCACTGGTCGCCGGTCCCGCCGCCCCCGCTGTCACAGGCACCGGCCGTGCCGACGAGGACGGCCACGACCAGGCCGGTCAGCAACCTACGCTGCTTCATCGGGGAGCGCCTTCCGGGGCATTCGTGTTGTCAGTTGGAGTTGAAGCGGCCAGCACCCAAGTCGAATCCCTTGCCCCTATCGGTTCTGTGGAGATTCTCGATCTCGGGGTAACTTCCACCCGGAAGGTGGAGGGCGTCTTCGCTTCGTCGGTGCCCCACCGGATGGTTTCCCATGGGCCACGGCGGATCAGCGCGGTGGGCATGCCCGCGGCGACAGCGGGCTTGAGGTCGTTGTCGATCCGGTCGCCGACGCAAAGGATCTCGCCGGGCGTGTGCGGTACGGCTTCAGCGACGCGCACGAAGAACTCGGGGTCCGGCTTGGAACCGCCCCAGTCGTCCAACGTCCCGAAGAGGTCGACGTCGCGGGTGAACAGCTTACGGAGGATCCCACCAACCCGGACGGTCTGGTTCCCTGCGATGCCCAGCCACAGCCCGGCCTCACGAAGTGCTGCGAGGGCGGGCCGGACGTCGGGGTACAGGTCGCTCTCGTCGAAGCGCTCGGGCTGGCCCGCCACGGCCCGCGCCTCGCGCTGCTCAGAGAGGTCGAATTCGGGCTCGAATTCCTGGAACACGTCCCGATAGTCGCGGCCTTGGGCAATGACAGCACCGGACATCGCGGCGAACGTGTGCCGGGGGACACCGAGCCGATCGGCCCAGGAGCCGTACTCCCTGGCCTCGTCGACGAGGCATTCACCAACATCGAAAACAACTGCACGAATCATGCCGCGAATCGTATGACGACGGCGACACGCCTTGTCGGGCGGATGTACCGGTCCATCTTGGCTAGGGCGGCCCCCAGCGGCTCCACCGGGGTGGTTCCAACTGGCTCCGGTGCGGGGATGATTCGTGAAGATCAGGCGTGGTGAAGTGGCCCCGGAAGGCGGCTTGGTCTGGGACCACCCGGCCATGGATGTCCGCCTCGCCCGGCCTTCCGGCAGGGGTTCCTGACGGCCCGCTCTGCGTCAGTGTTCGGCATTCAGGATCTCCCGGATGCGTGTTGCGTAGGCCCGGGGGTGGGTGGTGTTTCCGTTGTGACCGCCGGGAAGTTCCTGCAGTTCGCGGCCGAGGAGCGCGGCCAGGGCTGTCGCGGCCTGGTAGTCGAAGACGTTCCGCGCAGTGATGCGTCCGGCGGCGGGCACGATGCGAGTGCTGACGTCCTTCAGCGCCGCGATGTCGAGGGTGTCGTGAATGACCGCGGTGAAGTCGTGCCGGAAGAAGTAGTCGAAGTTCGCGGCGCGAATGGCGTTGATCGGCTGAGGCGTCAGATCGGGTTCCACGTCCTTGGCGGTGAGGTCAATGCCCAGGGTCCTGGCGATCTCCGGGAGTGCTGCGGCCAGGCCCTCGCGGAGGTAGAAGTCCTGAAGCGCGGCGAGTTCGCGCTCGTGACAGGCGCGTTCGCCGTCCGGAAGCAGGCGTGGGGCGACGGGCTCGTGGGCGATGAGGGTGCGGATCTGCCCGGGATACCGGACGGCTGCGTGCATGCCGATGACAGCTCCGAGACTGCAGCCGAGCATGAGGGCGGAGGTGTCGGTGAGAGAGGCCAGCAGGCGGTGGACGTCGTCGGCGTGCTCGGCCAACGTCGCGCCTTGCCCGGGGGTATCGAGCCGGCTGCGGGACAGGCCGCGGCGGTCGTAGGTGACCACGGCGTAGGAATCGATGAGTTGGGTGACCAGGTCGGTGGTGCGGTCGGCGTCACCCTCTCCGCTCTGCGAGATGAGCAGCAGCGGGCCGGTCCCGCGGACCTGGTAGTGCAGAACTGCGCCAGGGACGGCGAGCGCGCCGGTGGTGTTGGGCATGACGGTTCCCCCTTTGTGGGCGGCGGGCCCTCCGCCGCGTCTGCCGACCAACATAATCCATCGAAATAGATACATCAATATAGATGAATCTATTTCGATGTATGTTGGGTGTGTGGACGGAGTCGAGCTGTTCCTGCTGGGACGCACCCTGATGAAGATCGGCGAGGAGGCCCTGCCCGAGCCTCCGGGCGGCGCCCGGCGTTATGCGGGCAGCGCCCGGCTGGTGCTGATCGTGGCCAGCGACATCGCCGCTCATCCCGACACCGCCGTCGGTGAGATCGCCGCCCGCACCGGTCTGCCGCAGAGCCAGGTGTCCTCCGCCATTGCCCGGCTCAAGGAAGCCGGTTCGGTGCAGACGGCTCCGGATCCCATCGACCGGCGCCGGGTGCTGGTGCGTCAGGCCGCTGAGGTGTCCGAGCGGGTGGCGCAGGTCCGCGCCGCCGGCATCGAGGAAGCTCTCACCAGCGCGCTGGGATCTGATGAGCCGCAGCGGCTGAGAGAGGTCTCGGAGGCGCTGGATGTGCTCGCCCGGAACCTCTTGCCGTCGTCAGCGGGTCCGGAGTCCCGCCGCGCAGACACCGCCGCACCGTCGGAGTAGGGCCGCTACTTCGTTGCGTTGGTCTTGTTCGCCTTGGTGCGGCCAGGTGGTAGGACTCGGTGCCAGTCTCGATAAGAGCGGCGTTGAAGGTGAGCCGGTCTACGCGCGCCGCGCAGAGCCTCGGATCGGTTAGGCGGCGAAAGCGTCGGCCTGGCCGTCCTCGGTGGGAATGGCCGCCGTCGCCGCATTCCACGGCCCCGTGGGCGCCGACGGACCCGACAGCCTCGCCAAGATCACCGCTCAGGTCCACTTCGGCCACGCCGAAAGCGACCTGACACCCGAGGCCCTCAGCGAGCTCAACCAGGCACTGGACGCCGCAGGCGTCGGCTACACCTCCGAGATCTACCCCGGCACCATCCACGGCTTCACCATGTCCGACACCGACGCCTTCAACCCCGCCGCACTACAGCGCCATTGGGACCGCCTGCTGCCCCTTCTCGACCGCACCCTGGCCAACAGCTGAGGCTCCGGCTCGGAAAAAAACCCGAAGCGAATGGCTCCGGAGTCCTAGCGATGTTTCGAAGCCGGGGTGAGGGCGGCGCAGCCCGCCCTCACCCCGGCTGGGAGCCATTGATTGATGGCGGCGATGCCGATGTGCTCGCTTCGCCGGTTGGGCTGACGGGTTCGTGACGGCGGTGGGAGAATCGGTAGGGCTCCGTGCATGCAGGGTCTCCCGGTGACGGTGGTGACCGCCAACGCCAAGACGATCAGTCCCGTTGCGCTTCGCGGGAGGCCGGCTGTCCGCTTCTGCGGGAACTTCGGCGGGTGATGCGCCTGGCCTTGAGGTTGATCGCGGCCCAGGTGATGAGCGATTCCGAGTGCTGGATGAGCCGTTCGTAGTCGCGGGCGTGTCTGCGGGCGTGCATGATCCAGGCGGGTGAGCGTTCGACGACGACCCAGCGCCGGGGCAGGACGACAGACGCGGGGGTGTTCTTCGGACGGCTGATGGTCTTGATCGTCAGATTCAGGTATGTCTTCGCCCAGGTCGCGAGCTGTCCGGCATAGGCGGAGTCGGCCCAGACGATGGTGGATCTCGGGGTGCATCAGCCGCAGCCGGAACAGCACTTCCATGGCCGCGTTGCGGTCGATCATGTCGGCCGGGGTGACCATGACGAACAGCGGCCCACGAACACTCGCCGACATCGCCCTTGCCGCCCTTGTTCGCGTCGGCCTCGTAGATGAGACCCCTGACGAACTGCGGGACGTTGCGGGTCGCCTGTGTCTGCTTCTCGCTCTGGCCGTCGGCCGCGTCGAGGAAGCCGCTATTGCTGGTGTCGAGAAGGTTGAACAGTTCGAGAACCCTCATCTTGTACGCGCTCATGGTCGCCATCCCTCGGTGTGGTGGGGAATCTAGGCCCGTGATCGTTTGCGCCACTGTACTTCTGCCGTGTTCACCCAATGAGGTGAACGGGCGCGGGCGCCGCGCGCCCCGGACAGCAGCGCACCTCCCGGTACACGACCCGTCCGGGAAGCCGGGTCTGCTGACGGCGGGCCGCCGACCGTCATGGCCGTTGTCGTCGTCCGCGCGGTACCGGGTTCCCGCTGCTTCGTGAGCGCCGGGTGGACGGGATTGCCGGGGCGGTCGCTCGTCGGGTGAGGGGGGCGAGTGAGTGCCGGTTGTCGGCTGTCGCGCGGGTGATGATCGCGTGGTGGTCCGCACGGACGGGCCTGGTGCGGTGTGTGAAGGGCCGCGCTGTGGGGCATCGGGTGAAGGGGCGGACCGGCCGGGACCGCCACCCGCCATGGTTGGCCAGACAGGTCAAGATCACTTGGCAAACGATCAAGATCACCTGTCGGAGGACAGCCGATCTGGCGGCCGGTCTCGGGATCGGCCAGTGTCCTGTCTCGCTCAAGCAAGTCGCTTTCTCGACGAACCAAGTCGTTTGGGCTTCTGTCTCTCAACGAACCTGGTCGCGCGACTGAGTTTCGGGGAGGACCTGGACACGTTTGGCTACGTCGTCAAGCGCGTCCCTGGCCAAGCCGAGAAACGCCCTGCGCTCCGCTATGAATCCCATGCCGGCCTCGTGCACGTTGTCGCCTCCGCTACCAGGGCTGCCTGCCACTACTGCTTCTGCGTAATCACGAACGTGCTGGACGAGAGAAGACAACTGATCAACAAGGTTCTGAGCCCCCTCGGCAACAGCCTCAGGGCCTTCCAGGATCACCACGAGCCCCGCCCCTTCAGCCTCCTTGAACTTCATCCTGATCGCGGCGACCCGCGTCTCATCGAGCGGGACTGGACCATGTCCGGCGCGCAGCTCTCGGAAGAAGCCTTGGTTGTCCCGGTCAGCGGCGCCCAGCGCTTCAAGAAATGAGAGGTAGGCAGCCTGTCGGCGTTCACGGCGCCATCGCTGATGCTCAACCCGCAGGTCATTCAGCTGCACGCGCGCCTGTGATCTTTCTCTGCGCTGTTCCGTGCGAGCTGCGACGAAGGCGGTGAGGGCGGCCCCCATGACGGTTCCCAGCACGCCCACGACCGATACGAGTATGGCGGTCATACCCTCGTTTCTTCCCTGAAGAGAGGCACCCGTAAGCCGAAATGGGTCGTACAGCACAAGACGCATGGGCTTGATCCGGCCCGCGGCTACCGCCGTCGACGAACCGAGTCCACGCGTCTCACTCAATCCAGTCCACGCAGGTCAGCACTTTGCGGACGACTATCTTCGTCGAGACAGGACAGCCAGGCACAGATCAGCCGCCGGCGGGCGGGGACCACCCCGTGGTTGCTCAGCGATGTGGACCGCCTGTCGGCCCACTACGGCATCCCCGTGCCAGGCCTCCTAGTACTCCAGCCGGACTTCTTCATTAGCGCTGGTCAGCGGTTCGAGTGTGGGGAGTGTAGCGGGCTGGAACAGGGGTGGGGCGGTCTTGGCCGGGCCGTCCCACGAACGTGTGGCCGCGCTGCTTGTAGTGGCAGTGTTTCGGGCATTCCGACCGCATGGACGATGTACCAACAAACCTGTGGGAAGAGGAACTTGGCGAGCTCCTCTTGCGGATCGGGGGCCGTTTTACCCGCGTGGAGTCCAGGCGTCGGATGCGGGACTACGTCCGTGGGCTTCTTGGCCCGGTGGGCCGCAAGAATGGCTGGCAGCTCGCCGAATACGCCGGGCACGCCACCCCCGACGGGCTGCAGCACCTGCTCTCCCGGAGCCGCTGGGAGGCCGACGAGGTCCGCAACGACCTGCACGCCTACGTCGCCGAACACCTCGGCGCGGACAACGGGGTGCTGATCATCGACGACACCGGCTTCGTGAAGAAGGGCACCACCTCAGCCGGCGTCCAGCGCCAGTACTCCGGTACCGCAGGCCGCACCGAGAACTGCCAGATCGGCGTCTTCGCCGCCTACGCCACCACCCGCGGCCACACCCTGGTCGACCGTGAGCTCTACCTGCCCAAGTCCTGGACCGAGGACCGCGAACGCTGTCGGGCCGCCCGTGTCCCCGACGACCGCGCCTTCGCCACCAAGGGAGAGCTGGCGAGGGCCACCATCCTGCGGGCCCTCGCCTCGCCCCTGCCCGTTGGTTGGGTCACCGCGGACTCCGCCTACGGCCAGGACTCCCACTTCCGTCGCTTCCTCGAAGACCATCAGCTTTCCTACGTCGTGGCCGTGCCCAAGTCCCAGCAGGTCCACGGTCCGCGCATCGACCACCTCATCGGCCAGGCGCCGCCCGAAGCCTGGCAGCGGCTGTCCGCAGGAAGCGGCGCGAAGGGCGAGCGCTTCTACGACTGGGCCGCAGCTCGCCTCCCCGCAGTGTGGGAATTCGACGGCGACGAACCGACCCGGCAGCGCTGGATGCTGGCCCGCCGCAGTATCGCCAAGCCCGACGAACTCGCCTACTACCTCGCCAGTGCACCCCTGGACGCCACCGTCGCCGACCTGGTGCACGTCGCCGGCTGCCGCTGGAAGGTCGAGGAATGCTTCCAGAGCGCGAAGAACGAATGCGGCCTGGACCAGTACGAAGTCCGCCGCTGGGTGGGTTGGTACCGGCACATCACCCTCGCCATGCTCGCGCATGCCTTCCTCGCGGTCCTGGCCGCCCAGGAACGAGAAAAGGGGGCATCGAACGGGACACACCCGACCTCGTGGACCTCACACCCGCCGAGATTCGACGTCTGCTGGCAACTGGACCCCGCCACCGTGCTCCGGACCGCAACCACGCGATGACGTGGTCCCACTGGCGTCGCCGCCACCAAGCACGCGCCCGCCGTTGCCACTACACACGGCGCGGCCACACGTTCGTGGGCCGGCCCGGCCAAGACCGCCCCACCCCTGTTCCAGCCCGCTACACTCCCCACACTCGAACCGCTGACCAGCGCTAATGAAGAAGTCCGGCTGGAGTACTAGGCACTGTTTCTCGGATCTCCTGACGTGGGTGGGGTGTTGGGGCGAGGGTGGCTGTATGGGCCGTGGGGATCTGACGAATGCGGAGTGGGATCGGCTGGGGTCGTTCTTACCTCCTGGTGGTGCGCGTGGTGGTCGGTGGAGCGACCACCGTCGGGTGATCAACGGGGTTCTCTACCGGGTGCGGACCGGTGTGCAGTGGCGGGATCTGCCGGAGCGGTTCGGGCCGTGGGAGACGGTCTATAAACGACATCGCCGCTGGTCAGCGGATGGGACATGGGCGATGCTGCTGTCCCGCATCCAGTCGGCCGAGGACGCGGTGGGCGGGATCGACTGGGATGTGTCGGTGGACTCGACAGTTGTGCGGGCCCACCAGCACGCCGCTGGCGCGAGGAAGGCGCCGGCGGTCGCGGTCCCTCAAAGGGGGATCGCTGGGGGGACGAACCAGGTCGATCCGGTGTTGAGGAAACTGGCAGTCCGGCTGGAGGAAGTGGTCAGATCGGCGAGTGTCTGGGACGTTCCCGCGGCGGATTCACCACCAAAATCCACCTTGCCGCCGATGGGCGATGCCGGCCACTCGCCCTCGTCCTGACACCCGGACACTACGGTGACGGCCCCCAGTTCGAGCGAGTACTGGAGCAGGTCTCCGTGCCCCGAACCGGAGTCGGCCGGCCCCGGACCCGGCCCGACCATGTCCTCGCGGACAAGGCCTACACCTCTCGGAAAACCCGGCGTTACCTGCGACGACGCGGAATCCGGCACACCATCCCCGAACGCCTCGACCAGCAGAGACACCGCAAGAATCGCGGTTCCCGAGGCGGCCGTCCCACCGGTTTCGACAGCGAGCGATACAAGAAACGCAACACCGTCGAACGCGCAATCAACCGTCTGAAAGGCTTCCGCGCCGTCGCCACCCGCTACGAGAAACGCGCCTACATCTACCTCGGCACCGTCACACTCGCAGCCCTCGTCATCTGGCTCCGAACATGATCCGAGAAACAGTGCCTAGCTCCGTACTTCGCGGGTGGCAGTGGATGGTGGGTTCCAGCGGGAATGCGCAGTTGTATGGCCTGCGGTTATCGGCAACCATCCTGTTTGCGCTCGCTGCGCCGCAGGGCCCGATGCTGCTTGCCCGGCAGGGCGGCGGCCAACTCGCCCACCAGGGAGACGTCGTGGCACGTGCCATCCCGGCCGCCCTGGCACCACCACACCGGTGGGCCTGCCGAGTCCGCTTCGCTCTGGCACCAGCCGTCGGTGGTTCCTGCAGGCCGAGGGTGCATTCCGATCTTGTGTGCCGAGCAGATCGGCCAGACCTGCCAGAGCAGCTCCATGATGGTCTCCTGCGCCGCATCCGCGACCACGGACAGGACCGTCGTCGCATCGTCCGGCTCTGGCGGGTCGCCCTCCTCCAGGTCGCACGAATTGACCGAGTTGCCGTGCCAACGGCCGTCCGGCATCGCCACGTAGATCTGATCTCTATCGATGGGTCTCCGGGGCAGCGGCTCGCAAGACGGGGCAAGCATCAGTATCAGCGCGTCCTGGCCTGGCAGGGTTGCCATCAGGTCGCGGTTGACCACGGCGAGCGCAGCCTCCAACTTCGGCCACTGGCCGGGCTCGACTTGCCTGGGTTCCGGGAGATCCTGCCGCTCGTGACCAGGACCGATGCTGAAATGCGAGAAGTAGTTCACCGAGGCATCGTCCCAGCCATTCCATTGCTCACCGGTGGCTGAGGGCGACCCAGGGGGGCGGGTGGTCACCCGGTTGATTCTCGCCCGGACCGGGTTGCCGTCCGCCGCGGCGGAGGAATCCTCACAGGACCGAAATGGGGGAGCAGCCGATGCTGACGAGTCCGTTCGTGGTGTTGTTCTGGCAGGTGACGGCGTTGCTGTCGCCGGACTCGTTGAGGGTGTGGCCGGTCATGAATTCGCCGCTGGTGCCGGTGTCCGCGTGGGCGGTCCCGCCGAGGGCGATGGACAGGGCGGCGATGGCGGTGGCGCAGGCCGCGAGGCGACTGGTCGTCACGGGTGTTCTCCTTCGTGTCGTGAGGACGGTTCAGCAGGACAACGAGGCGGCAGGGCGCCGGTGCCGGTCGGCTCTCCCTCGCGTGTGTCCGCGCGTCCGTGGTGTGTTGGCTGCCTGGGGCACCCGACACCCAGCGCAGCACTATCGGCTAACTGAGTAGCTGTTGAACGGCCGTGTCTACGGCCCCGACCACGGCGCCCCCAGGCCCGGCCCGCTCCCGCACCGGGTCTGATCCGAACCCAGCGTCCCCCGGTCCGGTCAACAGGCAGGGGGACGCGATCGGTTCAGGTGGTGCGGGTCAGAAGCTGCACACGACCATGCCAGCGGTGGCTCCGCCGGCCCATCCGATGAGGCCGCCCGGGAGCGCTCCGACTCCACCGGCGAAGGCGCCTGCGAAGGCTCCGGTGATCGCGGTACCGACGGCCCACTGGGCCACGCACTTGTCCCAGTCACCGTCCTTCTTGAGCTTGTCCTCGTACGCCTTCTTCTCCGCGTCCGAGCAGGTGTGGCCCTGGTACCTGGCACAGGCGTCACCGACGTTGTCCATGGGCGACATCCGCAAGGGCTGCACCTTCAGGCTCTTCGTCTTGGCGGCGGAAGCTTTCAGTGGCGTGCTTCCGGGGAAGGTACCCGGGCCGAACGTGACCGAGGACGGGTTCTCGGTTCCCTCGACCGTCGTGCCGGTGGCGGCTTCGAGGGTCTGGGTGAGGGTGTTCCCGTCGACCGCCAGCTTGAAGGCGTGCTTGACTCCCTGAGTGTCGGTCACGCTGCCCGGCTGCATCCGCATGATGGGCTTGCCCTGGGCGTCGGCGATTTCCGCGCCGTTCGCGGTGGGAGCGAGGTGGGTTCCGGCCGGAAGGCCGAGCTTCGCGCTGGTGGAGGTGGCGGCGAAGGTCTGCACGGCCGGCTTCTGTGCCGGGCTGGTGCCGCTGGTGGGCATGTCCGGGCTGGTGTGCGCGACGTACATCGTGGAGCCCGCCGGGGAGTCGACCACCGGCACGGTTACCGTGGCGTCAGTGGTCCACGGCTGGTGGTCGGTGTCGAACGTCCACGTACCGGTGACCTTCTTGCCGACAGCCGCGAAGTCGACCCATCCGTAGTTCTTGGTGGGGACGGTGACGACGACACCATTGATGGTGGTCGAGTCCGACTGGTAGGTGGTCGTCGCCGTCAGCTGGGCGGAGATCATCGCCTGCACGGGAACCGAGACGCCGACCGACGTGGACAGGCCCGACGACAACGACTGCGACCAACCGGAGTGGTAGACGGTGGTGAAGACCTGGGTGACCTTGTCGGAGGTGTCGTTGTACCAGACCGAGGACGCTTTCTCGCGGGGCAGCGCTTCGGGCTGGCCTTCGGAGGTTTCGGTCCATGAACAGGTCGACGTCTGCTTGGCGCACAGGTCGGCGTAGTAGTCGAGCGCCAGACTCCTGGCCTCAGCCGCCTTCGACGCCGGGATGGTCCATTCCTGGCTCGGGCTGCCGTTGCAGGGGTTGGGGTTGGCGAGGATCCCCCACAGATGCAAGCCACCAGCGTTGTCCAGGCAGTACTCGGCACCGGAGTTGGCGTCGCGGCGCACGAGGCCGAAGCTGTTGGGCTTCCCGTCGATCGGACGGAAGTGCCACTGCTCGCCGTCCTGGCCGCACGACTTCTGTGTGGCGAACGAGGAGGCGTAAATACACTTCCCCGAGGACGTGTTGGCGATCTCGAACTGGCCCGGGTCGCCCAGCGTGATCAGGCGGAAGCCGGTGTAGTTGGTGCCGTCGGGGGTGACGGAGATCTGGTTTCCGTCGTCGTTGCCGGTCGCGTTCAGCGTGCCGTCGGTGTTGGTGAACGTGTAGGGGTCCGTCGCGGCGGCTGCGGGGGTCGCGGCGAGGGCGGGCACGAGCAGGCCCAGGACGACAGCCGGCGCGGTGAGCAGTTTCGCGGCTCTTCTTATGTGTCTTCTCATGATCGCTTTCTGTGTCGTTCTTGTGGATCTCCTATCGCGCTCGGTGAGCGTAGAGGGGCGGAACCCGGAATGGAGGATTCCCTCAGAAACCCGCCCCCCGGGGATCTAAAACACGCCGTGTACCGGTCACGAACCGGCCAGTTGAACCGTCCATCCCCACCGCGTTCCGGCCCTCGCATGCGGTCAGATGGCCCTGGCGCGACAGCACTACGAGGGGAGTACACGGTGGGCAAGACCTTGATCATCTGCACGTCTGTGTCACACGGCAAAGTACTGATACCAGGCCGCGCTCTCCCGTTCCTGGCTGCTCACCGGCTGAGGTGGATGCGCGGCCCCCACACGAACTCGAGGTCGTCCAGCAGGATGGTCTCCTGCTCCTTCTCCCACTGGCCGCGCAGACCGAAAGGGTTGGTCTCCATCCGCTCCACGATGACCAGGGTCTCGGGCTGCCCGATCAGCGCGTACCGGCCGTGCGAGGCGGTCTTCCGGGCGGACGACACCATCAGCCCCCGCCGCCCGCCAGTTGAGGCAATCGGTTGTGGCGCGAGTCACAGGAACGGGCGCAAGGTCGCGGAGAGATACCGGGTGTGAAGGAATCACCAGAATCAGAGGCCCCGGAGAGTCCCACCAAGGCCCCGGAGAGCGCGGGGAACGAGGTGCGCCGACGACTGCGCGCAGGGGACCGCGAGGCCTTCGCCGAGTTGTACGAGAGCTGCGCCCAGGCTGTCTATCGCCATGCGTTGCGGTTGACAGGTGACTGGTCGACCGCCGAGGACATCATGGCGGACGCCTTCCTGGCCGCCTGGCAGGGCAGAGAGCAGCTGGAGGAGGGCCAGGGCTCCGTCCTGCCCTGGCTCCTCGGCATCGCCACGCACAAGTGTGAGAACACCCGGCGGGGGCTGCGGCGGCGGCTGGTCTTCCTGGCCCGTCAGCCACCGCCCGCCAACGTCGCGGACTTCTCGGCGGAGGCAGCGTCCCGGCTGGACGACCGGAGTCGTCTGCGCGCCGTCTCGGCGGCCCTCGGTCAACTGCGCCGCCAGGAAAAGGAAGTGCTCTCCCTGTGCGTGTGGTCCGGACTGGACTACGAGCAGACCGCCGACGCGCTCGGCATCCCGGTGGGCACGGTGCGCTCCCGCCTCTCCCGCGCCCGCAAGAGACTCGCCCGGATCGCGGAACAGACGGAACGCGCGGAACGCCCGCGAAGAAACCTGGAACCCGCGAGAGTCCGCGGAGAGGTAAGGAATACAGCCGCAATCGCGGCCCAGCCCGTGCGGGAGGAAACCCCATGAACCGCGAAGACGCCGCCTCTCCTGAGAACAGGAACGACGACGAAGCCCGGCACCTGGCCTGGCTACTTCCCCCTCCGGTGACCGAGGACCTGTCGCCCGAGCGATTCCGTCACCAGAAGGAACTCTTGATGAACCACATCGACGCCGACTCCCGTCGTGACCGTCCGGCTCAGCCCACCACCCGCCCCACCAGCCGACTCCTGCGCCCCGCCCTTCTCGTCCCCGTGTCGGCGATGGCACTGGCCGGAATCCTCGCGGGCGGTCTCGCCCTCGGTACGGACAACGAGGACCGGACGACGACGGCGACGGCTACCCAGGGCACTGGCGGCCTTCTCCACCATCTCTCGACCGTCGCCCTCACGAGTGAGGCGCCCGTCGTACGGGACGACCAGTTCCTCTACACCCGTTCCAAGGTTCGGGAGGCTGAAATTCGCAGCGACAAGACTGTACTCAGCCCGCTGACCGAGACGGAGAGCTGGGCGCCGCAGGACCCGCGCCCCCTCAAAAAGATCGGGCTGACCCGGGTCAATGGCAAGGATGAGGTCAGTAACGCCCAGCTCGGGGACGACAATGGCACCCCCGCCGGACTGTCCCGCCCGACCTACGACTGGCTCGCCTCGCTGCCCACCGACCCGGACGAACTCCTGGCCTACCTCCGCACTCACGTCCGGAAGGACGCCGAGCAGGAAATCGACCAGACAGTCTTCGAGCAGATCGGTGTTCTTCTCAGCGGGGTGCTGCCGCCGAAGACGGCCGCGACCCTCTACCGTGCGGCGGCGAACATCCCGGGCGTCAAGGAGGCGCCGGACGCCAAGGACGCCATAGGCCGCACGGGCCTCGGCATCGCCCGTGAGGACACCAAGCACGGCGATCGCACCGAATGGGTTTTCGACAAGGACGACTACTCCTTCCTCGGCTCCCGCCAGTACCGAACGAAGGACGCCCCGTACGCGAAGGCCGGGACCCTTCTCTACAGCACCGCCGAGATGGAGCACGCCATCGTCGACAAGGCTGGACAGGTCCCGGGCAAGGCGCCCGAGTCCACCGGGAAGCAGCAGGCCGGCTGATCACTCCGTGCGTCTCCGGACCATTCGAGGGGCCGGACCCAGGTGCGGGCCCCTCGAATGGTCCAGCTTCGACACGATGTCGTCCGCCTGCTCGTGCGCGATCCCGACGGCGGCCAGCGCCTGGAAGACCGTGAACCGCGCCGCCGTTCAGCGCCGACGGGTCTACCGGCAGGTTCCGGCCCCATGCGGGGGTCGAGGTCATGACCCGCCCGTCCTACTGCACGGATCACGCCGGCGGTGCCCAGCGGCTGTTCGACTTCCTCGGCGGCTTTCCCTCGTTGCTGCTTGTCCTTGGCATCCTGTTCCTGCTCAACCGCGTGATAGGGGGTGCCTCCCGTGAGGGCGTCTTCACCACCCGGACCGCCAAGCACCTACGGGTCGCGGGCTGGTGGCTGCTGCTCGGCTGTCTGGCCGCCGGGGTGGTAGAAGCCGGCGCGCACGCGGCGCTGCTGGCGACTCTGGCCCAGGACTACCCCTTCACAGTGGAGAGTTGGCTGGGGGCTTGGCAGCCGCCCTATGCACTCGTCTTGACGGCCCTTGGCATCCTTACGTACGCCCGCGTCATGCGCGCTGGGGTGGCCATGCGGGAGGATCTGGAAGGGACGGTGTGATGACGTCGGACGACAACGACAGCCATGGGATCGAGGTCCATCTCGACCGCATGCTCAGCGAGCGCGGCATGACCCTCGCGGAGCTCGCCTCCAGGGTCGGCGTGACCAACGTCAACCTGTCCATCCTGAAGAACAGCCGGGCCCGCGCGATCCGCTTCACCACGCTGACCCGCATCTGCGAGGTCCTCGACTGCCAGCCAGGCGACCTGCTTACGTACCGAGGCGCCGAAGACGAACGGCGGCGGTAACCAGGCCCCCACCGGCCGTGGGCGCGTCAGAACCCGTGAATACTCAGTGCTCCGGTGATCGCTAACTGCTGTCCACAGTCGGTTCTGGCACACGTTCCGTGAGGACGATCAATGGTGTCCGGCCTCGGTGACGCAACGTCATCTGGGACCGTGACGCGGTGTGACGAGCTGGTGGGCGACCTGTTTCCGCACCTCAGCGAGTTGCTGGTGGGGCGAGTGTTCTCCGAGCACGGCGTGGTGCGGCTGGCGGCGAGAACCCGGGAGATCGAGGTGGCGTGTCCTGGTTGACCTGCGGTGGGTCAGGCGGTCAGTTGTGTCGAGCAGCCCGGGGCGGGCGCGAGGTTGATGCGGGTGTAGTACTCGGTGGCAAGAATCTGGTTACGGGCGTCGCCCGGAAGCCGCGACAGAATCCCGGGGAGCGGCCGTTCGCGCTCCACTTGGCTGCAGTGCGCGAGGATCGCGGTCCACTTCTGATCGAGCCACGTCGTCACGTCCACGGCGGCGGTCGCGTGCTCGTCCGGCACGCTCAGCAACGTTTTGCCGACCCCTGCAAGGAGTGGCCCCAGTTCACCGATCCCGGAGTGGGGGTGTGTGGCCGCGTAGAGGGCGCTGGTCTGCCACGGCTCACCGGTCTCGGGATGGAGGTCGGCGAGAGCGGCGGCCTCTACCGCGAGCAGTGCCACCTGATGGGTGCGCCGGTGGTCCGGGTGCCCGGTGAGCTGGCCGAGCACGTCATGGGTCACCACGACATCGGGACGGAACTGCCTGATGTGAAGCACTACTTGGGCGACGGCCTCGTCCAGGGCCACGTCGCACCACCGGGGCCGTCCAGGCGCCGATGCTTCGTTGCGGGCGTCGCTGAACCCGAGCATCCTCGGCGCCCCCGCTCCCAGGACAGCCAGAGCATCGGCGAGCTCGGCGGCCCGCGGGTTGTCAGGCGCCCAGGTCGCAGTGACGACCGCCGTACGGGCACCGGCGGCGGCGTGCTGAGCGAGTACACCGCCGGCCAGGAGGCTCTCGTCGTCGGGGTGCGCGAAAACGCCGAGCACTGCGGGAATCGGTCCGGTGGGGTCAGGCATGCTGTCCGCCCGCCGCGAGCAGGGCCTGTGCTCCGTCGGGGACGCGGCCGGGCCACCGGAAGACAAGGCGTGCTGAGGGCTTGTCGAGCACGGTACCGGCCGGCAGCTGCTCGTCGGGGGTACCGGCCGGGTGGACGGTCATCTGCGGGTAACCGCTCTCGCGTACCTTCTGGTCCCAGGTGTGCACACAGTCGGCGAAGCGCTCCGCCAACTCGTCGGCGGCCGGGCCGTAGGCGTGGATGAAGAACTCGGTAAGGCGGTCGGCCGGATCCGGCGCCTCCTTGACCTTGCGGTAGGTCAGGTAGGCGAGGGAGCCATCCGTCAGCATCGCCGCCGCGTCCTGCTGCGCCACCAGCGTGCATCCGTCCGGGACGGTCAGGCGGCAGAACCCCGGCAGCGTGGTCGCGGCGTAGATCTGCAAGGTCTCAAAATTGAAGGTGCCTCGGACCACGAGGCCGGTGGTGAGCTCGTGCCGGGGCCCGTGCAGCGCCTCCTCCAGCCCGGAGGCATCGCCAGGTTCACCGTCTTCCCACCGCACGGTGACCTTACCGTCGGCCAGCCGGACGGCGGGGGCGGTGCGCGCGGCGGCGCCGCGGTCCCGCACGAAACCGCAGTACGTCCAGTGGTCGCAGCGCAGCACGTCGCCCCGTCGGACCAGGGTGAGGGAGCGGGTGTAGCCGCCCATCTCCAGCGGCACGACCAGCCGGGCCCCTTCGGCGAGTTGGTCTCGCCATGCGGGTGCGATGTCGGACACGTTGTGCGTGACCACAATCCCTTCGAACCCGCCGGCGGGGACGTGGCCCGGCGCGCCGAGTCCGCCGTCGCCGAGGACGGCGGTGACCCGGCCGCTGCCGGCTTCCGCGCACAGCCGTTGCGTTCGGTGCACCACGTACGGGTCGATGTCCACGGTCACCACGCGTCCGAGCGGTCCCAGGACGTGCGCCAGGAGCTCGCCGTTGTATCCGCCGGAGCCGACCTCCAGCACAGTCGTCCCCGGCTCCAGCCGGAGTTGCTCGATCATGTCGGCCTGCAGCCAGGCCGCGGACACGGAGCTGAGCGCGGTCCGGGGTGACTCCCGGACCGTCACCACGGCGTGGTCGCCGTGGTAAGCCGTCTCCAGCGGGGTCTCGGGGACGAACCGGTGCCGGGGCACCTCGCGCAACGCGACTTGGACCCGCGGTGAGGGTGCCCAGCCCCTGCTGATCACGGTGTCCGCCATCCGCTCGCGCAGCCGGACCGCCTCGGCCGGCTCCCCGGGCACCGGCGGGACGGCGGCGGAGCACGGGTAGGAGTGGACCGGCGGGAGGCCCGGCAGCACCCCGGGCCACACCGCGGTCAGGGCCTGGGCGCTGGGCGCGAAAATCTTCCCGAGGGTCGCCAGGGTGTTCAGGTCGTGGAACTCCCAGCGTACGAAGCGGTGTGGCTCGGGCAGACCGGGTTCACCGTCCCAGCGGGAGACGCGGACCACGGCGGTGATGCGGCGTACGTCCAGGCGGTCGTCGTGCAGCACGGTGATGACGTGAGCGTCTTCCACGCGCGCCGTCAGCCCGGTCTCCTCGTTCAGCTCCCGCACGGCGGCCAAGGGTGCGGCCTCGTCTGTCTCGATGCGGCCGCCGGGCAGCTCCCACATGTCCCGGGTGGAGCGGCCCAGCAGGACCCGGCCGAACGCGTCGGTGACCACCACTGCGGCACCGAAGACGGCCTGCGGCTCCGGTCGCAGCTTCTCCTCCACGCTGAACGATCCGGCCGGTCCACGCAGGACCAGCACCGCCAGGTCCTCCGCATTGCACTGCTCGACGTGCTCGAACCCATCGGTGAGCGCGGCGAGTTCGTTCTCGTCCAGGGCGATGCGGCGCCGCTCATCCGGGGTGTTCTCCACGATCGGTGTGATGATGACGAGCGCACCGCCCTCGCGCAGCCGCGCGGCCAGACTGCGAAGGACACGGGTGCGATCGCGGATGAACGCGATGGACAGCCGCAGGACGATCAGGTCGTAGCCGTCCTCGGCGAGGCCGGTCAGGTCGTCGCGCTCCACGTCCAGGCTCAGCCAGCGCACCCCGTCCATCTCGGCGTGCTCCGCGCGGGCCCGCTCGAGCGCGCCCTCGGCGAAGTCCGCTCCGTCGACGGTGTAGCCGAGCGAGGCGAGGTAGACGGACAACTCGCCCGTGCCACAGCCGATGTCGAGCGCGCGGCCGCCCTCGGGGGCCGGGGCGTGCTCGACGAGCAGGCCCTTCTCCTCGTCCCCGAGCCGCCGGAAGCTTCGCCCGTCGTTGTAGTGCTCGGACCAGTCGGTCCGGGTGATTCCCACAGATCGCTCCTCGTTCGTGAAAGGCGGGGTGGTGGCGCGGTGTCAGGGCAGTTCCACGAGGCCGTAGAGGACGGCCGGCTGCTGGGTCTGCAGCGCCCAGTACCGGTCGCCGAACGACCAGTGCCACCCCTCAGTCCCGTAATTGATCAAGCCTGCGGTGGACAACGCGCCGCCCGGAGTGGCCCGGTTCGTGCGGGCCCGGGCGCCCAGGTCGGGGGCGACTCCTCGAGGGAGGCGTTGATGCGCGTGCCCATGTCCAGCTCGCGGGCCCTGGTCGTCGATCAACGTCACGTCGACGGCCGTGCCGGCGGAGTGCGGCGCGATCTCCGGCGGTGAAACGAAGCGGCTGACGGCCTCCCGAAGCTCGGCGGCCCGCCAGCCCGGATGGACACGCGCGAGCTTGCCGGAGTACTCCTCGAAGTACCGGCGCTGCAGGGACGGAGGCCGGTAACCCTCGATGAACAGCAACTGCCCGCCGGGGAGCAGCGCTTGCGCCTGCTGCAGCCGCGTGAGCACGCCCTGGCGGACGTGGGCCATGCGCCCGCCGTGTCCGGTTTGCGGGCGTCGACGAGAGCCTCGCCGCGCTCCTGGACGGGGATCGCGGCGACCCGCCGGTCGGACATCAAGACGATGCTGCTGGTGGTCATGCGTCCCCCCAGGTGTCGACGTATGCGGCCACGCCGGTACGGCGGGCGTCCTCCACAGCGCGCAGCCGCGCGAAATCGCGGGCCGGCATCAATGCCTCCCACTCGGCCAGGGGCAGGACGCGGGCCTCGTCGTGCTCGCGCGCGTCGAGAGTGAGGCCGCGGATCTGTTCATCGGTGAGGCGACCGCCATCGAAGATCAGCTGCAGCGTGCTGTACGGACGCTGCGCCCGGGGCTGCCCGTACACAGTGGCCAGCAGCCGGGGCGGACCCACGGCGGTCATGCCGGTCTCTTCCCGGCACTCACGCACCACCGCGTCCCAGGGCCGCTCGCCCAGATCCATCGCGCCGCCGATCATGTGCCAGGGATGGCCAGGGGTGGCCGGGGGAGTAGACGGAGTGCAGCTGGAGCGGCCGGTCGTCCTCGTCGGTGGCGTAGAGGCACACGAACGCGGCCGCCCGGGGCAGTGAGTCGGCATACTGCTGCGGCGGCACCCACGTCGAGTCCGGCTGCGCACCGGCCGCTCCAACGACGGGCTGGCTGCGACGGGTCATCCGCATCAGTGCCGGACTGCCGCTGAAGCCCAACTCCCGGTACAGGAGCGCGGCCTCCGTGCTGGTATGCAGCTCGAACAGAGTGACGTCGGCGAGGTGGTCGAGGAGTGTGGAGACGACGGCCCGGGCATAGCCGCGGCGCCGGTGGTCCGGGTGCGTGGCGACCACGTGCACGCGGGCGGCCCGGCCCCGGGGGTAGGCCGGCCCCGCCAGGACGGGGTGGATCAGGCCGAGGGCGCAGGCGGCCATCGTGCCGTCCGGGGCGTCGACGGCGAAGGCCCGCGCGTCTCCCTCCGGCGTCAGCCGTGGCGCCAGCTCGTCCGTGCACCGCCGGACCCACTCCTCGGTCAACGGTGAGGATAGGACGTATTCGGAACGGATCCGGATGATGGCCTCGGCGTCAGCGGGCGTTGCTGCGCGGACCGGTGTTCGTCCGGCGGCGTCGTGCGGCTCGGCCTCGGCAGTGGGTGCCGTGTCGGCGTTCATGTCGCATCTCCTGTCGGTGAGAGGGCTGCATGATGTTCGGCGCGTAGGCGGGCCAGCGTCCGGCGGCCGCGTTCGACCAGCTCGGGGTCACCGTGGGCGGCGCCGTACGAGATCCCGCTCACGGAATCGAGAGCTGCGTCGATGACGAGGCGGGCCTCCTCGGCGGCGGTCAGGGACCTGCCGTACCCGGCCAGAAATGCCTCGAACAGGTCAGGGCGGCCGGCCCAGGCGTCGGACAGGCGGACCAGATCCCGTACGGCCGGTCCCGGCTCACTGCGCTCAAGGTCGATCACCGCTACGAAGACGTCGGGATCGGCCGGGCCGTTCGCGGCGTCAGGGGTGTAGAGGAGGATGTTGCGGAGCTGGAAATCTCCGTGGGTCTCCACCCACTCCAACGGTTGCAGATCTTCGGCCTTCCGGACGAGGTCGCGGACGAACTCCTCATCACCCGGGAGCAGATGAGACCGTGCCCCGGCCAGATGCCGGTCGGCCTTGGCCACGGCCGGGCCGCTGCCGGCAGGAGCGGGCCGTGGGGGAGAGGACTGGTGGATGCGGCGCGCCAGCGCGCCGATCCGTTGGAAGACCACCCTCTCCCGGTCCGGGGCAAGGACGGCACCGTGCAGCGGGCGGCCCGGCACCGCGGTGAGGACCACCGCCCGCAGTGTCTCGTCGGCCGCGACCAGCCGGGGCGCGGCCGCCCCCAGCTCCGGCGCCCACGTCCGTAGCCCCCGCACTTCCCTGCCGTGGAACCGCTCGCTCTGGTGCACCTTCACGTACCAGGTGCCGCTCTGGACGCCGTGGACCCGCCACACGCGGCTCTCCTCGCGCGCCCATGAGGTATCCGTCCACTGCGCGATCCGGCCGACCGCCCGCTCCGCGAACTGCACGACCGCAGCGTCGGGACGGGCGGCAGACGCCTGGCCGGTCACGTCCGGCACAAGGCGCAGCCGGTCGGCGCCGGAGTCGAAGGCGATGCTGTCGCCGGGCAGTTGGAAGTGCACGGCGAGCGGCGCGCCGGCGCTGTAGGCGTCCAGGCCCGCACGGCAGTACGCCACCATCTGGGCGGGCAGGGCGGTAAGGGGCGCCCAGTCCATCGCGTCGCAGACGTCCGGCTCGGCGATCTCGGGCTCGCCCTTCCACCGCCGAACCTCGAAGAAGTGCCCGGTACGAGAGGCGCCTCCTGGGCTTCGGTGGTGCACGGTCACGGCGGCCCGCACGTCGGCCGGGTCGATGACGACCCCGGTCTCCTCCCGTGCCTCGCGGATCAGGGCGGTGACCACGTCCTCGTGCGGACCGTCCAGATGCCCCGACGGCAGGTGCCACAGGCCGGTGGCGTACACCTGCCCGGCCCGCCGGGACAGCAGAACCTGAGGCCCGTCGGCGGTCTCCCGGCGCAGGATCAAGTGGACGTCCACCGGCTCGGTGTGCCGCTGCCCGCCGCTCACCGCGCTCCCTCCGGACGGCGGGCGAGCAGAACCCTGAACATCGCGTCCTCGACCAGAGACCCGTCCACCGCCTGCGCGTGGAGAAGGGCGAGGGCCTCGTCCTCGAACGCCTGGTGCCGCTCTGCGAAGAGCTCAGGAGCGGCGAAGGACGTGGTGCGCAGGTAGCCGAGTACCTCCTGCGGCGCCCACGCGCGGGTCACCGGGAAGAGGTGCTCGGTGACGTCGTTGAACGCCGAGTCGGCGAGGTCCTCCTCGTACGAGCGGCGGGGCTCGGCGTAGGAACGGCGGGCGCCCGCCCGGCGCCCGGCGCCCAGGCAGCGCTGGATCAACTCGCGCAGCGCACGGGTCCAGGCCGCGTCGTGGGTCCACAGGCTCCCGTCGCCCATGATCGCCACTGCGGCACCCGGTGTGGCAACCCGGTCGGCCATCTCCAGGACCGCCTCACCGTTCATCCAGTGGTAGGACCGGCAGAAGGTGATCAGGTCCGGGCCGCAGTCCGGTTCGCCCGGCAGCGTCGCGAGCGGCTCATAGGCGTCGGCCGCCGCGTGGACGAGGGTGAGGGTGCAGTGACCGAGCACAGGCTGGAGGGCCTGCCTGGCCTGATGCAGCATCTGCTGGCTGACGTCGACCACTTCGATGTGCGTCAGGGCAGCGCCGGCGGACAGGAGCGCGAAGGGCACCTGCCCGGTTCCGGTACCCAGGTCGAGCAGCACCGGGGACGGCCGGCCCCGCAGCGTGCCGGCGAGTAGGCGCACCGCTGCCTCCGGCAGGCCGGGGCGGTGGCGGGCGTAGGTCAACGCCGCGCCGTCGAACATGGATTCCTGATCCGGTGCAAGGCCCGGAAGGGGCCCGTCGGGGTAGGTCACGAGGTGGCTCCCTCATCGAGCGGCCGGGGGGCGGGTAGTTGCCATGCCAGGCGTCCGCACTCGGACGCGGCGCGCTGCCCGCCGTCCGCGTCGAAGTAGAGGCGGTAGCGGTCGGGAGAGCATGCGGCCCGCCACCGGTCGGCGAGGTCCTGGATCTCTTTCCAGATGTCCCGTGGGCCGTCGACGGTGACGCTCCAGCGCCGGTGGCCCACCGGCTCCGCGCGCATCCAGGATCCGCAGCTGGGTGCGCCGATCGCCAGGTGCTCAGCGCCGAAGTCCCGCACCAGACCTCCGCCGAGGAGATGATCGGCCGCCAGCCAGAATCCGCGGTCGCTGTCCGCGGGCGGCGCCAGCATGCTCCGCTGGGTCCACGCGCCGGACTCGGCGGCCATGCGCTGCCGGAACTCCTCGCTGAGCCAGATCCGCGCCATGCCGTGCCCGGCACGGTGGGCGAACTCCACGGCCCGCAGCTCCGCAGTGACATACCCGTCTGCGGTGCGCCGGACGACGGCGAGGCCGGGCCACGACGGGGACGCGCTGGTCACGTGCGCCAGCAGCTCGGCGCCTGGCGCGAGTTGCTCCACCAGGGCCGTCGGCACGCACTCCACCGTGTACGACAGGAAGATCCGATCGAACTCCCGGCCCGGGAGGCCCTGTTCGCCCGAACCGCACACCACCTGCGGCCGGAAGCCGAGATCGGCCAGGCGGGCGGCGGCCGCGTCGGTGAGGTGCTGGTCCCGATCAAGGGTGACCACCCCCTGGTCGCTGCAGACCTGGCAGGCCACTGCGGCGGTCACCCCCGCGCCCGTCCCGACGTCCAGCACCCGCAGACCCGGGCGCAGATCCAGCTCCTCCAGCAGCTCGACGGTCAAACCCATCACCGTCGACATCGACGTGATCGACGCCCCCGACCGCGTCCCGCGCGCCCGGCCCAGCAACGGCTCCCCGTCATGCTGGACGAGCACACTGGCCCCGCCGTACAGCAGCCCGAGCAGCTCGGGGCGGTCCAGCGGCGCCGACCAGTCCAGCAGATCCCACCGCGGCACCTCCTCTCCCGGCCCGCTGCGCCGTATGTACGCCTGCGGCATCAGCACTTCGCGGGGCAGCGCGAGGAGAGCGTCGCGGACCGGGCCCGGCCCCAGAGTCCCTTCCTCCTCGAGCCGGGCGACCATCACCGCCCGCGCGGCTGCCGAATCCGTTTCCGCATCCGTCGGCGTGGCCCCGCCGACCGGGCCGGCGGCGGAACAGGTGTCCAGAGTGCTCATCGCTCGCCCCAGCCCTGCTCGGAGTACAGGCGCCCCCAAAGGATTCCGTCGATCGCCATGCGGGTGTACGGCACGACCGCTTCCGGCAGGTCCTGCGGCTTCCACCACCGCCACTCCACGCACCGGTCGGGCTCCAGGACCTCCGGGTCGCCGGTCCAGGAGCGGGCCTGGAAGACGAGCCCGATCCTCGGCCGGGCGTCTGGGGAGTCGACGTGGTGCACCGTGTGGACGAGATCGACGTCCTCGGGCGCGATGGTAAGGCCCGCTTCCTCTTTCGCTTCGCGTACCAGGCAGTCGATCGCCGTCTCCCGCTCGCAGTGGCCGGCCAGGAAGTGCCAGGTGTCCGGCGCATAGGCCGAGTTCGGGTGGCGAAGCCCCAGGAGGATCCGGCCTTGGTCGTCCTGAAGGTGCAGGTGGACACCCACGATGTGCAGCTGGGTTCCCGGCGGGACCTCGTCGGCCAGCGGCCCAGTGCCGACCGCCGGCTCCTCCGCCGCGAGGTGCTCGGCGGCGTGCCGCCGGATCAGCGCCTCAAGCCCGGGGCTCAGGCGCAGCCGGTCGAGCATGTCCACGGTGCACCACGTCAGCAGGACACCTTCGCGGAGATCCACTGCCTCGGCATCACCGCTCCAGTGCCCGGCGTAGACGCTGATGGGCACCGCCAGGCCGTCGACGCTCGTCGCCTCCTGGACGGCGAAAGGCATCAGGCCCGTGGGCTCCAGGCCCGGCGTCTCCTCTGCCAGCTCGCGCCGCAGTGTCGCCTCGAGGCCGGCATCGTCCCGCGACCGTTTGCCTCCCACGAGGGCCAGGACCCACGGCTCCCAGATGCCTTCGCGGTCATCTCGTAGATGAAGGAGGTAACGGCCAGCTCCGTCGTGGATCAGGGCGTTGGCGCTGACGGGCTCCGGGCGCCCATCCAGGCCGTGCGGCTCGGCAGCGAGGAGCTTGGCCCGCAGCGTAGGGGAGCGCACGTCGGTGTACGGAAGCCACTGGGCCCCGGCGACTTCCTCGTCCTGGAGAGCGACCGCGGGCGGTTGCTCGGCGGTGAGGTAGAACGCGAAACGGAAGTCGAAGTGCTGGTGAGCAGGCTCGCCTTTGGCCGCATCGGCGTCGATGTCATGGACGTCCACGTCGATCGGCTCGTCGAGGAACTGCGGAGTCAGGCACAGGTCGCCGGGACACAGCCCGGCCTCTTCGCATACCTCGCGCACGGCCGCGGCCAGGAGCGTACGGTCACCCGCCTCAGCGTGGCCGCCTGGAGCGAGGAGCAGCCCTGTCACCCGATGACCGATGTGGAGCACCCGACGGTCGCGGTCGATGACCACCGCGCTGCAGGTGACGTGACCGGGCAGCGTGGCGCGGCTGGACGGCTCCTCGGTGCCGTCGAGGACAGCCAGCAGCCCTTCCAGAGCGCCCCGTTCCTCGGCGTGCCGGCTGAGATAGGCCTCGACGGTCGCGCGGATGTGAGAGCGGGAGGGCGGCACGTGATCACCTCGAATGTTGGTGGGCAGGAAGTAGGTACGGGGCGAGAGGGGCGCGCCCGGCGGCGGGCCCGCCGATGACGGCTCCGGGCCAGGGGCCGGGTCCGCCGGCCGCCGCGCCCAGAGCTCCGAGTCCCAGGACCACGCCGAAGGCGGTCGCGCTCATCGCAAGGGACCGGAAAAGGTGGAGCGCCCAGAGGGTGTTGAGGAGTGCCAGGGCGGCCGACGTCGTGGCGTTGACGAGGGTCAGTGTGCGCAGCCGGCGGTCGCCGTGCACGTAGCGCAGGCCCTCACCGATCTCGGTGTGCAGTCGGCGGCTTTCCGCTGCCGACCGGGGGCTTTTGGGGGCCCGAATGCGGGCGGTGCACCAAGCGCTGACGAGGTAGGAGAGGACGTCCCCGAGAAGCGCCCAGGCCGGGCCGAGGAGCGCGGTCAGGGCGGCGCCGAGGTTGCTGCCCGCGGTGGCGGCGACGGCGAAGAGCCCGCCGACGCGGCTGTTGCTCCGCTTGATCAGGGACCGGTCGACCAGGCTGGGCAGGAGACTGATCGCGGCAGCGTCGTGCAGTACGCCCGCCGCGCCCTGTACGGCCGCGACCACCATCAGCTGACCCAGGGACAGCCGGTTCAGCGCGGCCGCCACCGGCACGCTGGCCAGCGCGGCGGCGCTGATGAGATCACCGGTGATCATCTGCTTCCGCTTGGAATGGCGGTCGGCGAGGGCCCCGGCGGGCAAGGCCAGCAGCGCGGGGGGCAGTTGGCCCAGGAACGTCAGCCAGGCGACCTCGGCGGTGGTCGCGTCCAGTTCGAGCACCGCCAGCACGGGGATCACCATGGTGCTGATCGAGCTGCCGGTCACGCTGGCTGCCTGCCCGGTCAGGTAGCGCCGAAAGTTGCGCTGTCGCCACAGCGAGGGCCGGGTGGCGAGAGAGGACGAGGGGTCAATGGAGGAGGTCATGGAGCACCTCCTCGGCTTCCGTCAGGCGCTCGCGCAGCTCGACCATGGCCGCATGCCGGTTCCGGCCGTACGCCGCGAGCTCCGGGGTGACAGCGGCCGGGTCATCGACGGCCTCGGACAGGGGATACACCGAACACGCCAGATATCCGGCGGCGACCCGAGGTACGGCGAGGAGTTCTTCGGCCGGCAACGCTGGGTTGGCTGCCCGGTATGCGGTGATCGCTTCGGCCAGGCCGGTGGGCCAGTGCGGCTCTGCCAGAACGGTGCGCGGGTCGAGGACGATCCGCCCGAGCTCCCAAGCGGGGCTCCGGTGACCGGGCGGCCGGAAGTCGATCAATGCCGCTACCTGCTGTCCGCGCAGGAGCAGGTTGGGCGAGGCCAGATCGCCGTGGACGGTCTGCACGGTCAAGGACGCCGGGAGCTCTTCGAGCATGGCGGCCACGGCAGGCAGCGCCTCGTTCCGTCGGACGGCGGTCTCCCGTGCCCAGGTGGGAAACTCCGAGGTGGGCGGCCTCTTGCTGAAACAGGCGAGCAGTCTTTCAAGGCGCTGCCGGGCCCGTTTTACATCGCAGACCTGCCGGACGGGCACGCGACACGGCGGTCCGGCCGGGTGGCGGGCGAGCGTGCGGTGCAGCCGGCCCACGGTCTCGCCGACAGCGGCCCACCGCTTGCCGGACAGACCGCCTTCCGCTGTCTCGGCACCCTCGACGAACGCGGCGACGGACACTGACAACCCGCCGCCCGTCGCGATGAGATCACCGTCGAGGGTGCGGCGCATCACCGGCACCGGGGCGCTGCCGAGCGCGGCGAACTCGGCCAGCTCGATGGAGCGCCGCTCGGCGCCCAGATCAGCGCTCACCGGATAGGCCTTCACGAACCATCGCCGGCCGTCGGTATCCCGGGCCACGTAGTTGCAGGTGGCCGTCCCTGACGGCCCCTCGGAGACGTCGGTCGGGATGATGCGGTAGTGCAGCTCCAAGACTCCCGCCACGACCATGTCGCCGGACCGGGCGCTCATCGCCCCACCTCCGAGCTGCCGGGAAGCGTCGTGCGGTTGGACGGATCGTCAGGGCTGTCCAGGGCGGCAAGCAGCCCGGCAAGAGACTCTCGCTCATACGGATGCCGAGTCGGATAGCTGCCGACGGTCGCGCGGACGCGGGGGCGAGCGATCGGCACGTCAACACCTCGGAGGAACATGGAAGGACTGGTGGATGGGGCAACGGTGTGCGGGGCAGCCGGGGTAGCGGACCCGGGCGAAGCTTGTGAAGTAATGTCGGGGTCCCTCATGCGCGGGTCCCGTGCCTTTCGCCGTCCGGCTCCGAGGTGACTTGGTAGGACAGCAACTGCTGGAACAGGCCGCCCTCTTGTCCGGCGAGGTCCTTGTAGGTGCCCTCTTGCACGACTCGGCCCTCGTCGAGGACCACGATCCGGTCGGCGACGGCCACGTTGGTGATGCGGTGTGTCACCAGCAACACCACCCGGTCCTGGGCCAGGTTCCGCAGCCGCTGGAAGATCCGGAACTCGGCACGGGGATCGAGGTTCGCGGTCGGCTCGTCGAGGACCAGGAGCCCTGCCTCGCGGAAGAACGCCCTGGCGAGCGCGATGCGCTGCCACTGGCCGCCGCTCAGCTCCTCCCCGTTCAGCCACTCGCGGGCCAGGAGGGTGTCCAGGCCGGCGCCGAGCTTGTCGACGACCTCGTCCGCGTCGGCGGCCTCGCACGCTTCACGCACCGCCGCGTCACCGCGGGCCGTGGGCTGCCCCTGGGTCACGTTCTCGCGCACCGTCAGCGGCCAGTGCGCGTAGTCCTGCGGTACCAGGGCGACCTGCTGCCACAGCGACTGCGGGTCGGCATCGTCGGTGGGGACGCCGTCCCACAACACCTGCCCGCCCGTGGGCAAGTACAGGCCGCTGACCAGCTTCGACAGCGTTGACTTTCCTGAGCCGTTGAAGCCGACCAGTGCGGTGACCTCGCCCCGGCGCAGAGTGAGCGATACGTCGGACAGCGCGTCCTGGTCCTTCCCTGCGTAGCGGTGCGAGACCGACTTGATCTCGATCTCATCGGGTGGCGTCGGCCGGTGCTCGCCGCGGCGCATGGTGTATCCGCCGGCCAAGTCGAGGAACCTGCTCCAGTCGTCCATGTACAGGCCGGTGCGCACAGCACGGGCCCCGACGGCGACCAGCCCGCGCACCGATTGGCCCGCCGTCTGCAGAGCGAAGACGGCCGTGCCGGCGTGCCCGACGCTGATGCGGCCGGTGGCCAGCAGCCACACCACCGCCGCCCACACCACTCCCGATCCGAGGCCGCCGCACAGCGCGCCGACCAGCGACATGCGGGCACCCTTGTCGGCCGCGGTCCGGTCCTCGCGGTTGATCCGGGTCACCGTCTGCCGGTACCGGCCGGACAGGAAACCGGCCATCGTGCCGGCGCGGATCTGGTCGGCTGCCTCGCGGGTGAAGATGTGCCAACGCAGCACCGACAGAATGCGGTTGTCGCCGTTGCTCCGCAGGTTCGCCAGGTAGCGGACCCGGGCGGCGCTGACCTGGGCAAGGGCCTGCGGCAGGCTGGCCGCGACCAGGAGGGGAAGGAGCACCCAGCTCACACCGGCGAGCACGATGGCCCCGGCCAGGAAAGAGGCAGCCGAGGCGATCAGGTCCTGGCCCTCGTTGATCAAATCACCGGTGACCTGCGCTCCGCGGTCGGCGGCCTCCCGGTCACGGTTGAAGTCGGGGTCGTCATAGGCGGCGAGCTCCACCTCGGCGCAGCCGGTGAGCAGCATCTGCTCGGCCTCGCGCGACATGAGAGGGCTCAGCCGGGAGGAGAGCCAACTGACGGTAATCCCCAACAGGGCCCGCACTCCGGAAGCGGTGGCCAACAGGGCTACGGACGGCCATGCCTGAAGGAGCCGGTGGTAGACATCTCCGCTGGTCAGCAGTGCGGTGAGGGTACCGCTGATCGCAATCAGGCCCAGGGCTTGCATCATGCCGGCCACCGTCTGGCACAGCAGCAGGCCGGTGGTGGCCCGCCGGTCGACCCGCCAGGCGAGTGCCAGCGACCGCCGGACCAGCTGGGGCAGGCGCCGGGCCATGTCGCGCATGCGGATGGAGCGGCCGGCCGCTTCTCGGCTGCCGGTCAGGTCGACGAACCGCATCTGGGGCTCGGGGCCAGTCGTCTCCGAGGGGGAGACCTCCTCAACTGCCTCGGCTGCGCATGAGCCGTCAGGTTCGTGCTGCGGTCCAGGCGGTGGTACCGCGGCCGGGGTGGTGCGCGGACTGGGGATGTTGTCGGCTGCTGCATCGGTGGGCTCGCTCATGCTGCCCACTCCGTATCCGGTTGTGATGAGCGGCAGACGTCGGCGTCGGCCCTCTGCGTATCGACAGAGAGATGGTCCGCAGCAGGCTGTCGTTGTTCGAATCCAAGAGGCTGATGCACGGGGGCGAGTACAGGATTCATTTCATCCTCCATCTGGGCGCGCGAGGGGTACTGGTGCTCTAAGAAACGCCGTCCGTCCGGGGCCGTCACGGCCTCGGACGGACGAATTCTTCGAACGTGAATACGGTCATGATGTACAGGGCAGTGCCTGTGGGCCTGGACGCTTTTGAACTCACACGTTCGAGTGGACGCGGGTTGGGCGGCACCCGATCAGGCTCTTGCGCGGTTGGTGTCGGACCCTCGCTGCGGGCCGGAACAGGATGGGTCGGCGTGGCACCCGTCCTCCAGGTAGCAGTCGTGCGGTCCGAAGTCGGTGTGGTTCAAGGTGAGTAGGCCGAGGTACTCCACGCCCAGGTTCTCCAGGCTTTGCTCCGCCTGGCTGTGCAGGTTGAGAGGGCTGTATGCGTTGAGGGCCGGTACCTCTGTAGGCCCCGATCGAGCACGTGATCCGAACTTCCTTACGACACTTGGGCAAGAATCCGGCCCAGCAGTCTCAGAGAGTGGCCGAGACCGTAGACGTCGGAGGTGTCGTAGACAGTTGCCCCCTGTGCGTGGGTGCTGAGGAGGGCATCGACCGCGTTGTCGTCAGCAACGGGCGCCCACCCTGCTGCGTGGCCCTGGTTGATCGCTGCCCCCCCGATGGGGTGGCAGCCGACACCGAGGGGATGCTCGTCCCATCCAGCGATCAGGCGTCACCGGGGCAAGTGAGAAGTCACGACGGGCTCGCTCTCATCGCGAAGACTGGGGCGGCGACTCGGCCCGTTGCGGTGTGGAACGGCATCGAGGCGAGAGCCCGGGGAGGTTGAAAGAGAAATGGGGCGGTGTGCGGCGGCTTGGCCAACCCCGTTCCTGCCGTGGCATTTGTCCGAAGGTGACGTCCCGTTGCCCAGCGGCTCATATCGGGGGTCATTTCCCGGGCGAGAACATGCCGTGTCGACTCGACTCGTCCGGAAATGCCCGCATCTGGTGACTGAGTCGAGAGTTCGAAGGCTCATCTGAATGACCCCCGAAGCCTTCGGCCGTCTGGTCCGACGGATGACGGCCAGGGCAGGCTGGTGATCAGGCTCCAAACCGTTGGATCTGAAGGCAGTTTGACGCCCCCACCACCACATGAGCTCTATCCCGCCCGGTTGGCAAGAGCACCTGAGCTTCCCCCGTTCCGTCCACCTCTAGCCGTCGAGTCTGCGGACGTCAGATATCCCCGCGTGGGGTGCCCTGGCCATCCCGCTCGACGTCCAGAGACCCGGCTCCAATTCCCCGAGGACCTTCCCCGTGACTGCGATCTACGAAGCCGCCACCGTGGTGCTCGGCGTCACGACAGCTGCTGGTGCCGTTGGCACGGTGCTCCTGGCCCGTTCACGTACAGCCCTGGCCCCCGGCCACGCCACGATCGAGGAGCAGAAGACGACGCAGAGCCACCTGTTGGCAGCCGCGGGCACGCGCCGGAGGGCGGCTCGCAGACGACGCCCTTCCCCGGTGTCGGGGATCTTGACCCGGTCAGGATTGATGGACGCGAGGCGGGCGAGGTGGTCAGGTCCTTCATACGGGTCCGGCCGTTACCCAGGTGCACGAAGGCGTCCAGGAACCCGGTCCAGGCGTGGACCTCGAACAGCAAGTCCGGCAGGTCGATCTTCGGAAGCATCTTTTCCACCCGGCTGCGCAGCCAGGCCAGGGACTTCGGCTCGCCGAGCGCATGGAGCTTCTCCACGTTCAGCTTCGCCCGCCCGTTGGGCTGGACCTCGATGCTGATCTTCGCGTCCGTGCCAGCCTCCTCCAGGTGCTCGGCCATCTGCTTCCACCTCGCGTCCAGAACCTCCGTCAGCTCCCGCAGGTGCTCCTCGGTGTCCTCCTCCAGGCTCAGCCCGGCCAGGACGTCCTCGCGCACCGCCTCCCAGTCCTTGCCGTCCAGCAGGCGGGCGCGCGGGTCGGACCAGCGGTGCGAGGGGGAAGCGAAGATGTCACGGCGCTGGAGCGTGCGGAACAGCTGCTCCAGCACGCACACCACATACGCGTCACGGTCGACCGCTCCCTGCGGCAGCTCGGCGTTCGCGTACACCGCCTTGCGCCAGTGTCCCGGCACCAGCTTGTCGTCGACCTCCCGCGGCAGCAGAGGCTTCTCGCCCACCTTCCGACGCGACAGCGCCGGGAGCCGCTTCACCCCGGTCAGGACGCGCATCCCGCCGGTCGCCGCCCCGAGCGCCCTCGACTCGCCCAGCAGCGACAGGAACGGCTTGACGGTGTTGTAGCGCAACGCCAGCGCCCCGCGCGGCGCACTCTCGGCCGTGCCGTCGTCCTCGGGGACCAGGCTCACCACCACGCTGGCCGCGAAAGCTGGACAGCGCCGCACGGGGCGCGACCTCCTCCAGTGCCGCCCACAGCGCGGCCACGTCCACATCGCAGCCGCTCTGCTCGATCAGCTCCAGCTCCAGGCGGCCCAGCTGGAAGGCGGCGACGTCCTCAACTCGCTGCAACGCGCCCTTCATCGCGGTACCAGTGGTCCGCGTCGGCGGCTGGCGCATCCGCTCCAGCTCCGAGTACCGCTTGCCCTCCGGCGTCTTCAGCGTGGCGACCAGATCACCGGGCAGCGCGGGGTCGGCCTGCCGGGCGGCCTTCGCGCCGGTGGTGTGCAGCCGCTTCTCCGCGATGACGCGGACCTCGGACACCTGCCGGGCCAGCACGCTCACCCCCGGCAACAGCACCCGGTGCCGGCGCAGCCAGCCCACCGAGTGGTCGAACAACGCTTTGGCCCCTCGGCGTGCGCCGTCCACGCCCGACCGTGCAGGAACGCCCGGAACCTCCGGCCCTGGGCATGGCCCTCGAACGGGTGGTAGCCGTACGCGTCGCAGATCTCCCCAAGATCTGTGCCAGAACCTTTGGAGATCAACGAAGCCACCGCTGCTGTTTCAGCATCGCGCTCCACACCGCCCGCGACCAGGTGATGCAGGCCGCGGGCATCGTCAGCGCGGACACCGATCGGGAGACTCTTCTCGGGACAATCGGCCGCCGGATCCTGACCGGCCTGCTCCCGCCCCGCCGGCAGCGGGTCAGTACCCGCAAGGTCAAGTCACCGATGTCCCGCTACAGCGAGCGCCACGCCGACGGCCGGCCCGACACCAGCCGCACCGTCACCCGCCTCGACGTCACCGTCCTCGAACCCGTGGACCCGTCACCCGCGCTGCCCACAGCATCCCGGGACGACCGGCACGCCAACCCCGCCGGGCGGCGCCGACACCGCATCCTGGCACTCCTCCAGGAAGACCGCAGGCGCCTCTGGCAACCCCGCGACATCGCCGCCCACTTCGGCGACATCACCCTGGAAGCCATGTACGGACAACTGAATCGGTGGGCCGTCGGTGGGCTCGTCCGCAAGCTCGGCCCCGGCCTCTACGCCGCAATACCATGGTCCCCAGCCCCACTTGCGTGACCAGCGAAAACGCTAACCACCCGGCCTTGGGTCAAGGTCCCACCACCTTCACCCAGAAGCAGCCGCAGCCGACCGTGGACATCACGGTGGACCGGACCCTGTCGCATGCCAGAAGGGTGTATGTCGTCTCCACCGACACCCCGTGACGGGCCGCGTGCTCGGCAGGTCGGGTCGCGTCCGCAGGCGCCAGGGGCCCCCGTTCCGTAAAATCTCCGCTGCTACATCGCAACCGCCAATACTGCAGTTCTATACGGAACTTGGGATGTGCATCCACTACATCGGGATCAATCGACCGCCTTGCCGCGGGCATATTGCCACCGCACACTCTGAACTACTGCCAAACATCGGGTGGCTGTTCTTTGCGGTGACGCAGGTCACTTGACGCCGTGGGAGCCTCGGCATTCACTTCTGCCGCAGCCGAAGACCGTTCGGCGGCCTGCAACTGGGGAACAGAACCTTCCCCGCCATGGAGGTCCGGATGAAGTTCGTTCGTCTCGTGAAGCGGATGCGCAGCGACAAGAGCCTCAAGGCGTACGCCTGGTACGGCTGGATCTGACCGGCCCACGCCCGTAGGTTCTGGAAGCCGGTGGGGGGCCTGACCCGATGGCCCGCCACCGGCCCGCGCTCCCGGAGGTTCCCGATGTCCCAGCGACCGATCGTCAGCCACCGCGGCCGGCAGGTGCGCTTCGCACCCAAGATCGACGCGCTGCTCAGCCGCCACACCGGCCAGGATCTGTTCCGGCTGGAACCCGACACGATCGGCGTCGCGGGCGCCGACCTGCTGGACGCCCTGCTCCGCAGCCGGCCCGCCAACACCGAGGAGCGGCCGACCTTCAAACCCGTCCGCGGCCGGAACGTCGAGCGGGCCGACGCGTCCGCCTACATGCAGGCGGTGGCGGCAGATGTGCGGCAGGCGCTCCAGCGCCCCCTGGAGACGCCGGCCGACCTGACCGGCCTGTGGCCGCAGGTGCCGCACGACTACCTCCGGGACCTGGTCTTCGGGCGGGAGCTCGGGCGCTTCCGGGTCCTGGTGGACCGCCGGCTGGAACTCACCCCGAAACTGACCTGGTCCGCCGTCACGTCGGGCGCCGCCCTGCTGCGCCGCCCCAGCCACACGGAACCCCTCTCGAAGCTGGCCACTCTCGTCCTCGACGCCGCCGCCTACCCGGACCGCCGGTACGCCATGTACCTCTACCGGCGGGTGGCGGCGCCGATCTGCTTCACGGTGGCCGCGCTGGTCACCAACGCGGTCTGGCTGGGCGCACCGTTCGACGACGCCGTCCCGAACCGGCATCTCATCGCGGAGGCGCTCCGGCTGCTGCCGCCTTCCTGGAACATCCTCCGGGTGGCCTCGCCCGAATTCACCGCGGTGGACCCCCGGATCGGCCCGGCGGACGACGTCCTGCTGCTGCCCCTCCTCAGCCACCGCGACCCCGCCCTGTGGGAGGAGCCCGATGCCTTCCTCCCCGAGCGGTGGGCGGATCTGGACCCGGACGACCACCCCGGATACCTGCCGTTCGGCCACGCCAACGAGCGCTGCTGGGGCCGCCACATGGTGCTGCCGCTCGCCGAGCGCCTCCTCGATCTGGTGCGCCGGGACGGCCTCACGGTGAGCCCCGCCCAGACCGTCGGCCGGGTCGAACTCGACGGCCTGATGGAGGTCTCGGAGGTCAGGGTGGAGTGGGAGTGACCTGACCGGCGGGCTACCCGGACCGACTCGGCCCGGGGGACCGTTCGAACACCGGAGTTGCGGCCCCTGATCATCCGGACGGACCAGACATGGTCACGGGCCCGCGTTCCGAGCTGTAGCCCGCCACAGTCGCGGGCAGTTCACCGTCGGGACGGGTCTATGCGGTGGCTCCGGGGTCCACGGGCCGGACGCAGAGCCAAGGCACTCTGCACCGGCTGCCCGGTGCGCACCGAATGCCGCGCCTACGCTCGCGATAACCGCATCGAGCACGGAATCTGGGGCGAAGTGAGCGCGAACGGCGGGCTCTGCTGCGACGTCGCCCTCTGGTCACGTCCTGGCGGCGCCTGCTGGAAGCCGCCCGATCGGAACACGATCGGCTCGCTGTTGCCGACGAAGAACAGGCCTGGGACGCCACCGGGTGACCTGGGGTCGGCGCAAGTCCCGCGCTGCGCGGCTACGGGGCCACTCGACCCGCGCATCCAGCGGACCTGGCCGCCTTCTCCCAGGGGCGCGGTATCCCACCTACAGCAGGTCCACCTCCGCGTCGACGTACCCGAACTCGCGGGCCATGTGCATCAGCGCCTCCCGCAGCAGGCTCTGGCGCTCCGCCCCCGGCCCATGGTCGGCGCGGCCGTGATGGTGACAGCCATCCGCGACAGGGTGCCACCGTCGCTCGTGCCGAGCGACGCCAGGTCGACGAGCGAGTCCAGGGTCGGCAGGACGCCGTTGTCGGCGGGCTGTTCGCACGTGATCCGCAGTTCGGTGGTGGGCGGGGCGGCAAACGACAGCCCGGCTGGGTCACCGACAATGTCGGGCAGCAGCTCGGTAGCCGTCTCCCACGTGTTCAGCAGCACGGCCTGGACCTCTTCGAAGCCCAGCCGCGTGTCCCGGCCGGGGCCAACGGCTGCCGCCCACGCCTGCGGGTTCTCGATCAGAACGTCCGCGCAGGCGACCCCGGTGGACTCCATCGTGGTGGGCAGGGCGAGCATGACGGACGTCTTCAGGGCCGGGCCGCCGTCCGGTCCGGCGATCGTGCACGAGTAGCCGACGCAGCGGGCCGAGTTACCGAAGGGCCCCCGTTCCCAGCGAGTGGCGGGCAGATTGGAGCCCCGGCGCTTGGACGGCATCGTCACCGCCCCGGCCACCGGGCTGTGCGGAAGCTGCTGCTCGAGCAGAGCGCGCCGGGGTTTGCTGATCTCCAGCCGGCCAGCCTTGGCCCAGGGCAGGTTCACCACGGCGCGCAGGCGCAGCGTCGGCGTTTGCCCGGCAGTCCAGTTCTCGGCCGACCGGCCCTGGTTGAGGCTGAAGCGGGGGAGCGGCTGCCACCGCCACACGCCGCGCTCCGAACACGTCAGGCGGCCCGCGCCCCACGATCCGCCGTCGAGGTCCACACTCCGTGAGTCGGCCGCGATCACCCACGGCGTGTCCATGCCCTCGGGCGGGCAGGGAAAGCCGATGGCCGCGAGTGGACCCTGGCCCGGTGCATGCCGGCCGGCTTCGGCGATCGCCTGCCAGACGGGCGCGGCGACGGCGACCGGAGGATATCCGGCCACCAGACACAACACCCAGCCCGGCTCGCCGTCCCGCTCATGGTCTAGATCCTGCAGAGCGGCCGCGCCCTGCGCCCATGCCCAGCCGACAGGCCGTCCCAGTCCTGCTTCGGCCGATTGCTCGTAGGCCGCGCGCATCTCCCGCTTGCGGTCGGGCAGACGGGCGAACCGGCGGACATCGCTGTACGCCGAGTTTTTCGCGTACGCGTCGACGATCTCCTCGGCGCCCGGCTGACCGGGCAAATTTGAACGGAGCGCTCCGCTCCGATAGATTTACATTCACCGGCCGGGCGGCATGACACTCGCGGCGTGCGAGTACGGCGCACGCGGTTCACGCGCGGTCGTGACGCCTCCGCGTCTCCTGCCCAGCCGCCATCACATCGGCGCCCGGGACGGCGGCCGGACCTATGCCGGGCGTACCGCCCCCGCTCCCACGCGGCGTGCTGCCGCCGCCCTCAACCTCAGAAGGAGTCGTCAGTGGACGACAACAGAACCCAGCACCGTGGCGCGATGGCATCGCGACCGAACTTGGTGCTGGCGGCACTGCTTGCCGCGGTGGGCTGCTTCTCGCTAATGCAGACCCTGGTCATTCCCGCGATGTCCGTGCTCGCGCAACGCCTGCACACCGACACCGCCACGGCCGGATGGCTGATCACCGCATTCCTGCTCGGCGGGGCCGTCCTCACCCCCGTACTGAGCCTGCTCGGCGACAAGTACGGCCACCGACGACTCCTCGTGATCGTCCTGCTCATATTCCTCGCGAGCACCCTCGGGGGCACCGCCGCCCCGAACATCGGCTTCCTCATCGCGATGCGCGCGGTGCAAGGCGCCTCCATGGCCTCGCTCCCACTGGCCCTCGCCATCGTCCGCGAAGCGATGCCCCGGGAACGGATCGCCTCCAGTTTCGGCACCACCGCCGCCATGCTCGGCGGCGGCGCGGGTATCGGGCTGGTCCTGGGCGCCCTGATCATCCAGCACACCTCGTGGCGCTGGATGTTCGGCGTCGAAGCGGTGTTCATCGCGCTGGCGACCCTCATGGTCATCGCCTGGGTGCCGGAAAGCCCCGAACGCCACAGCAAGCGCGTCGACGTGCCCGGGGCCGTTCTCCTGGCCGGCGGGCTCGTCGCCCTGCTCCTGGCGATCACCGAAGGCACGAAGTGGGGCTGGCTCTCCGCCGGAGTGCTGTCGCTCTTCGCGGCCGCCGTGGCGCTCTTCGCCGTACTCGGCGTGGTGTCGGCCCGCCGGTCCGACCCGATCCTCGACCTCCGGCACATCACCCATCTGCCGATGCTCGTCACCAACCTCGCGGCGCTGCTGATCGGTGTCGTGCCGTTCTTCTTCTACGTCCTGGTCCCGCAACTGCTGCAGCTGCCCAACGGCCTGCCGCCTGCGCTCCGCCCGGCGGCCTCCTACGGAGGCGGCCTGACCATCGTCCAGGCCGCACTGCTGGTGCTGCCGAGTTCGGTCTGCGTCGTCCTGGCCGGGCGGACCGCGCACTGGCTGCGTGGGCGGCTCGGAGCCCGGGCACCCCTGGCCGCATGCATGACGCTGATGACGTCGGGAGCCGTGCTCACCGCGTTCTTCCACGGCTCCCCGACGCAGCTCGCGCTGTGGTTCTGCCTGATCGGCCTCGGTGCGGGCTACGGGTACGCAGCGCTCGCCGACCTGGTCGCGGCCCTCGTGCCGCGCCGCGAGATCGCCGCAGGCAACGGGCTGAACACCGTCATCCGGACGGTCGGCAGCGCCGTGGGCAGCCAGCTCTCCGTCGGCTTCCTGCAGACCTTCACCGTGGACGGCACGCCCGTGCCCGCCGAGAAGGCCTTCACGGTGGGTTTCTGGGTCGCCGCCGCGCTCGGCGCCCTCGGTATCCTGCTCGTCGGGGCCCTGCGCATCCGCCCGCACCACGAGGAGCCCACACCCGAGCCCACCGTGGCAGCACTGGCAGCACCGGTTTCCGTCCTCAGCAACCCACACTGACCCAGTCAGCCCGCCCACGTGGCAGCACCCGCGTTGACTGCCGCACCGAAGGAGCACGAGCATGCGCGCCGACCGCACCGAACCGCCCCGCGGACGCCAGAAGGAAGCCGACCGCAACGACGAGCGGATCCTGCGTGCGGCACGTGAAGTCTTCGCCGAACACGGCTGGGACGCCCCCGTCTCGGAGGTCGCCCGCCGTGCCGGCGTAGGCATGGGCAGTCTCTACCGGCGCTACCCCGCCAAAGAGGACTTGGCCCAGGCGCTGCGTGTGGAGGGCATGAACGACCTGGCATCCCTGGCCGGCACCGCCATGGCCGACCACCCCGACCCCTGGGCCGCACTCGTCGCCTTCCTGCGAGCAACGCTGTCCACCACCGGCACCGGCTCCCTCCTCCCTCTCATAGGGGGCCGCCTGCCAGCCACCGACGAAGTGGACGCCGCGGACGACTGCCTCCGGGCAGCACTCGACGTCCTGGTCGACGCCGCCCACCGGTCCGGCGCACTACGCCCGGACTTCAGCTCGGCAGACCTCCTGCTGCTGCTCGCTCACCTCAACGCCCGCCTGCCCACGACCACCGAGCGCGCGGTCGAACTGCACCTGCGCTACCTGGACCTCGTCCTGAGCGGTCTTCGCAACCCCGCGAACACCGGCATCCAATCGGTCGGCCCGCCCACCTGGGCGGAGCTGAGGGATCTCTGGAACGCCCCGTGACCCCGCTCAGCCCGCACTGACACCCAGCCAGACCCGCGCGGGCCTGGCCTGCCTGCGCGACATCATCTCCGAACGGGGCTGGCCGCCCCTGATCTGGACGAAGAAGGACGGCTACCGGTTCTGCACCGACACCGCCGAGCTCCAGGCATACGAACTCGGGTTCGTGAGGGAGGAGCTGACGGAGATCCGCCGGTTCATCACCGCCGTCGTCGGCCCGCACGCCGTTCTCCAGCCGAAGGGACGGTGGATCAAGCACCTGAACACCCAGCTCAGCTCGGTCGAGTCCACGCTCGACATCATCTCCGACTTCATCGACACCTGACCGGGGTTGGGAGACGGCGCGGCCGTTCCCCAACTCCCGTCTCTGGAAGGGAGGTTCGAGTTGTCCCGGAGCCGCTGCTACCCCTCCGACACCTTCCCCGACGAATGGGCCCTCATCGAACCCCTTCTCCCGCCGCCGGCCTGCGAGTCCCCCCAAAGGGGGACGCCCTGAGAAGCACTCTCGCCGCGAGATCGTCGACGCGATCCGCTACGTCGTCGACACCGGCTGCAAAGGGCCTGCCGCTGTTCGTCATGGTCACCCCGGTCGGCATGACCGATCGCGAAGCGGCCAAGGAAGTGCTGTTCCGGCTGCGGCTGATGTACCCCGAGATCACGATCGTCTGGGCCGATTCCGGTTACGCCGGACAGCTGGTGACTTGTGCGAAGAAACATCTGAACCTGACGCTCAAGACCATCAGTCGGCCGAAGGACGCCGTCGGGTTCGTCATCCTGCCTTGTCGGTGGGTCGTCCAGAGGTCGCTGGCGTGGATCATGCATGCCCGCCGTCATACCCGCGACTACGAACGGCTCATCCAGCACTCGGAATCGTTGATCACCTGGGCCGCGATCACGCTGATGACCAGGCGCATCACCCGGCGGTCCTCCCGAAGGAGCGGACAGCCCGCCTCCCGCGAGGCCAACCGGGACTGATCGTTCTCAAGTTCACGGTCGGCAACTTCACCCGGACCGGCCCAGAGTCCCGTCCAGGAACCCACTTTCCCACGAATTCCTGCCTCAGGAGCGGGCAGTGAAAGATGGCCACCGATCGGCGGCCCACTCGGGCCCACTTGGCCAATCAGGAGGCGGGGGCCAATCTCATCCCCATCGAGTTCTTCTGCGGCAACCGGCTCCTCGAACAGCATCCTCCAGTTCAAGAGGTCCGCCTCGTTCATCGGGAAGGTCTGATCCGGAGTGAGCGCCTGGCGACGGGCAACGGAATCATCCACTCATCAGGCGTCAGCCGAAGCGCGTTGTGCTCCTTGGCCAGCTGGCGAGCCCTCGTGGTCTTCCCTGCCCCCGGCATCCCTACGACGGGCCGTCAGGGTGGTCCGACGGCATCGGCGGGACGAACAGGGTGGGGTCGTGGTCGGGTTGGGGCGCAGCACCGCATTCCTCGAGGTTCTGGACTACGCCTTCGGCGAGGCACGCCGGCGTGACAGGGGTGTGGCGGTGGTGCATGCGTGGATTTGCCCGCGTACCGAGAGCGCCACGGCCCACACCGGGCAGTACGACGAGGCGCGCGACGCCCATCGTCGTCAGGCTCAGCAGTGGCTTGACGGGACGGTCGCCGGGGCCGCCGAGCGTCACGAAGGCGTCCCCGTCCGTAGCTATGGGGTGGAGGGGCCGGCCGGCGATGTCCTCGCGGAGGCCAGTCGGGAGGCAGGATTGTTGGTGATCGGTGGACACTCCCGGCATGCGGGGACGGCCGGACAACTGAAAAACGTCGGTCATCGGGTGCTCCATCGCGCTGGCTCCATCGCGCCGGCTGCACCGTCACAATCGTTCCGGTCGAAGACGTGATCGCTTGTGGGCGCCGTCGTACGGACGTCCATGTTGCCCACAAAGCCAAGGGGCCTGAGTGGGGCTCGGTGAAAATCGCAGGCGACGTCGAACCGTCCTCGCCGGTGATGCCACCCGCGGGTGAGACCGGGGGGCCACCGGTTCACCACCCACCGGGCAGCGCCTGATGGCCCGATCTGCCCGGAAGCCGGCTCAGTCGGGAACGAGCACGGCGGCACCGTGGACACGGTCGGCCGCCAGGTCGGCGAGCGCCAGATCTGCCTGGCTCAGCGGGTAGGGGCTCACGGTGACCTGGATACCGATGCGTTCGGCCAGGGCCAGGAAGTCACGGCCGTCCTGCCGGGTGTTGGACGTGACGCTGCACAGATTCCGCTCCTGAAAGAGGTGGCGCTGGTAGTTGAGTACCGGAACGTCGGTGAGGTGGATCCCGGCGATCGCAAGCGTGCCGGAGCGGTCCAGCGCCTCCAGCGCCACCGGCACCAGGTCGCCCACGGGGGCGAACAGGATCGCTGAGTCCAGGGGCTCGGGAGGGAGGTCGTACGCCTCGCCCGCGGAAGCTGCACCGAGTTCCAGCGCAAGCGTGCGTGCCTGCGCCGACCGCGTCAGCACATGGACGGTGGCCCCCTCGGCCATGGCCACCTGGGCCGCCAGATGGGCCGATGCCCCGAAGCCGTAGATACCCAACCGCCCGCCTTGGGGCAGTGCGCTGCGACGAAGCGCACGATAGCCGATGATCCCGGCGCACAGGAGCGGTGCCAGCGCAGTGGCATCCGGAGCTTCCGGGAGGGAGTACGCGAAGGCTGCTGGCACCAAGGCCAGTTCGGCAAAGCCACCGTCCGCGTCCCACCCGGTGTAGGTGGACCCGGGACACAGGTTCTCCCTGCCGGACCGGCAGTAGCGGCACCTCTGGCAGGTGCCACGAAGCCACGCCCCGCCCGCTCGGTCACCGGTACGGAACGAGGTCACTGCTTCGCCCACGGCGACCACCCGGCCAACGATTTCATGGCCGGGCACGGTCGATGGCCGGCGCGGCAGGAGGTCCCCCTCAGCCAGATGAAGGTCCGTTCGGCAGACACCGCAGGCCTCCACCCGCAGCAGCAGATCACCTGGGCCCGGGACGGGTGTTGGCTTTCGGCTGCGGATCAGAGGACCACCGCTGATCGGCCCCGGTGTCTCGACGGTCCAGCCACTCTGTACCTCCGCGGCGGAGGCGGCGAACGTCATGACTCAACTGTGCGGTGGCTGCCGGCCGGGGGCAAACGGGGGCCGGTGGTGTCGGGACCTCTTCACCGGGCGGGTGAAAACGCGTCAGCCACGCCGTGCTCGGCTTCGCTGTCCGAGCGTGGGTTCAGTGAAACGCGTCCGTCGTTCCCGCTCTGCCAAGGGATACACCGCACACACGTACAGAACGGACGAGCCTTGTTGACGGGCGGGGTCTCTCGTAACTGGGAGACCTGTGTCTGAAGGCGAGCTTCACGGACCCCGTTCGGCCCTCCTGCCTGAGCCAGGGACGGCAATCCTTCGTAGGGTCGTCCCATGGCGGAGTCACCGGGCAACGGGAAGCGTGCACGTTTGCCGCGACCCGTATACGAGCGGGAGCTGCACCGGCTTCAGACTGAGCTGGTACAGCTACAGGAGTGGGTGCGTGCCGAGGGCGCCCGGCTCGTGGTGGTCTTCGAGGGGCGCGACGCGGCCGGCAAGGGAAGCGCGATCAAACGTGTCACCCGGTATCTGAATCCCCGGGCGGCCCGGATCGTGGCACTTCCCCGGCCCACCGAGCGTGAGCGGACTCAGTGGTACTTCCAGCGCTACATGGAGCACCTGCCCGCGGCCGGCGAGATGGTCCTGTTCGACCGCAGCTGGTACAACCGGGCCGGCGTCGAAAGGGTCATGGGCTTCTGCACCCCCTCCGAGTACCAACTGTTTCTACGGCAGTGCCCGGCTTTCGAGCGGATGCTGGTGGAGGACGGGATCCTGCTGCGCAAATACTGGTTCTCGGTGAGCGACGAGGAGCAGGAGCGGCGTTTCCGGCGCCGGCTCAAGGACCCGACCCGCCGCTGGAAGCTCTCCCCCATCGACCTCGAGTCGCTGACCCGGTGGGAGGACTACTCACGCGCCAAGGACGAGATGTTCGTGCACACGGACATCTCGGAGTCACCGTGGTACGTCGTGGAAAGCGATGACAAACGCCGGGCCCGGCTGAACATGATCGCCCATCTGCTGTCCACCATGCCCTATTACAACGTCACCCCGGCGGCCCTCACGCTGCCTCCCCGGCCGCCGGCCACCGGCTATCAGCGGCCGCCCCGGGACCTGCAGACGTACGTACCGGATCACGCGGCCGGGCTGGAATAGCGCCTGCTCCCACCCTCAAGTGACCCGTGGGAATACTGCCGCAGGAGCTGGGCTTCGGTTCGGGCATGACGTGGTGGCGGCGGCTTGTCGCGTGGAACGAGGTCACCGGCTGGTACCGGCTCCACGTAGATCTCCTTGTCCAGGTCGGGGAGAAAGAACGTCGCCTCGACATCGTCGTGCGAAAAGCCCCGGGGGGCTGGGTGGGGACTTTCTGCCTGCCTGTCCGGCGGCAACTCCTGCGCTTCGACTGCCCTGCTGGCGCCCTCTCAACCAAAGCCTGGCCATCTGGGAAGGGTCTGATGCAGGGTTGGGTGACAAGTTCAGTCACGCGGCCTGGAGGGCCGGTGTGGTCATGACGGTTTCGAATTCGACAGGGGTCAGTCGGCCGAGTGCGGCTTGTCGACGGCGCCGGTGGTAGGTCTTCTCGATCCAGGTCACGATGGCGATCCGCAGTTCCTGGCGGGTGGCCCACGTGCGGCGGTCGAGGACGTTCTTCTGCAGCAGGCTGAAGAAGGACTCCATGGCTGCGTTGTCGCCCGCCGCGCCGACCCGTCCTATCGAGCCGACGATCTGGTGGTGGCCGAGTGCGCGGACGAATTTCCGGGACCGGAACTGCGACCCGCGATCGCTGTGCAGGACGCACCCGGCGACGCTGTCACGCCGGGCAACAGCGTTGTCCAGGGCGGCGACGGCCAGGCGGGACTTCATCCGCTCGTCGATCGAGTAGCCCACGATCCTCTTGCTGAAGACGTCCTTGATCGCGCAGAGATACAGCTTCCCTTCCGCTGTGGGATGTTCGGTGATGTCGGTGAGCCAGAGCCTGTTCGGGCCATCCGCGGTGAAGTCGCGGCGGACGAGGTCGTCGTGCACCGGCGGACCGGACTTCTTGACCCTGCCGCGTTTTTTGCCGAACACGCTCCACCAGCGGTTGTCCCGGCAGATCCGCCACGCGGTCCGGTCCGCCATGCCGGCTCCCGTGACTCGTGCTTCGTCAGCCAGGAAGCGGTAACCGAACTCCGGGTCCTCGCGGTGGGCGTCGAACAACGCGTTTGAGCGATACGCCTCCTCGACCGCAGCGTCGGTCACCGGCTTGTCGAGCCAGCGATAGTAGGGCTGTCTGGCGAGCTTCAGGACCCGGCACGCGACCGTGACGGGAACCCCGTCCACGGCCAGCTCCCTTACGAGCGGGTAGATCCTTTTCCCGGCAAATACGCCTGCGACAGGTAGGCCGCAGCCCGGCGCAGGACCTCGTTCTCCTGCTCCAGCAGCTTGATCCGCCGACGTGCTTCGCGCAGTTCCGTGCTCTCCTGGCCGGTCGTACCGGGCTTCGTCCCGGCGTCGCCGTCCGCCCGGCGCATCCACTTCCACAGCGTCATCGCGTGAACGCCGAAGTCGGCGGCCACCTGCTCGACCGTCACACCCGGGGCGCGGTTCCTCGCGACCCGCACGACATCCTCGCGGAACTCTTCCGGATAAGGCTTGGGCACAGCGACATCCTTCCCACCTGCCCTACAGGGCAAGCCAGTTCAGATGTCACCCGATCGTGCATCAGACCCGAAGACGCGGCACCGACCGCGATGCATACCCTGCGTCAGGTCCCCAAGAAGGTGAGTTCCGGACCGGCAGTCAGCTCGCTTTCCGGGCAGGACAGGTGATGCATCTATGCACTACTTTTCGTGGCTACCGCTGGGCTCTGCTGTGTAACTCGGTTGGAAATGACTGCCCTGAGCGGCGACTGCCCTTGCCTGAGCCATCCCGAGAGGGTTCTCGCTGACAGTCGCATCGGAAGCCCTGCGAGCAAGGCAAGAGTCACTTCTCCCCGCTCTGGAGAGACAGGTCAACGGGCACGACTGAATCAGCTTGATCCAGTCGACTGTTCCAGGAGCTTGGCCCACTGGGGGCTGTCTGTTGCCCGGGCACAGGGACCGGATCGCTTTCAGTCCCTCCTCTTCAGTCCCTGCGTAAAACGCAAGGTCAGAGGACATGTGGGGCCTGCTTCAGGGACTGAAGGGACTCAAATCCTGAGTTATAACGCCACTACGTGTGCGGGTGTACGCAGGCACGTGAACCCTGTCCTACTCGTCCTACTGGCTTATGGAGACTGGCTCATAATGAGAGATTTGAGTCCCTTCAGTCCCTTCCGAGCTAGTCGTCCTGCTCTGACCTGCAGATACGCCGAGGGACTGAAGGGAGGGGCTGATGCCCGCGTTCCGTCCCTCGGCCCCTGTCGAGATGGCTGGCAGAGATTGCACCCCGTGTAGAACCGAAGACCCCATGAGCCGCGCCCGGCGCGCTCGCGGGAGGTTCCACGCCGCGATGGTGGTGTTCCAGACCCTGAAGAAATCGGTATGTAACGTCTGATTTCGATGTGTTGGAGGGTGCGAAGGGAGGCCAGGAGGGACTGAAGGGACCAGGAATCAGATACGGCGCGCGGGGGAAGCTGCCAGCCAACGGGAGATACGCGCTCTAGCTTGACTCTGTCGGGGATCTTGGAGTTTCCCAGTGGGCCAGCATGATCAGCAGGCATGCTCGGGTGGTTCCGATGACCGATGCAGCTGTCGAGGTGCCCGTTGTCCCTGCGCCCGCGTTCCGGTGAGCACGTACCGTCTCTGACCGCGCGGATCGCGCGGGCGAGCAACCCGGGTGGTACGACGGCGATATGGGTGCGCGATCGGCTGGACGGGCTGTGGTGCGACGAGGACTTCGCCGACTGGTACCCACGTGACGGACGTCCGGGACTCTCGCCTGCTCAACTGGCCACCGTCTGTGTGCTGCAGTTCCTGCTCGGCCTGTCGGACCGGCAGGCCGCCGAGGCGGTCCGCTGCCGCATCGACTTCAAGTACACGATGGCCACGGAGCTGGACGACCCCGGCTTCCACCACAGTGTGCTGGCCGATTTCCGCGACCGTCTCGCCGAAGATGACCGTGCTGACAGACTCCTCGACCTCGCGCTGGCCCGCCTCAAGGCGGCCGGACTGGTGCGCGAGCGCACCACGCAGCGAACCGACTCCACCCACGTCCTGGCCGCGGTACGCGACCTGACCCGCCTGGAGCTGATCACCGAGGCGGTCCGCGCCGCACTGGAAGAAGTTGCCGACACAGCCCCTCACCTGCTGGACGAGCTGGTCGACGAGGACTGGGGACGCCGCTACGGGCGGCCAGTCCGCCTGGGCAAGAACCCCACCAAGCCCAAGACCAGGATCCTTGCCACCGGAAACGACGCCGTCCGGCTCCTGGAACACCTCTACCAGCACGGAGCAGGCCGCGCGTCCGGCCCTCGCGTCCAGGCCCTGCGCCAGATCATCGTGCAGAACTACCACCATGACGCCGCAGGACACCTGCGCTGGCACACCGCCGAGCCGGAAGGCGGGCCGGGCTGCCGCCCTCGTCCCGGGCGGTCGTCTCTCCCTACGACACCTCGGCCCGCTACGCGCGCCATGGACACATCATCAGCTGGAAGGGGTTCTCCGCTCACCTGACCGAGACCTGTGCTCCCGACAGCCCCAACGTGATCACGGACGTGGCCACCACCGCAGCCACCACCCACGACAGCAAGGTCCTGCCCGGCATCCACACACGCCTGGCCCGTCGCGGCCTGCAGCCCGCCGAGCATCTCGTCGACAGCGGCTACACCTCCCTGCCCCACCTGGAACAAGCCGCCCGAGAACACAAGGTCACCGTCACCGGACCACGGCCAGGCAACCCCACCCGCCAGCACCGCCGAGGCGAGGGCTTCGCCCGGGACGACTTCCACATCGATTACGACCGCGAGCAGGTCACCTGCCCTCAGGGCCAGGTCAGCCAGGGCTGGCACGGCCCCTACCCGACCTCCTCACCCACCGCGGCCCCGCTGATCGTTGCCAGGTTCACCAAGAGCCAGTGCCAGCCCTGCCCGGCCCGCTTCCAGTGCACCATCAGCGCCGACAGTGCCCGCACCGTGGGATTTCCCCCACGAGAACTCCGAGACCTGCAACTCCGCGTCCGTACCGAGCAACAGACGCCCGAGTGGAAGACGCGCTATGCGGTCCGCTCCGGTGTGGAGGGCACGGTCAACGAGTTCGCCCACGGACACGGCATGCGACGCTGCCGCTACCGCGGACAGGGAAAAGCCCCCATCCAACACGTCCTGACGGCCATCGCCGTCAACATCGAGCGCCTCAGCAGATTGCCACCGGCTGAGGAAGCACCTGCACCCCGCCGACCGACTGCCTTCCAGAACTACCTCGACCAGCGCGAGCTACCCCGACCGAAATCCTGGCGAACCCTGCGCACCTGACCTCGACAGCTCCAAGATCCCCGACAGAGTCAAGCTAGATGTATTGATCACGAGCGTTGTTGACACGGGGGTCTTGATCTAAGAAGTCATCTCAATTGGTGAGTCTGCGGTAGCAGATGAGGGTGCAGGCGATACTGGTGAAGGCGAGGAAGTGGTCGGCTTTGCGTTCGTAGCGTCGGTGGAGTCGGCGGCAGCCGGCGAGCCAGGACTGGCGAGCCAGGACATGGTGCGTTCGACAGTCCAGCGGTGGCGGCCAAGTCGCTGCGTAGACTCGATCCCTTTGCGTGCGATGCGTTGTTGGATGCCGCGCTCACGTAACCATCGCCGCAGGTGGCGATAGTCGTAGCCCTTGTCGGCGTGGAGCTTGGCGGGCCTGCGCCGGCGAGGGCCGCGGCGGGACCGGATCGGCGGTATGCCCTTCACGAGTGGGATCAGCGCCTGGCTGTCGTGGACGGTGGCACCGGAAATCCCGACGGACAAGGGCAGACCGGTCCGCTCTGTGATCAGGTGGATCTTCGACCCGTACTTACCCCGGTCGACAGGATCCGGACCTGTCAGATCCCCCTTTTCAGAGCCCGCATATTCACTGAGTCAATCGCACACCGGGACCAGTCCAGGTCACCGCGGGAGCCCAGTTCATCGAGGACCAGGCGGTGCAGCTTGGCCCACACCCGGGCTCTCGTCCACTCGGTGAACCGGCGGTGAGCCGTAGCCCCCGACGGACCGAACGCTGCCGAGGGCACCTGCTGCCACGTGCATCCCGACGTCGCCACGAACACGATCGCGGCCAGCACCTCGCGGTCACTGTGACGGCGCCGACCGCCACCCTGAGGCCGCGACGGCGCCTCTGGCACCACCCGCTGAAACAGCTCCCACAACTCTTCCGGCACCAGCCGTTCAACAATCCCCACCATGGTCAACAGAGTACCGAGCCAATTGAGATGGCTTCTAAACCAGATCTTGAGCCGAAGCAAGATAGTTGTCACACAGGCACGCTTGTTGTCACGGGCAGGGCTGCTCGGCGTGTGCAGTGGGCCCAGGGCCGTGGCGTCCGCAGCAGTGGCCCATGCCCTCGATGCCGGGTTGCTTCCGCAGTGGAGAGCACGGCCCTATCCATCACGGCCCTGTCGCTGCAGCTCTGGGGTTCCACGAACTGGGCGCCTAGCTCAGCGTTCGGCTTGGTAACGTCCTCCTGCTGTCGGCACCGGCCACTGGTTGATCGTCACGGCAGGGCGAGGACGTCGTCGATCGCGGACCGGATCTCCTCGTGCTGAATGAAGGCCCGGTAGTCCCGGTACGTCGACAGCCGCTGGTCGGATCCCCGCACCGTACGCAAGGTTGCGCGTGCCGCCGGAGAGACCGTGCCGATCCTGGCGAGGGCGCGCAGCGCGTCGAGGAAGAAGCCGTAGGCGTCGCCGCCATCGGCGACGGGAAGGAGATACTCCTCCAGGACGGATCCACTCGGCTCCGGATCGCCAGTGATCGACCACAGCGCGACCGCCGCGCGCAGCCGCAGCCAACTGTCACCGTGCTCCATGACACGCCGCACCCGGTCGGCGTAGCGCGCGGCCGCCGGTCCGAAATCGCCGAGGAGGCCGACCGGGCCGTAAAGCGGCCCCTCCTCAGTCAGCACCGCCTCGCCGATGAGCTGCAGCGCCGCGTCGCGGTCGGCGCCCAGGCGCCAGGCTGCCCACGCCGCCTTGTGATGGTTGCCGGGGGAGTCGAGGACTGTGCAGCGGCGCACGGCGGGCTCGGCTGACTTTGCAGCTGGCCCCATCGCCACCAGCGCATCGACTGCGTGCAACGAGTACCGGGTGTCGTCCAGCAGGGCCACCACTTCCGGCAGCGCGGGCGCCGCGGCCGGCCCCCACGCTTTGAGGACTTCCAAGAAGCAGCAAGTCAGCGAGCCGCCCACGTCGTCATCCCGGAGCAGCTTCCGCACCGCGGGCAGCAGGTCCTCCGCGTGCGCCCGTAGCGGGGTCAGGACGTCCTCGACCGCTGGCAGGTGTGGGTCGCCCGAGACGTACCCGCGGGAGTACTGGCCCCGGTACGGCGCGTACAGTCGCTCGACCAGCCCCGGCAGGGCGCGCTCGTCGCCGATGCGGGTCAGCGCCCAGCGGGCGTGGTCGCCGATGGTGCCCTCAAGAAACTTGGCCTCGCCCGGGTCGTCGATGAGGGCGGCCAACTCGTCGGCGTACGGAGCCGCACGCGAACCGAGCACGGCCAGCAGGTGGGCCGCCCGGTACCTTACGCCGTCGTCCGGCTCGGCGAGCAACGCGCCCGCGAGCGGCAACAGCGATGATGCCGCGGACGGCCGGACCATCAACAGCTGCCATCCCTCGTCCAGCGCGGCGCGGCACAGCAGGGTGTCCCCGTTCCGGCGCGCCGCGCCGATGAGCCGGACGACGAAGGCGAGTGCCGTCCGTGGCGCACCCTCGAACAAGTGGGCCGTCCAGGAGATGACATCCTCACGGGTGAAGGCACTGTCGATATCAGGCACGTACCAGACCGCCGCGAACTGCGGACGCACGGCCGGGTCGGACAGGACTGCCACCAGCAGGTCCAGTTCACGGACCGACGCCTGGGGATCGAACGCGGCCTGGGCGTGCACGGCCGCGACCCGCATGAGGGGGCCGTCCGTCCGCAACGCCTCGGCCACCACCGCCCGCACCCGGTGCACCGGCCCGGCTTCGTCGGAGTCGGCTGCGGCGGTCCCCAGCGCGAGCAGCACAGGCAGCCGCACCGTCGGGTCCGTCTCGGCGTGCCACCGCTCCAGCAGCACGCCGATCCCCTCTCCGAGGGGAAGGGCTTCCCTCCGTACCTCGGGCAGGGGATCCGCGAGCAGCGCCCGGATCCGGGGATGCTGGGCCCGCCATGCCTCATGCCACCCCGCGTCCACCAGGCCCGGGTCGGCTTCGGCCGCCGCCTTGGATAAACTCGCCAACAGCTGGACCAGCGTGGCCCGGGCGCCCATGTCCGGATCGTCGGCGAGTGCAACGACGAACGGCAGCGCGGCGGTTGCGACGGAGGCCACGCGTCCGGTGCTCAGCGCGAAGCAGTCGAACAGGGGATAGCAGTCTTCCTCGGTCGCTGCACCGCCCTTGAGCGCCAGGCGACGCAGCGCTCGCCGCATCTCCTTGGCCGGGTGTTGCCCGAGCGCCGACTCCAGCCGCTCCCACGGCACATCGTCCAGCGTCTCAAGCACTATGCCTGCCACTCATACCCCCCCGTGACCTCGCGAATCGGCTCCCCGACGGACATCCTGTCATCGGAGGGCGGCCTTTGCAGGATCGCTGGACCGGCTGCCCGTCTGCCCTCTCGGCGCCGTCCGCAAAGCCAACGCGACGCTCTACGAGATTGAGTGGTGACAACTGACCTGCTTTGAGCGGACTGGTGACAAGTAGCTTGCTTCTCCAATGACAACTACGGTGCCTCGTCCACGGGAGTCCGCAGGCTGGCGTGGCCCGGGGGTGACAACAACCGTGCGTCGGCACAGATCTGCGGGCCGCCGTACAGCGCTCTGGCAGTGGCCCGCTCCGAATCCGTCCCACGAATACGAGGCCGAAGATGACCAGGATGTGGCCGCTCGGCGACGGCACCCGTCGACCGCCCGCCCCGCGCGTTGCCTCGCCCCGAGAGCCGGTCGACCCCGCCCGCATCGGCCGTCGCGTCGTACGGCGCCGGGCGAACGGCATGGACGCCGGTGCCATCGCGGCGGCCCTCGATGCCGCCCGGTTCGGTTCGACGCCCGACAGGCTTCCCGGCACGAGGACCTGGCCGACGACGCCCGCGGCCCGACGGAGCTCGCGGAGTGGGAACGCATCGACCAGCTGCTCGCCGCCGCGCCCGCGGGCACCGTCTACGACCCGGACTCCGACGACGTCGTCCAGGCCGAGCTCGCCGCCGACGCCGCGGCCGCCGCCCGGGAAGCCGAGCTGCGCGAAGCGATGCGGATCACGGCCCGCGCCGACGGGCTCCAGGCGCTGCGCGAGCTCGGCACCCTGGAGCGGACCGAGCCCCGCGACGGCGACGAAGCCGTCCGTGACGAACTCACCCGGCGAGCCGGCGGGTACGTCCAGGCCGACGTCGACGCCTGGCTCGCGCACGTACTGGCCGCGCACCTCGGGCACTACCGCGACCCGGCCGCCCGCGAGGAAGCAACCGGCCTTCTGACGCCGCCGGTCCTCGCGCACGCCGCGCTGCTCGCCGAACTCGCCCGCCTGGCCCCCGGCGCCGACGTCGACGAGCTGGCGTTCACGGCCCGGATCGCCAGCACCGAGCCCGAAGCCGCTGGCGCGCTCGCCGCGTTCCTCACCCGCGTCGAAGGAACCCAGGCCGTCGACCCGCCGGCGCCTGCATCTTCCCGCCGCGAGATCATGCCAACGTGACCCCTTGGATCCGCGCCTACGACGACGAGAGCGACACCTGGTCGTACATCGAACTCGACGACAACGGATGGGCGCTACGGCAGGTCGACCTGCAAGGACCTCAGCGCCGGCCCGTGGCTGCGGCTTCCCTGACGGAGGTCATCGAGGTCCGGGACCACGCCGACCTCGCGGCGATGACCACCTACGAGCGGAAGTATGGAGTCCTCGCGGAGGGCAGTCTGCACGGGTGGCAAGACTTTGACGGCCCTACCGAGATCACCGAGCATGAATTTGAGTCGACCTGGGCCGCTGCGCGAGAGACCCTCGACGCGAATCGCACCGAGGAGACGAGTTGATCACGGAGTACCAGCAGAAGCTGCGCGAGCGCTACCTCGCCGCCCCCGTCATGCCGGCCCCGGAGCCATGGCAGCCGGTACTTGACCGCAGAACCCCCATCGGCGGCCTGCTCGGCATCGGCTTCGCAGTCCACCCCGACAGCGGGCACGACCTCGTCATGGTCGTCTCCAGCGACGGCCACGGGCTCTTCACCGCGGTCACCGGCGAGAAGATCGCCCGCGACCGGGACCCCAACCCCGACACCAGCACCCCCGACGCCCACCCAGACCTCACCTGCCCCGGTCTCGGGCCGATCGAAGGCACCCAGGTCCGCATCGCCGGTATCTTCGGTGGCGGCCTCCACAGCACCACCCCCGACGGCTGGACCCTGGACGTCGTCAGCCCAGAATGGCCCCACGACCGCGTCATCCTCTCCGCAGACGGCGGGACCCACAAAGGCCCAGCAGGAGAGGCATGGTGGCACGTCTTCCACTCGGAGTACTCAGAACTTCGCACCGCCGGATTCTCACCCTCCGGCCTCACCCTGGCCGTCGCCACCAGCAGCGACCTCACTCTCTGGACCCGCCAGCGGCTCCACTACAACGACTGAGTGGAGCTCCGGCACCAAGGGCAGGAAGGGGGCAGATGAACCGGGCAGCCCTGGCCGAGATGCTCAACGAACAGACCGCAGCCTGCGAACCGGCGAAGGCAGCACTTCTCGGCGGAGGCGACTTCGTCATCTGGGACGGCAATGTCCCCGGTCAGCAACTTGCCAGCATCTACGCCGCTCGCCACCGGCGCGCAAGGAAACGGGGCACCGAGACACTCGCCTTGTCAGCCACCGTCGACATTCGCACCCAGTACGGCACCACGCCGTTGCGAATCGGCTGCATCTTCGCGCGCGACAGATCCTGGGCCTTCATGCTCTTCCTCGCCAAGGATGCCAGCGTCGTCTTGGCCTGCACGGGAGTCCGCCAAGTTGGCCCATGACAGTTGTCCTGCTCAGCCGACACCGGCTACATGCCTAACGTCCCTCACGCTGCCAGATCAACCCGACCTGCAGAGAACACGCCGCAACCCGAGATAGTGCCGGTCGTCGTCGCGTACATCGAGGTCTGACCCGCGAAGGAGCCGCAGTGCCGTCCATCGTCCAGGAGCTCTCCGGCCACCGCGACCTCGGAGGGCTCCGCGTCCTGCTGGACTGCCCCTTCAAGGCCACCGTGCTCTGCCAAGGCCCCGCACAGGTCTCCGGGCCGGGCGCGGGCTGGCTCGCGTATCTGTGCCCCGTCCACACCGTGGACCTGGACGGCTGGCCCGGCATCGCGGACCACCCGGACGACGACACGAACCCGTGCGGGCACCGTGTTCGACTACCGCTCCGGGGAAGAACGGCTTCAGTCGCACGCCGACCTCTGGCTCACACGGCTGACCGGAGTCGACCCGGCTGAGTACGGCGGTGTGTGGTCTGAGGTCCTGGACCAGGCCCACCGCGCGCTGCGAGCCCAGATCGAAGAGGCCGCGGCCTCCGGCGAGGACAGCCCGCTGCGGAACCTGCTGCCGTCGATCGCGTCGGCCCGGCGGTCTGCGGCCAAGGGCGACTTCGAGGTGGCGGCAACAGGGCTCGGGCACTGCGAGACCTTCGCTCAGTACCTGTAGCTGCTGCTCGATAAAGCCAGTCGTCGATGGCGGCGCCTGCCCCTGGAACCTCGACTGCCACAACTGCGACAAGTTGGTGCTGTCCGGCGCTGACCTGCTCTACTGGCGGCGCAAGCGCGAGCAGTGGCGGCTGCTGGCCGAGGGCGCCCCGGACGACGCCACCGCCGACTACCTCCACCGCTACTTCGAGCCCACAGCCCGCGCCATCGACGGCCTGGAAAAGGCCCTGGCCGGCCTCGGCCTCCTCGACGACGCCCTCGCTCTGGACCTGCGCAAACCCCAGGACTACTTCCACCGCGTGTGGTCCACCGTCTTCCGCGCCGCCGACCTCGTCGACGCGGGCAGCGAGGGCGAGGAGGGCGAGTACAGCGATACCTGCACAGGCGAGGACGTCGACCCTGAACAGGACGTCGCATGACGAGCGCCGCCGTCCCCGAGCCCCGCACGGCCGCTGCCCTGGCAGCCCGCCGCCGCAAGACCGAGACCCCCCTCCCCGCACCTTCCTCTACGACAATCCTGAGGCTAGAGCCGCAGTCGCCTCCGCTACGGCCGACGCCGGAGACCGCCGGTCCCGGACGCTCACCGACCAGGACGACGAGCGCGAGGCGACCTGGCGTGAGCGCGCACTCAACGCTGAGGACGCCCTCAAGGCTGCTCACGCCGAGATCCTCGCCCAGCGCACCCGCATCGGCGAACTACTCGGCCAGCTCCGCGACTTGCAGGCCGAATGGACCGAGGAAGCCATCCAGCGGATCACCACCGAGAACACCACACTCAAGCAGCGAGTCCGCCAGCTCACCACCGACAACCGCACCCTCGACGAACGGCTCAAGGCCGCCCGCTCCAACCTCCGCTTCCAAGACCGGCGCGTCGCCGACCTCGAAGCCCAGATCGCGGGCACCTGACAACCCGGGGACCGCTCAGTCCGGTCCCGTGACCAGGGGAAACCCGTGGTCACCGGACCGTTCCGTATGCCAGGCTCCAGCATATGGAGCCCCACAACAAACAGGCCGCAGGCGAGGTTCTGCATCAACGCGGCTGGCGCCAGGCATTCACCGTCCAAGAGATGGTCGACAAGTGGGCCTGGCTCGTGGGCAAAGTCGATGACGGTTACAGCGACCTGGTCGACGAGTACACCAACGACCTCTACAGCCGGAACTGGCTGCACGAGGCATGGCCGATCCTCACTGAGCGCGAGATCGTCCTATGGACCCCGCAGATCAAAGCCCTCGACGACCGCTTTCGGGCTGCCACCGTCTTCGACGACGGCATCGCGTTGTCGCAGTTCCACCGGATCAGCGGCTTCGACCCCATCGACATGTGGTGGTGGCGGCGCCACCCTCGCCTGCTCGTCGGCGATCTCGGCCGCTCGCTCCGCTCGGCAGGCGCCACCGACTGATCCTCGGCAGCACAACGCATGAGAGTCCGCCGAGCCATGGTCGCCACCCGGATCACTCGGACGAGCGACAGCATCGACCCCAACTCGGCGTCACGGACATGTAGTCTATGAATCGCCGCCGGTCAGAGCCGAATCACGAGCTCCCGCGGTCGGTAAACTCAACGAGGCGTTTGCCACCGGTGATTTCCTCAAGCTGATGCGGCTTTTCGGGGTCACCGCGCAGACCGCCATGCGCTATGTCAGCGCCGCCTGCCCGGAGCGCACCGCGAAACTGCCCAGGTAGCGGGCCCCGTTCCCAGCCACATGCCAGCTGAAAGCCCGTGGCGGTGTAGCAGTGGGTCCGGCATCATCCCCATGTGATTGTGATGCAACCCGTTCTGGAGATCTCCGCAGCCGACGACTTCGCGCTCTGGCCTGTTCGCGAGCACGAGTCATATGGCTACCTCGTGCTGAACGGGGAGCTCACTCCGGCGGAGGTCGGCACGGCGGTTATGCAGATCGCCGACTGCAACGACTTCGAGCCGGAGGAGGAGCACGGGCCGTGCCCGACCGACCCGCTCGGCACCTTCCTGCACGGCTTGCTCACCATGCCTGACTTGTTCGCTGCCGGCGGCTTCCGGGTGACCGACAACGCCACCGACATCGTCTTCGTCGAGCCGGGCTGCTGCAACGGCCTGGAGACCTGGCGCGACTGGCTGGAGGTGCTCAACGGCACCGGCTGCTTCTACTTCGGCCACGATCCGTCCTCGATGGCCGAACGTCTTGGCGACATCGTCCGGATGACGCTCGACGCCCACGAGACGGACAGCAGCCCGGTGATCGAGCTGTCGGTAGACCAGATACGCACGCTCGTCACCGGCGTCCAGCAGGATGTGCAGGACTTCCTCAGCCTTGCCGAAACCTGGGCTGAGCAACACCTGCCGGCACACGCTGCCGCCGTCACTGCCGCCCTGGCACGGGCACTGGACCTGGTGCCTACACCATGACCAGCTTCCTGACCCACCGAGCGCGCGTGTACGACGCCCGGCTCCCCCTCCACCGGCGGCACAGCGCGTTGCGCACTTGCCTCACCGTTTTTGCTCCTTACGGCTTGCGGGCGACATACCACCACCTCACGCTCAGCGCCGCGATCCCCCGTCGGTTGGAGGCGGACCCGGATGCGCTGGCGCGGGCGGTGGAGGAACTGCACGAGGCGCGGGTGCTATGGCTCGTGCGGGCAGACGGGTACGCCGCGCAGCGCCGGGCGGAGAAGCAGGCTGGGCGGCGGGCTGTACCGAACCCTCGGCCGTGGTGGCTGCAGAGCTGGCGGGAAAGCCCCGACCATGCCTGGTTCGAAGACCCGTTTCGCCACCCGTCGCTGCGACTGTCCGAGTACGTCCGGCGGCAGAACGCGATTTTGGACGGTGCCGAGCTGCCCGGCTGCCCGGCTTGCGGGGATGAGGGACCACGAGTGCTGAACTCGACCGGGCACGGTTGGGTCGAGCTGTGCGGTAGGTGCGCGCGGGCGCTGGCGCCATGTCCGTGCGGGCAGCGGCACCGGTTCGTGCCGGAGACCCCGTTCAACTGGAACGAAATCTGGCAACGGGCGCACATGAGCGACGACGGCACGCCGAACCCACATTGGCCTGCCGGTTAGCCAGTTGGATCGGCAGCACTGCGAACGCTCGGAAAATCAGATCCCGGCAGCTTCGCCGGCACCCGCGTGCGGGACCGCCGCAGCTATTAACTGATCGCGTCAGAATGAACTTTGTCTGGCGGGTTGTCAGTTGGGTGGTGCGTCGGCAGGATCTGCTGTGTGCCTGCTGATCTCGTACCTGATGGCCTGTGGGAACGCGTTGTCCCACTATTGCCGGTTCGTCCGCCCCGGCGCCACCGGTATCCCGGCCGGTTGCCGACGGATGACCGTGCCGCGCTTCGGGGCATCGTCTATGTGTTGCGCACGGGTGTGAGCTGGCGGGATGTCCCCGGGGAACAGATCGGCTGCAGCGGAGTGACGGCCTGGAGGCGTCTGCGGGACTGGACCGAAGCGGGGATATGGCCCCGCCTCCACGAGGTCCTGTTGGCAGAACTCCGCAAGGGCGGCCTACTGGAGATGGACGATGCCGCGATCGACGGCTCGCACGTCAGGGCGCTCAAAGGGGGGATCACACCGGACCTTCGCCGGTCGACCGTGCACGCCCGGGGAGCAAGCACCACATCATCGTCGACCGGTACGGAACCCCACTCGCCGTCTCTCTGACCGGCGGAAACCGTCACGACGTCACCCAGCTCATGCCTCTGCTGAACAAGATTCCCCACATCCGGGGCCTGCGCGGCCGGTCCCGCCACCGGCCCCGGCAACTGTTCGCCGACCGCGGCTACGACTACGACAAATACCGCCGCCTGGTCCGGGCTCGCGGGATCACACCGAAGATCGCCCGCCGCGGGGCCCCGCACGGCTCCGGCCTGGGCAAGACCCGCTGGGTGGTCGAGCGCACCTTCGCCTGGCTTCACCAGTTCAAACGACTCCGCATCCGCTACGAGATACGCGCCGACCTCCACCTCGGTCTGCTCCAACTCGCCTGCAGCATCATCTGCTTGAGACGACTCCGAACCTCATTCTGAAACCATCAGTTAAGACGTACTACGTCGTGAAGAACGGGCTCGGCAGGTGCACCAGTTGCTCCGGTCGAGCCCTGTCGAACGAGGAAGCCCGTCGTCGGATGGTGGAAGCCGGAGTCGAGCCCCTGGCACCGTACAGCGGAAGCCGACGGGGTGCATGGAAGTCGCGCTGCCGCGAGTGCCGGTCCATCCTTGATCCGGGCCCCTCGCTGGCGAACATAGAGCGGGGTCAGGGTGGTTGTGGCAACTGTGCCACCTACGGCTTCAACCCGACGGCCCCTGCATATGTCTACCTCCTCGGGCACGAGAGCCTCCGCGCGCTGAAGTGGGGGATCGCGAACAGCGAGCGTCGCATCATCAACCATGGGTATGGCGGCTGGGCGGTGCTTGCACGTTGGAACTCCGCGACGGGCACTGAAGCACGCGCGGTCGAGCGTCAGATCAAGCAATGGGCCAAGGACAAAGGGCTCCGTCCTGCCGTCGCCGCCTCAGACATGCGCTACCGCGGCTACTCCGAGACGGTCTCACTCGCCCAGGTGCCGCTGGACACGGTGTGGTGTCAAATCGTGAAGATCGCCGAGCGTGAGCCGGACGTCGTGCAGCCCGCCGCCATCAAGTCTCTTCAGTTCGGCTCCAGATGATTTTCATCCCACGAGCCGGATCCGTTGAGCCAATGGCTCCAAGGCTTCCTTGACTACCTGGGGGAGGTCGACCGGTGGGCCGAGAACCCCGTGTCCAGTCTGTGATCCGTGGGACCATGCCGGGAATTACCGAGGCCCTATGGGTCCCCAGCGAAGACTGCGAGTTCTGCGGAGAGCCCGCGATCGAGTTGCTCTAGCTCCCCCGGGAGACCCCACAGGCCCCGATCCCTCCCCGGTTGCCGGTCTGCGTGAAACCTGCTCGGTGACTGCCTTCAGCACTGCCTGAAGTCATGGGCCAGGAGTTTCATCTCCTCGCCCCAGATGGTCACGTTGTCGCCTTTGCGGCCGAACTCCTCTCGGGCCAGGCGGTAGAACCCCGCACCGGGCTCCCCCTTCTCCTTCAGCACGACCATGGCAGAGAGCATCGCCTTCGTGCCGTCCGTGCTCTCCTGGTGGGAGACGTCGGCCAAGAGATGATCCATCTCCACGCTGTGTGCCGGGATGTTATGGCCCTCGTCCTCCAGGAGCTTGCTCAGCTTCCCGTACTGGATCGGCCAGTCCCCGTTACGGGCCCGCTCCAGCAGGATCTCTGCCATGGCCTCCTGGGCCGCCTCGTACTCAGATGTCCCTCGCCTCACGGCCTCCTCCTCAGATTCGACAGGGGCGCCAGAGTAGCGAGATCGAGCTGGCAAGAGGGGTTCGATTGCGGCCCTTGCGATTCGACCGTTACCTGCGGGGTCCTGATCTGAACGATCCGGGGGGCGTTGCGTCGACTCGTTTTCGTCTGTGCCGCGGCCGTCGTTGTGTTCACCTCCGCCTGCTCCTCCTCGACCTGATCATGCTCGGTGCCGCCTGGCAGTGTTGGCGTGTTCACTTCCTGAGGAACGAGTTCTCCGTGACTCCCAAGGGATGCAGGGATGGTCCCCAGGCCGATGCGTACGCGCTGCTCGCCATGGGGTGCTCCCCGCGTGACGCGGGGATGGTTCCCGTCCGGCAGCGACGGAAGCGACCGACGCGCCGTGTTCCCCGCGTGATGCGCGGATGGTTTCCGGTTTTGTCTCGCGTGTGGCTGCGTAGGTTAGAAGCGGGTTCTGGCTCACCTTCTGTGGACCCGTTGCACACCGTTCCTGGTGCTGCCCCGATGGCGTCCGCGTGTGGGTGATCGTGCAGGCTGGTTATATGGACAGTCGCGTAGAGAAGTACCTCGCCCATCTTGATCGGCTCTCCGGGGGGCTTGAGCCGAGGTTCTTCCCTGTTGAGTCGTCCAAACCCGGGCTTCGTGGTGTGACGGAGGTCGTGTACGAGGACCTGCCGGACGGGCTTCTCACGGCGCTCACCTACGGCTTGTCGCTGGCAGAACATCCGGACTGGCAGCATGGCTCGCCGGAGCTCTGTCTCAGCGTGAACTCGACCAACGTGATCTGGGCCCACGCAGTGGGCTTCCTTGCCGAGCAGCTCCGTGGCACCTGTCCCTTCAGCTACGGCAGCACCATCGATTTCGGCGAGCGAATCGTGCCGGAGTCGGAGATGACGGCATTCTGCGTGTTTACGCCGATGGTCCTCGAAAGAGACGACTGCCTGGGCATCGACGTTGGCGTTCCGGGACACGCGGGTTACGACGTGATCAACATCCAAGGGATGTACCCCATCCACGAGGTGGAGCGGCAGTTCATCAACGAGCACGGGCTTGAAGCCTTTTGGAAGAGCGATTGGGAGCCCACTGACGTGCTGCGTCGCCCCGCAATCTGATATGGGGAGGGCGGCTGCCCTGGCCTGGATGACTCATTTGATGGACAACATCAGGCGAGCAGGACTCGTTTTCGCAGGAGTGCGAAGCCGGCTCGGCCGAACATCTGGCGCTTGAGCATTTTGATCCGGTTGACATGCCCTTCGACGACACCTGAGTTCCACGGAAGAGTGAGGCCGGCGATGACGGCGTCACGGTCGCGGTCGATGCCCGCGGCAAGCGTGTGGAGGCTGGGGAGGCCGTCCTGTCGCACGACGTCGAGCCAGCCCGGCAGTCGCTCGCCCTGGCGCTCGGTGAGCATGGTCGCGAAGGACCGGACGCGCCTGGTGAGCGCGTCGATCTCGGGGCAGTTGGCCCGGACGTTCTTCAGATGGAGGTGTTCGGTCTCGGAGAGGGTTTCTGGGCGGCGGAGGACCCATCCGGCGACGACACGAGGCGAGGGCGGCCGGGCTGTAACGGGCCGCGGCGAGGTGCGTTTCAGGCGGAGGTAGGCGCGAACGCGCTGGTAGCTGCCCTGATAGCCGAGCGGCACGATCTCTTCCCACAGTTTCCAGGCGTTGGTGAAGCCCTCGTTCCAGCGGTCGTCAAGGTATGTCTTGTACTTGTCGAGGACCGAGGTCCGGGCCTGCCACGGGCCGGTGAAGAGGTCTTCCGGCCTGGCGGCGTCCGCGTACCGTTTGACGGTTCGGCTTGTCATTGCCGAGCTGCCTCTGGATCGCGCGGCGGCTGTGCCCTGCCTTCACCAGGTCATGGATCGTGACATGCATAGTCCGGGTTCGGTCGGCGAACCGGTGGCTGGTCGGCCGCGGCGAGCCGGACGACTCCTCCGCAGGGTCGGACTCCGTCTCGGGGGTTCCAGGTGTCTCGGGAACCAGGACGCGCATTGGCGGTGCTGGGCGATGCTCCGCTCGGCGGCCTCGCTGAGGTTGTGCCAGAGGTGCCACCGGTCCGCGACCTGCACGGCCTGCGGGGCGCCGACGGCGGCGCCCTCGGCGAAGAACGGCGCACGGTCACGGCACACCACCTCGATTCCTGGCCGCTGGGCCAGCCAAGCGGCCAGGCTCGAGGACTCCCGGTCGGGCAGCAGGTCGACGGGCCGGCGGGTTTCGACGTCCACGAGGACAGTTCCGTAGTAGCGCCCTTGCGGGTGGCGTACTCGTCGACGCCGAGCACGCGCGGAGCGGGCACTTCCGGTTCGGGAAGTGCGTCGACCAGCCGCAGGACCGTGCTGCGGCTGACCGGCGCACCGAATATGTTGGCCAGGCGGGCGCCGGCCCGACCCGCGAGGGCGAGACTGATCGCGGCCAGGGTCGAGCGGAGCCGCTCGGTCCGCTGGCCGTGCCTTCGGGTCAGGCCGGGTATCTGCTCGACGAACGTGCGACGTCCACACTCGGCGTTCCGGCAGGTGAACCGGCGGACCCGCAGCCGGAGTACGACGCTTCGTCCCCCGCTCGGAACATCAGCGGGAAACCGAACGTAGGAGCCGTGAACCCGGGCGGACCACGCTCCACAACCCGGACACGGGGCGCCCGCGGCGGTGCACCGCACATCAACACGCACTATCGCGATATTCACGTCTACCGACAACACCGCGACGTCCGCGATCGACGGGAACAACAACTCGTCCAGCCGGAGCAAGATCTTATTCACAGTTCCGAACTGTCGGCCCAGTCACTTCTGCCACTGCTCGTTTTGAGGCAACTTTCCGAGACCCCACGGAGAGTTCAGCCGCTACTCACAGTGCATAGATCACACAACCTGAGCCAGAACCTCAGAACGGACAGCAGATGTTCACCACTTCGGTAGGCACTGCGCGTGGAGGTTGTTCGATTCGCTATGGGCTCAGCGCCTCAGAGGGCGCTCCTGCCGGTCAGAGATCCCGGATTCGGCTCTCATCAGGCTACGAGGACCTCCACGCCGAGTATCTTGAGTTGCTCGATGACCGTGTCGTGAGGATCGGCGTCGGTGATCAGCCCGGTGATCTTCTCCCACGGCAGGACGCGGTACGGCGACGCCGTACCGATCTTCTCGCAGGAGGCGAGGATGTAGGTGTCCGCGGCCCGCGCGGACAGGGCACGCTTCATCGCCGCCTCCTCGGCGTCCCCTGTGGTCAGTCCGGCCTCGGGGTGGACGCCGGTGATGCCGAGCAGGCACAGGTCGGCGTAGACGTTCTGCGCGGCCTCGACCGCGGCGGCGCCGCAGGTGACCGCCGAGTGCTTGAAGACGCGCCCCCCGAGGAGCAAGAGCTCCGCCCGCGGGTGGTTGATCAGAGCCGTGGCGATCGTCGGGCTGTGGGTGATCACCGTGCAGGCGAGGTCCTTCGGGAGCGCCCGCGCCACGGCGAGGGCGGTGGTGCCGCCGTCGAGGATCACCGAGCCGCCCGGCCGCACCAGTGCGGCGGCCACTGAGGCGACCTTCCGCTTGCCGTCCGGGGCCACCGCCTGCCGGGCGTCGTAGTCCACCACTGCGGGAGACGCGGGCAGCGCGCCACCGTACACCCTTTGGCACAACCCCTCGGCGGCGAGATCGCGAAGGTCACGTCGCACGCTGTCCTCGGAAATGCCCAGTTCGGCGGCGACGTCCTTGGCCACGATCTTGCCCCGCCGGGCGAGCAGATCGAGCAGGTGCTCGCGTCGTTCAGCAGCCAGCATTCGCATTCCTTCCCGTTCTTGCACGATTCTGCATGTATCTTAGCCGCCATGACCGACAAGCCCCTGCTCATCCTCATCGCAGGTCCCTACCGTTCCGGCACCGACGGCGACCCGCAGGCCATGGCCGCCAACCTCGCCCGCCTGGAAACCGCGGCCTGGCCCGTTTTCGCGGCCGGACATCTCCCCGTGATCGGCGAGTGGATCGCCCTGCCCGTCCTCCACTCCGCCGGCGCGGGCCCCACCGACCCCCTCGCCGACCAGGTGCTCTACCCGACCGCCGACCGGCTGCTCGCCCATTGCGACGCCGTGCTGCGCCTGCCGGGCGGATCCGTCGGCGCCGACCAGGACGTCGCCACCGCCCGCCACCGCGGCCTGCCCGTCTACCACGACATCGCCGAGATTCCGCGCCGCACTCCGCAGGAGACCATGTGACGAGCAGCCCGGGTGTCGACACCCCCGATCACCGCGGACGCACCGGTCTCCACCTCGCCGGACGCGACCTCGGCCGCAACCCCGACGTCCGGATACGCGACGTCGAACTCACCTCCCAGGGCTGGCACGTCCTGCGCCGCACCACCTTCGACTACCGGCGCCGCGACGGAAGGTGGGAGACCCAGCAGCGCGAGACCTACGACCGCGGCAACGGCGCCGTCGTCCTGCCCTACGACACCGAACGCAGCCGCGTCCTGCTCACCCGCCAGTTCCGCTACCCGGCCTACGTGAACGACCACCTCGACGGCATGCTCATCGAGGCGGCGGCCGGACTGCTCGACGCGCAAGACCCGCACACCGCGATCCACCGCGAGAGCGCCGAAGAACTCGGCATCAGACTCGGCCCGCTCATCCACGTGCTCGACGCCTACATGAGCCCGGGCTCCGTCACCGAGCGCCTCCACTTCTTCGCCGCCCCCTACACCCCGGCCGACCGGACCGGCACGGGCGGAGGATTAGAGGAAGAGGGCGAGGACATCGAAGTCCTCGAGCTTCCCTTTGCCGAGGCCCTCGCCATGACCCGCGACGGACGCATCACCGACGGCAAGACCATCCTGCTCCTGCAATGGGCAGCCCTGTGCGGACCCTTCGCCCGACAGCAGAACGTCTGAAAGTCCGCCTTCGCCAAATACGCCCAGGAAGGCAGTTCAGCACCGTGCCGTAGTGACGGCCCCTGCGGAAAGCGAAGTCGTCGACGCCGAGAACCTCCACCTGGCCCACCTCCGGCTCGGGCAGAGCCCTGACCAGCCGCAGCAGTGTGTCCCTGCCCACGGTGATGCCGACCGCGGAAGCCAGCCGGGCTCCTGCCCTGCCGGCCAGCGCCAGCCCGATCCGCGTCAGAACCACGCGCAACAGCGGGGTCTGCCGGCTGTGCGGGGTCGTCAGTCCCACGATGTGCTCGGCGAACGTCATCGCCGTGCAGGCAGTGTTCTCGCAGCGGAACCGACGTATGTGTAACTCGATCACCACGCTCAGCCCGCCTACCGCGACATCACGCAACGTGCGTACGTACCGGCCGTGCACCCGAGCAGATCTCTGACCGTACCGGCAGCAACCGCTCTTCGCTCGCACCCGCGTTCTCAGCACCACCTTGTCCGGCCGTCGCTCGACCTCCTCAACGAGCAACGCCGACAGATACGGAAGCAGCTCCAGAAGCACATCGCGAGAGCACACGATGCATGATCGCGAACGGTCCGTACGGACCGCTCAACCGTCCGGATCACAAGATTGTCGACAGAACCAAGATCCGCGACGGCGCGGTCGCCAACCGGCCCATTTGTGTGGCCCTGGCCGTCACGGCCGAGGGCCGGCGGGACATCCTCGGGCTAATTCGTCAGTAATTAGAGGTTCTGGATCTCTGAGAGGCCCGGGGCGGCGTGTTCCGTTCGGGCAGGACGTGTGTGGTCCGGTCGGTGCTGTGGTGACCCCTACGACACCTCCGACCGATCAGGTCTGTGGAAAGACCGGTGGCGCTGTGGTGCCGGCCGGTCCTCGCACGTTCTGCCCCCACGGGCCCGTCGGGTTCGGGATCCTCGATGGATGAGCTGTCGTACAGTGACGCGTTTTTCCTCACGAGCCTTGAGCTCTGGACACGGCGTGCGCCCGTGCGGTCCGGCTGTGCCGCGCACGGCTGATGAGGTGGCGGGCCTTGGAGCCCTGGAATTAGTGCGCCGTGCGGTCCCGCGTGCTCGCGTTCGAGAACAGCACCGGCGAAGGGGCGGGATCCATGGATGTGTTCTGCGGGATCGACTGGGCGGAAGGGCACCACGACGTCGCGATCATCGACAACACCGGCAAGCTGCTGGCGAAGTGCCGCATCGACGACGACCTGGACGGCTACCAGCTCCTGCTCGACCTGATGGCCGGGCACGGCGACAGCGCCGAGAGGCCGATCCCTGTTGCGATCGAGACCAGCCGCGGCCTGCTGGTCGCCACCCTGCGAACCGGCGACCGGCAGATCTTCGCCATCAACCCGATGGGGGCCTCCCGCTACCGCGACCGGCACGGCGTGAGCCGCGAGAAGTCAGACCCCGGCGACGCCCTGGTCCTGGCGAACATCATCCGCACGGACATGCCGATGCACCGGCCGCTGGCCGATGACAGCGACGTGGCCCAGGCCGTCGCTGTTCTCGCCCGCGCTCACCAGGACGCGGTCTGGAACCGGCAGCAGATCGCCAATCAGCTCCGCTCGCTGCTGCGCGAGTACTTCCCGGCTGCCCTGGACGCGTGGCGGCACAAGGCGGGCGGACTGGTGCGGGCCGACGCGCGGAAGATCCTCGCTGCGGCACCGACCCCGACCATGGCCGCCGAGCTGCCGCTCTGGAGGCTCAAGGTGATGATGCACAGCGCCGGCCGCAAGCGCGGCATCGACGAGGACGCCGAGCGGATCCAGACGCTGTTCCGGCAGTCGGCCGCCCGGCAGTTGCCGACGGTGGAGGAGGCCATGGGTACCCAGGCCAAGGCGCTGCTGGTTCAGCTGAACGCGGTCTGCAGGGCCGTTGACGAGCTCGCGAAGGCGGCCGAGCGGACCTTCCGGAGCCACCCCGACGCACCAGTGATGCTCAGTTTCCCCGGTATCGGTCCCGGAGTCGGCGCACGCCTCCTGGCCGAGATCGGCGACGACCGCAAACGCTTCGCTACCGCCGGTGGACTCAAGGCATACGCGGGAGCGGCGCCGATCATCCGAGCCTCCGGCAAACGCAAATACGTCGGACGGCGCTTCGTGAAGAACAACCGGCTCAACCACGCCGGCTACCTGTGGGCCTTCGCCACCCTCACCCACTCCAAGGGCGCCAACGCCCACTACCGGCGACGACGCGAGACAGGGGACTGGCATGCCCAGGCCCTGCGGCACCTGTTCAACCGGATGCTCGGCCAGCTCCACCACTGCCTCCTGGCACGCGTCCCATGCGTGAAGCAATCGCCTTCCCTTCAGAGCCCCAGGCAGCAGCGACAGCTACTGCGTGAATAGGACGGCCCTGTCTCTCTGCTCTCGCCTGGCGGGCGGCAGGATGTGCGGATGGCGAAGAGCGAGATAGAACTGCTGGCCCTGCTGCGCGAACTTGATGACCGGAACGACTGGAACGGCCGCTGCACTACGGCCGCTGCACTACGACCGCGCGGCGGTCGGCCTCAAGTTCGGCAGGCTGGTGCGTCGGCTCGCAGCAGACTTTGGTGCCTCGTGCGAGTCCGAGCGGGACACCCAGGACTCCAGCGAGTACGGGCGTGTCCACGTGCCTGCGGACGCGACGGTCTACGGGACGCGGATCGTGGTCTGCGTGAACAAGTTCGGCTCCCTCGCCGAGGTCTGCGCCGACAAGCCGGGGGCCTTCCTCGGCACGGACGAGGCCCACGAGGAGGGGGCGCTGGACCTCGGCGACCTCGCCATCGTGGAGCGGGCGCTGGCCGACCTCGGCTACGTGAGTGTCCCCGAGGAACTGTTGGAGAGCGACTACGAGGGCCCCAGCGCGCTGGAGCACTTCGCGGCACGGCCCACCTGGTGGACACGGTTCTTCGGCCTCTGGTGACCCGCCCGCCCGGCCTCCACCGTCAGTCGGCCTCGTGCGCTGGCTGGGGCCCGAGGAAGGACCCTCGGCAAGATCAGAAAGGGACGGCCTAACAACCCACGGCTTGACGGCTTAACTGCATGAGGTGTCTTCCTCGGGACAGGGAGAGGCCGGGTTACCTCCGGGCGGGCGGGTATCGATTCCCGGTGTGGGTTGGGGTGTGGGAACGGGGCCAGTTCCTCGCGCTCACTGCTGGTCAGCCCGTTGCGCTCGCCCGGCGTCGACCTCGGCCTGCTTCACCCAGTCCCGCACCGCGGTCTCGGTCAGTTCGAGTCTCTGGCGACTTGCCCGACCGAGCGGTCACCTCGTCGGCACAGACCGACGATCTCGGCCTTGAACTCCGGGCGTGAACGAACGACGAGGGCGGCGAGGCTTCTTCTTCCCCGTGCTCTCCATGATGGACATCCTCCCGGGGCTGAACCCCAGATCTCGAATGTCCGTCAAAGCGGATCAAGCCCAGGGGAACCCGGCACGCTCAAACAGGGGCCTCGGTTTCGTTTCGGAGCGACACTTGTCAAGGCCGCTTCAGTTGGTCACGTGGTCAATGAGTCGAGCGAGCAGACGACTGCGGGGGACCATCTGGGCGATCTCGACGTACTCGGTGTCCGCGTGCGCGCCACCGCCCACGGCGCCCAGGCCGTCCAGCGTCGGACAGCCCGCCGCCGCAGTGTAGTTGCCGTCCGAGGCGCCGCCGACGGCGATCCCCCGCATCGGTTCCTGGCCCAGTTCCGCGGCGATTCGGGAGGCGAGGGCGAACAGTTCGGCGGAGGACTCCGGTTCCATCGGCGGCCTTCTCCTGCCGCCCAGTACCTCCAGTCGGGCTCCGGGTAGCCGGGCGACGAGCCCCCGCATGAACTTGTCTATCCGGTCCTGCGCCGCCAGGGTCGGTACGCGCACATCCACCGACACCTTCGCCAGTGCGGGCACTGTGTTGAGAGTGGTGCCGGCCGTCAGGAGTGTGGGCGTGATGGTCGGCGCCCCCAGGACGGGGCAGGTGGCTCCCGTGGCGCCCATCGAGCCTGCGAGGTCGGCGACGGCCAGGACCTGGTGAGCGGCCTCGATAGCGGCGTTGACCCCCTTTTGCGGTTCCAAGCCCGCGTGTGCGGCACGGCCGTGCACTACGACCTCGTACCGCGAAGTGCCCTTGCGGGCGGTCTTGAGCGCGCCTTCCTCGTCCGCGGACGCCTCCAGTACCAAGGCGGCCGCGCACCCCCGCACGGATTCCTCGATCAGCTGCCGGGAGGTCGCGGAGCCGACTTCCTCGTCCCCGTTGACCACAACGCACACCCCCTCCGGGGAGGACAGGGAGGCCAGCGCGTGGAACATCTGCACCAGGCCCGCCTTCATGTCCAGGACCCCGGGGCCGCGGGCGATCCCGTCGGCCACCGACCAGGGGTGGTTCTGAAGCGAGCCCATGGACCACACCGTGTCGTGGTGTCCCACCAACAGGACCCGTGGAGTGCCGAAGCTCCACCGCAGATGAGTCACACCGTCGATCACGATCACCTCCGGCCTGGCCCCCAACAGCCTGGCCCCCAGGGCGCCGACCACCTCGGCGCTGCGCGCCACCGCCGCGTGGTCCGCCGAGAAGGACTCGCAGAGTACGAGGTCCTCCAGATCGGCCAGCATCGCCGGCAACGCGAGCGCGGCCCCGCGGGTCATCGGTCCTGCCCCATCTCAACTCCCTTTCGCACCAACACATTTACCCCTCGGATCTCGCAGTTCGTTGGAGTGCGGCGGTGCTTGTCCCCCCTCAAAGCACCGCCGCGTGAACGACGTTAGGGCGAGGCAAGGCATTCCACCAGCGACTGGATTGCATGGGATCTATGCATCTGAGGAATACATGCGGCAAGATGGCGAGGCCGGAGGAGAGGACCTCGGAGGAGGGAGGAACGTGTTCGAGATCGACGCGCTGCGGCTGCTCGTGGCCGTGGCCGAGACCGGATCGTTCACGAAAGCGGCGGCCCGGCTCAACTACACGCAGTCCGCGGTGTCCCGGCGAATCGCCGCGCTGGAACAGCAGACGGGCGGGCCGCTCTTGGAACGGCTCCCTCGGGGCGTACGGCTGAATCCCGCAGGCCGTACCGTGCATCGGCACGCCATGGAGGTGCTCGACCGGCTGTCGCGGGCGGAACGGGAACTGGCCGTGCTGCACGCGGGCCACGGCGGGCTGCTGCACATCGGCGCGTTCGCCACCGCCAACATCTCGCTGGTACCTACCGCCCTGAGGGCACTCCAGGACACCAGGCCGGATGTCGAGGTCGTCGCGGTCGAGGGCCCGACCGACACGCTGATGGCGCGCCTCGCGGACGGGGTGCTGGACCTCGCCATCGTCAGCGACTACCCGTCCGGTCTGCCGTCGGCCGACGGTGTCACGACGACCGCGTTGTGCGAGGACGAGCTGTTCGTCGCTCTCCCACGGGGGCACCGCCTGGCCGGAGCCGGGACGATCGACCTGCGTGAACTGCGCGACGAAGCCTGGCTCCAGAACGCGTACGGCGACCGTCCCACGATGCTCGCCGACGCCTTCGCCAGGGCGGCCTTCACCCCCAGGAAGATCACCCGGATCGCGGAGTGGTCCGGGAAGTTCGGCTACGTGGCCGCCGGGCTGGGGGTGGCGCTGGTCCCCTCGCTGGCCGCCTGGGCGGTCCCCGACGAACTCGTCCTGTGCAGCCTCACCGACCCAGCCCTGCGCCGGACCGTACACGTGGCGCTGCCTGCCGCCCCGCTACCGGCGGCACTGAAACTGCGGGATCTGCTGCGCGACGCCGTTGACTGAGCCGTTCTCCGGAGCGATCAGCCGGTATGCAAGGTGAGTGTGGGTACAAGGCATCGAGTGTGCTGGCCAGTGTCCAAGGCCCCTCCTGAGACCTCACATCGGCAGGGACAAGATCGTGAGACAGATGCGCCGTGACCCTTGGATGAGACAGCCGGAAAGACCCAGGTCGTTACAGAGGAATGGGACATTCTGATTGCGGGCCTACAGGGCCGATCCATTCCGAGGTCCTGTTCGAGAACACGGTCGCCGCGTCCTCGCTCTACAACGAAGTCGTGGCCGCTGAGGTCTGTGAGGAACTGGGGCTCGCGACCGAGCCGCGTACCGTTACCGCGGGCCGACGACCCGTCATGGAGATTGCTGGGGTGCCGCACGAGCTGATCGGCTGGACCGCGAAGCGCGGCGGGCAGATCGCCGCCTGCCTCACCGAGTTGGAGCACGAGTACGTCACCGCCGTCAACGACGACGGCGAGCTGAAGTACCTGCCCGCGGTCTCCGAGGGGGCCCGGGTGGAACTGATGCGGATGGCCGCCCACAAGACCCGGCCGCCCAAGCAGAAGGCCCGCCCGCTCGCGCAGCTGCGCGCGTGGTGGAAGGCGAGCGCGATCCTGAATTTTTGGGGTGGAGCTCAGGTCCACGGTGCTGCTGCCAGAACTCGCGGTTGGGACGTGGCGGCCCGGGGAGGGGGCGGACCGCGACGCCGGATGGCACATCGACGACCTGCTCGCCTTCACCCGCGTCAGCACCCTGGTCCTCGCCCACCACGACGGCACCGCCCCGGTGGTCCTCAAGGCCGGGTTCAGAAGCAACCACGTCCTGGCCGAACTCGACGAGGAGACCCGGCCGGCCGCCTACGGCTTCTACTGGTACGCGGAGATGACCGAGGCCGAACGCGACCTGACCCGCGAGGACTTCCGGCACGAGATCGCCGTCGCGCGCACCGCCACCGACGCCGAGCACATCGTGCCGCCGATCGAGGAGGGCAGCACCGAGCAGTTCGACTGGTACACGATGCCCCACTGCACCGACGGCAGCTTTCGCCCCCTGCTGACCAAGGCCGGCGGCAGCCAGGCGGTCGGCCTGCGGGTGCTGGCCGACGTTGCCGACGGCCTGGCCACCCTGCATGAGCGCGGCATCGTGCACCGCGACGTCTACCAGGAGAACGTCCTCCTCCACGAAGACCGCGGCCTGATCACCGACCTCGGCGCCGCCCGCCGCCTCGACACCCCCCGCGGGCCCGCCGCCCGCGGCCCCGAAGTCCACTGGCCCCCCGAGTACGCGACCTCCTACAGCACGGCCACCCCGGCCGCCGACGTCTTCAGCCTCGCGGTCCTCACCTACCGCTACCTCTGCGCCGACATCCTCCGGCACAGGCACTCGCGCCTGGAGACCGCACCTGCCGCACTGCGCCCGCTGCTGTCGGCGGCCCTTGTCCCCGAGCCGAAGGACCGGCCCGAGATGGGCGAGCTGCGCGACGGCCTGCGGCACCCGGCCACACCGACCACCGCGCCCCACCGCGCGGTCACCGACACCACCCTGTGAGGACGGAGAGGCCGGTGCCCACTGCCCGATCGCCCCCGTATCCCCGAGCCCCGTACGTGCACGGCCCACTATCCGCGTTCGGAAAGGACGAGCACCCTGGACGAGCCCCGGATCACCGAATTCCTCGACGCCGTCGGCGAGTTGCGCGGCGAGGACGAGACCGTCCGCGCCACCGCCCACACCTCCAGCGTCTCCGCCGAGGGCTGGACGACCACCGAGGCGGCCGAGCCTGCCACGGGTAGCAACGCCTGAGCGGCACCACCGCGCCGGCGGTGAACTGCCGGTGAGCACCGCCTGGGGCCGGACCCGTCAGGTCCGGCCCCAGGCCCAGCCCCGTCGGAAGGACCCCTCTCGTGCTCATGCCCGCCATAGATTTCGTCCTCGCCCCGATCCAGGACCTGCACCAGGACCGGACCAGCCGGATCCACACCGTCCTGAAGGCCGGCAGCGCCCCTGCGCACGGTGCGGCCACCGTCTACTGTCTGGCCCACCACGCCCTCGAAGGCGTCGAAACCGCCGCGCGCGCCAAGGACACTGCCACCTTCGACCGGTACCGCGCCCACCCCGACGCCAACGCCTCCGCGCTGAGCACGCCCACTGTCGTGGGGCTGCGCGTTGTGGTCTCCCCGGGCCCGGACGGCATGCTCCGCTCGCCGCTCTCGGAGACCCGTACTACCTCCTGGGGCCCGACACTGCGGCTGCCGTGGGGGAGCAGCAGGAACTGGCGGCCGTCGCGTACGCCATGGGCGCCCGGGCTGGGTTCGCCAACCTTCTGGCTGGCCACGCCGTCGTCGCCTGCCTGCTGCGGCGCAAGAACCTAGGCGGCACCCTCTCATCAGCTGGTCCATTACCAGGCTTCCGGGCACCGTCTTCTGCGACCACGTCGGCGACCCCGCCGTGCTGGGCCGGGACCTCGTCCACGAGGCGGGGCACAACTGGCTGAACGACGCCCTGACCGCAGCCGCCTGCAAGATCAGCGACGAGACGAGGTTCTACTCCCCGTGGAGAAAGACCAAGCGCCCAGTGTTCGGCTTCCTCCATGCCTGCTGGGCCTTCCCCCTCACCATGATCTACACCGCCCGCATCCTCCCGGACACCGACGGACCCACCCACGACTTCCTGGCCGCCTACCTGGAACAGCAGCGTGGTCTGCTCGTCACCACTACCGAAGACCACACCCGCGCACTCGCCCTGATCACCAACTCCACACTGCGCCAGCGCCTTCGCGCCGTTCACGACGAGGCCCTCACTCTGTGAACTGCACGGCAACCCCAGCTTTGAGGACCTGATCGCGGCTATGCCCGCTTCCTCGCCCAGACCATCCAGGCCCCTGACGACAGCGATGCGGCGGGTGCCCGACGAGCAGCACCTACACCGTGCTCTACGACCCCCCGGGCTGATCGAGGCCGAACACCCCTGGACCGCGCCCCGTACGAAGCACTCGTCACCGCCGTGCTCGCATGGACGGACCCGGACCTCGAACCCCGCGACGACGAGCAGATCGCCCTCCAACTCACCGGGCACGCCCGCGCCGTGGCCGCCGACGTCCGGCGCCACGCCGCCGCCCTGCCCAAGAACGACGGCCGCGGCGCCTTCGCTGAAGTCGTCCTCCCTGAAGCCGACGGCCGCCTGTCCGCACCGCTGGAGCGCACCGCCCTCTGCGCCCAGAACCGCGCCCGCCTCGTTCGAGCCCTCTACACGCGCCTGGACCGCCTCGTCAGCGCCGTCCCCGAGCACCGAATTATCTTGATCTGCGCACGCCAGGGCGTCCCCGTCCTGGCCGACCGGGCCTACCAGGGAGCCGGACAGTGGGTGGCCACCGGACGCAAACGACCTCCAGGCGGTGAACTGTCTCCGACTCCGCGCACGGTCAACCAAGCACTGGCCCGGGTACCCGTCGAACGAGGGATGGCACGACTGAAGTCCTGGCGCATCTTCCGCCGGTCCCGCGTAAGCCCCAATCGCATGACGTCAATCGCCGCAGCCGTCCTCACCCTGGAGAGGCAAACGCTGAAAACGCTCACTATTCGCTACCACCGATTATGAGACAGAGCCACTCGCTGTACAGACCCATTTCAGGATGAAACTTGATCATTGTGAACCATCGGCATCTCCGAGCCTGCGAACCTCATGATCAGACCGGCCTGCAGCCGCGCCTTGATCTTCGGATCGTTAACCTCGGAGAGAAGCGAGATCGCTTGCTCTGTCGACCGTTCGGCGCGCATGTCATCCCGAAGCCCATCCGTCTCCGACGCCATGTGGTTCAAAGCCTTGTCCGACTCACGATGAAACAGACGCCCGATCACTGTGGTCACGACCCCAGCAGACGTCGTCACGATGGATGCATCCAGATTGCCGTGCGTCTCAGCCCGCCAGATCGCAAGCCCAACCCCGAGCAGCAGCACAGCGCCGCCGAGTGCTGAGAAAACCTGACTTGTGATGAAGCTTCGTTGTGACTGCGTCAGACCGTATGCATAACGCTGCACGAGTAGCTCGGCGAAACGGTCGTCGTCAACCCGCTGTTGAGCTGACAAGGAGCGCTCTCGTGCAGCGCCTTCAACTTGCGCTTCCAGAACGCCGACGGGTTCCGATCCCACCCCAGTTGCAGAGATGCTCTCGGAGGCGGTGTTCACGGCAACTCGCAGCCTCGACGCCACCTTCTCCCGGTCGCGCTCCAAGGTCTTGCGGACAACAAACCCGATCACAATCGCCACGGCGGAGGCAACAACTAAGCCCAACAGGGCCACCACGTATTCCAACACCCCACCCCAATCCGTCAGTTGTGGGGAAGCAACAGTACCGCCCCCAGCCCTCACACCCAGATGTTCTCCCCGGCCGTGGACAAGGCGTGGCACGAGCAGCTCGGCACCCCCGCCTACGTGGCCCTGTGCCAGGAGACCGCCGGCCAGCCTGCTGCGGGCGGCAGCGCCGTTGCTGCTGGTGGTCACCGGCGGGCGGTCTCCGGCTGGTGTGCCGGGCACTTCGCCCAACAGGACGATGTTCTCGCACCGCAGGAGGCCGTGGGGCCGGTTCAGCAAGGGCCGCAGCCACTCCGCGGGTTGGGCGCCCACGTGGAAGAGGTCCGCCTGGACGGCTTCGGCGTCGCCGTCGGCGCGGTAGACAGTCCAGGCCGTCAGGCGAGGGCGTAGTCGATGACCGCCGCCTGGCCGTCGCGTCCGCCGGCTGCCGATGGCCGACGTCGCCGCCCTCCTCGGGCAGCATTCCGAGCAGCTGCGGAGCGTTCGCCCCCTGGCGGTCGACTCCGGCAGGCACTACCACTTGCGCATCACGGACATCGCCCGCCTGGAGACAGGATCGGCCGAGGACTGGGACCGTTGGCGCCAAGCCGCGGAAGACCTGCTCGCCTTCAACGTGCAGCAGGCTCACGAATGGCTTCGGATCCTTCAGCAGGAGAAATACGACCCGGCCCAGGACATCAGCATCTCCCGGCTGGGCGACCGCGTGTACGCCGACGACATCACCTGGTACGCCACCGTTCAGTGAGCTTGCCGACTACTGGACTGAGAGAGCGGTGTCGGTCCGGGACTTGCTGTGTGTTCTTGATCCATTCAGGCCAGCAGATCACTTTGCGCCATCACTTGGTAACTGAGCGGTGTGGGTGAGGGGTTCGGGATACACAGGGGGCTGAGGAGCCCGTCCGTGCGCGGGCCGGGCGTGGGTCTGACCGGGGGCTGGGCGGGATGCTGACGATCAATGTGGGACTGCTGCTCGCTGTCGTCGTTTTCTTCCGGCTGCGCCGCCGGACCGAGGCTCGTAGCAGGGTCGACGAGAAGTTCACCGTCGTCATCGTTCTCGCCCTGGGCCTGGTCATCGCTCCTACTCCGGTGGGCCAGGGGATCATGAGTTTTCTGGGCCAGCTCGTCTCCGGTATCTCTGATTCCGGCCGCTGACGCGGCGGGGGCTGTCCGATGACCACCCGCCTCCGGCCGCGCCGCCGCTCTGTCCCGCGCCGTCGCCCGGCTTCGCGTCGTGCTGTGGCGACGTCGAACTGCCCGTTCCCGCAAGCGGCGGCAGTGGGGGGCTTCGACGGTTCTGTTGCTCGTTGCTGTCGTTCTGTGGGTGGCGGGGCGGCTGCTGGCCTAGGCACTGTTTCTCGGATCTCCTGACGTGGGTGGGGTGTTGGGGCGAGGGTGGCTGTATGGGCCGTGGGGATCTGACGAATGCGGAGTGGGATCGGCTGGGGTCGTTCTTACCTCCTGGTGGTGCGCGTGGTGGTCGGTGGAGCGACCACCGTCGGGTGATCAACGGGGTTCTCTACCGGGTGCGGACCGGTGTGCAGTGGCGGGATCTGCCGGAGCGGTTCGGGCCGTGGGAGACGGTCTATAAACGACATCGCCGCTGGTCAGCGGATGGGACATGGGCGATGCTGCTGTCCCGCATCCAGTCGGCCGAGGACGCGGTGGGCGGGATCGACTGGGATGTGTCGGTGGACTCGACAGTTGTGCGGGCCCACCAGCACGCCGCTGGCGCGAGGAAGGCGCCGGCGGTCGCGGTCCCTCAAAGGGGGATCGCTGGGGGGACGAACCAGGTCGATCCGGTGTTGAGGAAACTGGCAGTCCGGCTGGAGGAAGTGGTCAGATCGGCGAGTGTCTGGGACGTTCCCGCGGCGGATTCACCACCAAAATCCACCTTGCCGCCGATGGGCGATGCCGGCCACTCGCCCTCGTCCTGACACCCGGACACTACGGTGACGGCCCCCAGTTCGAGCGAGTACTGGAGCAGGTCTCCGTGCCCCGAACCGGAGTCGGCCGGCCCCGGACCCGGCCCGACCATGTCCTCGCGGACAAGGCCTACACCTCTCGGAAAACCCGGCGTTACCTGCGACGACGCGGAATCCGGCACACCATCCCCGAACGCCTCGACCAGCAGAGACACCGCAAGAATCGCGGTTCCCGAGGCGGCCGTCCCACCGGTTTCGACAGCGAGCGATACAAGAAACGCAACACCGTCGAACGCGCAATCAACCGTCTGAAAGGCTTCCGCGCCGTCGCCACCCGCTACGAGAAACGCGCCTACATCTACCTCGGCACCGTCACACTCGCAGCCCTCGTCATCTGGCTCCGAACATGATCCGAGAAACAGTGCCTAGATCGCCGCGAATCCGTGGATCGTGCCCACCGTTCTTGCTGCCGCGGCTGTGGGGGGTGTGCTGTGGCACTTCTGCCGCAACGCGCGGTTCCGCCAGGGGCGGGAGGCTGTCCAGGCGCTGCGCTACTCGGTGGAGCACCTGGACCGGCTGCATCACCGTGAGTTCGAGTACGCGGTGCGTGACTTGATGTTCCGCGATGGCTGTTCTGGCGCGGTTCAGGTGGGAGCGGGGGACAACGGCGCTGACGTGAAGGCGACCGATCCCTTCGGTCGCCGCTGGGTGTTGCAGTGCAAGCACCGTAAGGCGGGGATTGCCGGGGCCGCGGTGGGGACTCCGGACCTTCACGTCCTCAACGGCACCGGCCGTCCCGTTCACCGGGGCGACGTAGTCGTGCTGGTCACCAACGGCCGCTTCTCCCGGCCCGCCCAGGAGTTCGCCCGGTCCCAGCGCCTGCACCTGGTGGACCGCCAGACCCTGTCCGCCTGGGCGGGCGGGCAGCGCCCTCTGTGGGAGCTCCTGCGAGCGGTCCCGTCCCCGCGGAATCCCACGTCGCTTTCCTGACGGGCTGCGCGTCGGGTTCCGGTGGGAGTGTGCAGCGCGCGGGAACTATTCGGGGTGGTTGTCCGACTCTCGCTGCGGCTCGCTGTCTGCTGCGCCTCGTTCGCGGCGTCGCCGGTTCACGTAGCGGTGCAGGTCGCCCACGATGACGTCGGTCAGCGAGCGCCCTTCCTCTTTCGCTTCCGCCTTCGCGTCGTCCCAGAGCTGGTCGGGTACGCGGATGTTCCGCAGTGGTGTCTTGCCGGTGGCTGGCCTGGCCATCTCTCCTCCTCTGTTGTGTAGGTACAGAAACTAGCATTATCTGCCCGGATCGGTTGACAGGGTCCAATTGTGAATGCATTCTGTAGGTACAAAAACAGCTGACGGACAGGGGAGGTCTAAATGTCGAAGCAGTTGACGCCCGCTCAGGACCGAGCCCTGCGTCAGATTCGTGCCAAGGGTGAGGAATTCGCCTACAACGGCATCAGCCGCGCCACTGTCGCGGTCCTTGAATGCCGCGGCCTCGTCACTGTGACGTGGTCCGTGCGTACCCGGACCGCCCGCCTTGCCTACCGCAACCGTTCGATGTGCGACTGGACCGCCCGCCCCGTGAAGGGCGCGTGAGCGCGCGGTGCGGATGGCGAGCTGTACGACGATGGGGGAACAGACATGAGCGGCGCCCCGGCGGCGGAGCGCCCTGGCCCGTACGAGTAGTTGCTGCTCGTGCTCGGTGACAGCTACGGGTCTCGTCTGCTGATCAACCGCTTCGCCAGCAGCCTGGCTGAGGCGGTACGCCGAGCGGAGGGCGCCGGGTGGCCGGGCCCGCTGTCAGGGGTGATCGATCCTCTCCAGCACACCCGCGAGTCCTGGGACGCGCTCACCGGCTGTCCTTCTGCTCTCCCTGCTGCGGATGCACCGCGGGAGACGATCACGGCCGTCGAGTACGTCGTCCAGACACGTCAGCCTGACGGGGCCTGGGAGCCGGGCAGCGGCTTCGAGGCGGATGCCCGGTGGGCGGTGCGTCAGCTCGCCAGGCACCGCAGGCGCATGCCGCAGTGTGAGCACCGGCTCGCGTACCTCGACCTCGGGGCGGTCGCCGCCGTGCCCCGCCCCCGAACACCGGCGGACACCGGCGCCCGATCGGCCACGGGGACACGATGAAGAACACCCAGGACTTCCAGGACCTCACCGACCCCCGGATGAACGAGGCCGCGTGGCGGGCGCTCGACCTGATGCGCGCCTACGCGGCCCGGGACCGCGTCGCGATCGTCGAACGCCTGGCGCACCTGGAAGCGGACCAGCTGGAGTTCACCGCGGGCGTGCTCCGCAACACCTACAACGACACCCTCCAGGTCCTGGGGGAGACCGGCCGCCCGCACAACCCGGCCACCGTGGTCCGCCAGGCGGTGCGGACGGTGTCGGTCTTGTCGGCTGGGACGGCTGGGCGGTGCCCGCCCTTCTTGTCCTTGGCTTCGGCGGCCCGGAGCCCGTCGTAGGTAAGTTCTCGTTGGAAGTCGCGTTGGACTTCCTCGGCCGCTACGCCCTCACCCGCACGCCGGCGGCCGGGCTGTGCCCACTGCGTGACCCGAGCACCGACGAGAAAGCGGCCGACGACGAGAACAGCTGACCGCTTCCCAACGGTCAGGTCGTTCTGGTTGCTACTCGGCCTGCAGGACGAAGAACAGGAAGCACAGGAAGCGCGGCTCGGCCGCGATGGCCTCGGGGAACATCTCGCGGGCGGCGGGATCAGGATCCGGCTCACTGATGACCGTTATCCGGAAACCGGCCCCGATGAAAGCCTCGATCATCGCGTGCAGCGGCCTGTTCCATCTGCTCACCAGAGCGGTCTGGCCGCCCACGGTCCACTCTACGGTCCATTTGGTGGTGTCGAAGTAGTTGCACTCGGCCTCGCGACCGGCCTCGCGGTGGATGAGGTTGATGGCAAAGGGATGGTCGACAGACGCGATCAGCCGACCGCCGGGCCTGAGTATGCGTCGCAGCTCGGCCAGCGCCGGCCCCCAGTCCTCCAGGTAGTGCAGCACCAGGGACGCCGCTACATCGTCGAACGTGTCATCAGCGTAAGGAAGCGGGCTGCCCAGGTCCGCCACCTGCAGGTCCGCACCGTCGCCGAGCCGCTGCCGAGCCAGCTCCAGCATCCCGGCACTCGTGTCGAAGCCACTCACAATGGCGCCACGGTCGCGCAGCGCGGCAAACAGGGCCCCCGAGCCGCAGCCGGCGTCGAGGATCCGCCGGCCGGCCACGTCTCCAGCGAGGGCCAGCATCGCGGGCCGCTCGTAGTAGGCATTGACCAGGTTGGTTTCGTTTGCGGCCGTGTACGCCTCGGCGAAGCTGTTGTAGTCGTTGGTCTTCGACGGATCCACACTCACTGCGGACGGCGAGACCAGCCTGGTGGAAATCGCGTGCTCTTGGCGCTCGCTTGAGATCATGGTGCGGGAGACGTGCGCTGCAGCAGTTCGGTTCCTGGCTGCGGCCAACTGCTGCGCTGCGTCGTCGCACGGGTCGATCTCGTCTACCCCGGAGTCCTCTCCCTGTCGGGCCACGCCGGTGCGGCGGGCCCTCCCGGAATACAGCAAGCGCCCCCGGCGCTGGTGCCGGAGAGCCGAAGCGCGAGCGCAAGGCTCCCCGGGCCGGGTTTGTTTCATAGGCGACCACCTATGAAACACCGTCTTGCGGTGGGGCCAAGGCGCGTCAGGGGTTGTTCAGGTAGGTGAGAACGGCAAGGACGCGGCGGTTGTTGTTGTCGTCATCGGTGATGCCGAGTTTGCCGAACAGGGAGGTGGTGTACTTGCTGATGGCGCTTTCGCTGAGGAAGAGCCGTTGGCCGATGGCCTGGTTGGACAGTCCTTCGGCCATGAGGCCGAGCACGGAGTGTTCGCGTTCGGTGAGCCGTTCGAGTCGTCGATGCGAGGATCCGCTGGACAGTAGTTTGGCGATGACGGCCGGGTCCATGGCGGTCCCGCCGGCGACGACGCGTTCCAGGGCGTCGATGAACTGATCGGCGTCGAAGACGCTCTCTTTGAGGAAGTAGCCGATGCCGCCGGCGCCGTCGGTCAGGAGTTCGCGGGCGTACAACTGCTCGACGTACTGGGAAAGGATGAGGACCGGTAGTCCGGGCAGTTCGCTGCGGGCGGCAAGAGCCGCCCGCAGGCCCTCGTCCGACTGGGTCGGTGGCATGCGGACGTCGACGACGGCAACATCCGGCCGCCACGTCAACAGCGCGTGCAGCGTCTCGGGTCCGGTGGCTGCGGTCGCCACCACCTGGTGTCCATATGCCTCGATGAGGCGAACCATCCCGTCACGCAGGAGGCAGAGGTCTTCGGCTGCAACGATTCGCACGGCACCATCATCCTCACCCGGGTCGGGCCGCCTTCCGGGCTGGTGATCTCCAGGGCGCCGTCGAAGACCGCGAGGCGGCGGCGCAGCCCTGCGAGTCCGCCGTCGGCTCGCAGGCCGGCTCCGCCGCGGCCGTTGTCTTCGACATCGATGACGATGCCGGTGTCGTCCTGGGTGATGGAGATCCGGGCCTGGGTCGCACGGGCGTGCTTGACCGCGTTGGTCAGCAGTTCGGCGATGGCGAAGGACAGGGCGGACTCGATCGGCGGGTCCAGGCTGAGTTGAAGGTCTGCGCTGACAGCCGCTTCGATCGGGCTGTCCAGGGCAAGAGCGCGAACGGCGTCGATGAGCCCGCGATCGTTCAGCACGGGCGGGTTGATTCCCTGGACCAGTTCGCGGAGCTCGGGCAGTGACGCGGTGGCACCGGCCCGCGCTTCCCGCATCAGCGTCCTGGCCTGGGCAGGGTCGGTTTCCATCAGCTTCTCCGCGTGGTGTCGAGCAGCGGTCATATGGTGAACACGTTCATGTGGGTCCGGGCAGCCCTGCTGCCTGTAGTCGCCGTGCTGATCTACCGGATGACCGTCTCTGCTTCCCGGGGATCTCGGCGGACCTTCGAGCGCGGAGCGCCCTCGCCGTCATCATGCCGATCGCGATCATCGGCGTCGACCTGATCCCGGGTGTCTGCCCGCCGTGGTACGCCGTGATGCAGGCCGTCTGCATGCTGCCCATCATCCGAGTCGCGTTCATCACCCGCGGCATCACCCGGTTCTGCCAGGTAAGGGGCGGGGCACACAGTGTGGGCCTACAACAGGGCGCCGCCGGACACCTCGAGCCGCTGGCCGGTGACCCATCGCAGGTCCTCGGAGGCGAGCGCGGCAATCGCGTCGCCGATCTCCTGCGGTTCACCGACGCGGCCGAGCGCGGTCTGCGCGCCCAAGCCCTCGCGCATCTGCGCATCGTCCCGCATGGCACCGCCGTTGAAGTCGGTGGCGGTCGGCCCCGGCGCGATGGCGTTGACGCGGATCTTGCGCGCCCCCAGCTCCACGGCCAAGGTCCGGCTGAGGACCTCGACCGCAGCCTTGGAGGCCGAGTAGACCGAGGTACCGGCACTGGTGTGGCGGCTGAGGGAGGAGGAGACGTTGATGATCCGCCCCCCGTCGGCCAGCACGGGCGCAAGCGCCTGGATGAGGAAGAACGTGCCGCGCACGTTGGTGTCCATCACCGCGTCGAAGTCGTCGACCGTGACCGCTTCCAACGGCCCGAACAGCCCGATCCCGGCATTGTTGACCAGGACATCCAGCCGGGTCGCGTCCCAGCGCTCCAGCTGCGCGGCCAGGTGGGAGACGAGGGCGGGAAAGGAGGCCACGTCACTGACGTCCAGCCGCAGCGCGGCAGCGGTGGCGCCGGTTTCCTGAACGTTCCTGACCGTCTCCTCGGCCTCCTGCGCGTCGCCGCGGTAGGTCACGATGACGCGCAGCCCGTGCCGGGCCAGCGCCTGGGCCGTAGCCCGGCCCAGCCCGCGATTGCCGCCGGTCACCAATGCGATCTTGCCTGACTCCATGAGCGCTTCTCCCTGCGGGAACGGAACGATGCCGGCGGGGGAGTGCTCCCGCCGACCGAATGCGAGTCGCTCGACTCGCCTCCCTGGCCACGTAAACATCTGCACAGTGGTGAGTCAAGTGACTCGCCTCGGGATGAGTCATACTGGCCCCATGACCGCAGGACTCTCCGCGCACCATCAACGACTCGCTCAGCGCAAGCGCGAGGCGATCACCGCAGCGGCCACGAAGCTGTTCCTGGAACGGGGCTATGACGGGACATCGCTGGCGAAGATCGCGCAGGAAGCGGTCGTCTCGAAGTCCACGCTGTTCAAACAGTTCCCCACCAAGGCGGCACTCTTCGAGGCCATCGTCACCGAGTACTGGAAGGGCGGGCCAGACCCGGCGGCCCCCACGACGCAGCCCGGTGACCTGCGCGCCGGCCTGAGCGCCATCGGCCGCCAGTACGCCGACCTGATCGGCCGGCCCGCGATGGCGGCCCTCTTCCGCATCGTCATCGCCGAACTGCCGCGTTTCCCGGAGCTGGGACGAGCTCAGTTCGAGCTGGGCAAGCTGCCCTACTTCATCTCCGTCCAGCACTACCTGGAGGCCCAGCACGCCGCGGGCACTGCGGTGGTACCCGACGCGGAGAGCGCCACCAACCAGTTCCTCGGCATGATCGCCAACTACGTCCTGTGGCCGCGGATGCTGCTCGCCGACTGGAGCCCTGCACCTGCCGACGTCGGCCGCGCCGTCGAGGACGCGGTCACGACGATGCTCGCCCGCTACGGCCGCAGCGCCAACGACCCGCAGCAGCCCTGAGGGCTCCGGCCCCGCTGCGGGTGCGGACGGCCCGCCCCCGGAGCCCCGGAATGCTGCGGGAGGCTGCCGGCATCATCCGCGACGCCCGCCGACGCTCAACCCGAGGCTGCTACACCTACGCCGCGCACAAAGGCGACTGCGGCAACGTGGCCGCCGCCATCGACTTCCTGAACTGGCTCGACTCCCAGCACCTGTGCCTCCGTCGACTCCAGCAGCCGCATCTGGACACCTGGGCGAACGACAGGCCAACTCTGCGCTCCCGTTCCATCCCTTTCCTCCGCTGGAGCACTGCACGACGCCTCTGCCCGCCCGGTCTGGTCATCGATCGCCCAGCCTCGCAACTTCCCGGCCACTTCCAAGCCGAGGACGTGGCCCGCGACGAGCTGTTGCGCTGCTTGAATGACACCGCGTTGCCCTTGGACGTCCGCGTCGCGGCCGCTCTCGTCCGTCTCTACGCGCTTCCCCTGGCCCGCATCGTCGAGCTCACCGAGGACCACATCAGTCGCGACAAAAAGCACACCTACTTGGCGGTCAATCAGCACCCCTTCGTGCTCCCGCCGAAGCTCGCTCGTCTGATCGACGATCAGCTCCGCCACGGCACGCCCCGGCATAGCACCACGGCTGGTCGAAGGTACCTCTTGCCCGGACAAAGCCCTGGACGCCCGCGCAACCCCCTCGGCCTCGCCGACACACTGAGACACCACGGTCTGCCCGCCCGCGCAGCTCGGAACACCGCCATGATGGACTCCCTGGCCGACCTGCCGCCCATGGTCATCGCTGACCTGCTCGGCATCCACCCCAAGACAGCCGAACGCTGGGCCACGCTCGTCGGCGAGAACTGGTCCGAATACGTGTCGTTGCTGACGTGACCGGGCCGAGCTACAGGGCGGCCTGCTCACCCTGGCGGGGTTCGCGTACGCGCCGCAGCTGGCGGACCTGCCAGTCGTCCGCCTACTGGGGCTCTGCCTACGTCGAGCTGAGCCGTCGTGTTCCCGGTGCCACCGGGGCGGCGTTGCTGTGCGGGCCGGGACGGGGGAGCCGGTGCTTGGGGCAGCCGGAGCCAGGGCCATAGCTGTTGACTGCCCGGCTTCGACTCTACGAGGCGATCGGGCGGTCGGCCAGATGGGCGAGCTCGGTGAAGAAGGCGCGGTAGAGGGGCTCGTATGCGGTCGGGATCTCGTGCCGGAAGAACACCGGTCCGGCGCCCGGCACGCTCCCGTAGACCGGTTCGCCCAGGTCCTCGGCGGTACCGAAGCACAGCCGGGTCCGGCCCCCTCGACGTGTCTCGGCGTACACCGTCACCCAGGCCAGCGGGTAGCGGTACGGCCCGATGACGTTGGTGCGCCGGAAGACCTCGCCGATCCCCGGTCGACCTGGATGTACAGACGGTCGTGCTGGAAGACCTTCGGCTCCGCCGCTTCCATCTCAGACCACCCTCCGGTCGGCGAGCGCGGCCACCTCGGTGAAGTACGCGCGAAACAACGGCTCGTCGCCGGGCAGTACCCGGAACGCGGGCGAGGTGCTGTACCAGAAGGCGGCCTGCTCGGTGCCGTAGAGCACGGCGCTCGGATCGCGTACGGTGCCGATGAACAACTGGCCGGGCCGGGCGGGCTTCTTGTAGTGCACCAGTGCCCCGAGCCACCGCAGCGGCACCCGGAGCTCGGATCTGCCCATGGTGAACAGTTCGAACACCCCCTGGTCCACGCGCAGATGCAGGTTCTCGTAGTCGAACGTCAGCGGCTCCATGGCGGGAAGACAGCCCGGCTCCCGGGTCACAGCGCGACCACCCCCACCACGGCCGCCGCCGCCACGACCAGCACACCCACCACGTTGACGACCATGTCTCGTTTCCAGGAGCGGCGTTCGGCCTCGACGTCCAGGACGAAGAGGGCCGGGTCGTCGGGGGCGTAGTGGATCGTGAGGTCCAGGCCCCGTGATCCGGCGGGGTCCGGGATTCCGGACTCGCAGTAGGCCGTGACCTCCCTGCCGTCGAGGGTGGTGAAGGTGACGACCGGCATCAGGTTGGTCAGGGTGTGGCCGTCGTTGGAGTCGACGGTGACGCTCTTGAGGACGGCGACGACACAGCCGGATACGGCGGCCATGGCGGCCAGTGCGCCGAGACGGCGGTTCCTGTCGCGGATGTTCCCGGGCAGGTGGTACAGGCCGGAGAGGGCCCAGGGCCCGCAGAAGCCGAGCAGCGCCCACGGCCAGCCCCAGTCGATCGCGGCGACGGCGACCAGACCGGCGTAGACGAGGAAGAGCGCGAAGTTCGCCCAGCCGAGGCCGCGCCCGACTTCGGAGAGGTGGGTGGCGAACCGGAAGGCGTGAGGTCTGCCGCGCGGATAGCGGACCCCGATCTCCCGGCCCGTCCAAGCCACGCTGATCCTCTCGCCGCGCTCACCCTCGTTGGTGACGGTGAACTCCTGCCCGGTGGACGGGTCCTGGAAGGAGACGACCACGGCTATCCCGTCGCTCGGGGAGCTTCCGTGTCGGGGCTCGTCCACCCGCTCGATCCGTCCCGTCGCCCGGACCGTCCGCTGCGCCCGGGTCATCCCGGCCAGCGACCTCCCGTATCCGACCAGCGCCCACGCGCCGAACACCCCGCACCACAGCACCAGATACGCATGCCAGTCCATGGATCAGCCCCCTGCCGAGACGCGCCGTACGACCTTGCCCTGCCCGTCCGCCTCCAGATAGGCGGTGCCTTCGGAGCCGGTCACGGATACGCTGAGGGCCACCCTGCCGGTGAGGCGGTCGGCGGTGAGCTGCCAGGTGCGCGGGGAGCCGACGCCGAGCGTGGTCGTGGCCTCCTTCACCAGGGCCGGAACACGGTCGTACGGCAGGGAATCCAGGTCGAGTCGGGAGGCCGCCTGGGTGCCAGTGGGGGCGAAGACGACCGTCAGCAGGCGTTCCTGTACGACGACGGTGAGCGCCCGCTGCTTGTCCTCGCCTTTGGCGAGCGCGGCGACGGAACGGCCCAACCTGCCCTCGTCCAGGAAGGACTGACCGGGGCCGAGGGCCACAGTGCCGGACGCCGACGACACGGTGGTCGTGGACGACGAGGAGGTGCTGGAGGAGGAGACCGACGGCCGCGCGGTGTCGGAGTCGTCCTGGTCGAACAGGTCCGCGCGGAACAACAGGACGACCAGGGCCGCGCCGAGCAGCAAACCGAGGAACCCGACCAGGGTGGCACCGCAGCCTTCCAAAGGGTCGCTCGCCCGGGCCGGTCCGGGTGCCGAGTCGAGGCGGGCCGAGGCGGCCCGTTCCTCCCAGTCCGGTGTCGGTCGTTTGACGATCCTCACCTTCAGCGGCCGGTCCGGCGGGTACTGGACTACCAGGATGCCGCGCGGCCGGTAGTCGGGCAGGTCGGCGAGGTTGATGTCCTGAGTGAACTCGACGCGGTACGCCGGTGCGTCATCCGGTGCGACGGTGAGGTCGAACTTCACCGGTATGTCGCTCGTCTCACCCCCGACGGCCGCCAAGCTCTCGATCATCGCGAGGGCCAGGTACGGCGGGATCGCCGCTTCCCGGGCGCGCCTCGGCATGCCGGCGAGGTAGCGGATCAGGACGTAGACCGCGAGCAGGCACGCGCCACCGACGATCAGCGGCTCGTTCGAAATGGCGATCCCGACGACGACGGCCGCCAGGGACGCCCCCGTCACGCCACCCGTGAGGAACCCCCGGGCGAGCGCGACGGGCCTGTTGTGCGTGGGCGGCGGCGCGGCGCTCGTGGTGATCGTCATACGGGCGATTGTGCTGGGCTCAGGTGACGTCCGGTAGACCTCAGCATGATCTTCCGGCAGGTACCGGCGCTGAGCTGGTGCTGCACGGCGCTGAGTTCGCCCGGTGTTGGAGCGGCCAGTGTCAGCCGGAGCACTCGCGGTCGATACGGACCGGTGGCGAACGCGTCCGCTGCTCCTCAACCCTGCGGCTCGCAGCGGCAGAAGCACACCTCACGCTCTCACCACAAGCCCTCACGTGACGTCAAAACAAACTGACATCGCGAACTCGGTCAGAAGGTGACTCCCACAGTTACCCACACAGCCAGCGGGCTGTGGGAACCATCTGCTGCAGATCGTCGCGAGTAGTGCATGGATCGAATACCTTCTCTTCGCCAGTGCATTCGGACACCGTTGACTGTCCGGTCGTCGGTTACACGGGGACGCCGGCCCGGCCGGAGCATCTCGCCGTGCGACTCCCCGACGGCAGGGTGGCACTGTCTCGTCAGCTCACCATCGGCGTCCAGGTCCGGGCGGCGCCCGCGCTGCTCGACTCCGGTCCAGGCCGGGTGGCGCGCGCTCCGGACAGGGAGCGGTACACAACATGCGGTCGGGGTCTCGTCGTTGAAGTGCTTGCCGGTACCACCAGGCATGCGACGGCCACCGTGACCAGGGTACGGGAGTAGCGACTTGGCGCCCGGCGGTGGCATCGGCTTCGGTGATGGGCGCCGCCGGGCAGTCCCACGATGGCACGGGGCACTGACAATGCCCCGCAGGCCAGGGTCGGGAGCTGCGGGGGGTGAGGTCGGTGTCCCGGAGCCGAGGACGTCGCCCACCGGGGATTGTCAGTGCCAGCCGACAGAATGACCGGCATGGGTGTCTCTCCCCAGGGAGGGGCGCCGCTCGGCGCTCCGGGACTCGTCGGACCCAGGCGTGAACACCTCGACGAGCCGGCAGGCACGGTGGCTACGTACCAGCTGCGGGCGTCTCCAGCGGAGAAGCTTCTTCCACCTCGATCACGGAAGAGGACATTGCGTGGCCGCGTACTCCTGGTGGCACGAGCAAGGTGAGCCCGGATTTCGACAGATTCGGGCTCACTGTAGGGCCGGACGGGACGCGTGCCTGGCTCGATGGACCCGCCACATCCTGGAACGTATGACCGCTACAACGGGCCCCGGGCTCTTGTGAACGACAGGCCCGCTCGCCTGGCACCGGCCACCGACGAGTACTTGGCTGGCGGTGCGCCTGTGCGGGTTTCGCTGACAGGTACGGCACCGGCTCACTCGTTGTGGTGGCTACCGTCCGATCGTGCCCGTGCGGTGCGGGGCCGCCGTGAGACTCGCGCAGTGGCCGACATCAGAGAGAGCACCCCCGAACGCCCTGCCACGGACGGCGCGGAGAGGCCCGGTACCGGCACGACGGCCAGGACCCGTACGAGCGGGGTGCGGCTTTGGCTGTGGCGGTGGGTACTTACCCCGCGTACGACGTGGCAGGCCCGCCGCCTGGCGGCCGCGTCCGAGCCGGGCGTGGACGCCGACACCGCCTGGAAACTCGCCCGCATCGCCCGCCATCCCGACGAACGCGTCTACTTGACGCGCCGCCTGGACGGCGAAGGAGTCGGTGGCGGAACCCCGGCGGAAACTCGCACGCGCTGAACCCGGCAGCTGCGGAGCGGCCGCGCGTACCGTACGGGGCAGGAAGGAGGCCCACCGTGGACGCCACCCTCAAGACCGTCATCGACGGCGAGCTCGTGGAACTGCCCGGCACCATCGCGGCCATCCGCGCCACCATGGACACCGACCGGGCCACCGAGTTCGACCGCGAGATCGAGCACGTCCCCGCAGCGGAACTCCCCGCCGCCCTCGTGCGCTGGGCCCTAGCCGGCACCGGCGCCGACGAAGAGGACGAAGCCCTCTTCGAACGCCTCGCCCGCGGCGAGGACATCGGAGCCACCGGAACGACCGACGGCACCGATTCGGAGGAGGCGTGAGCCGCTACCGTCTCCAGTACGCACCGCCCGCCGACCAGGCCCGCGCCGCAATGGACACCTCGCTGCGCACCCGCTTCGACACCGGAATGCGACGGATCACCACCGATCCCTACGGGCAGGGCTCCGCGCCGGTCGGCAAGGACGACGACCGCCGCGAGGCCGCCGTCGCAGGCGTCGTGATCCGCTACTACGTCAGCCAGAACGTCCTGGTCGTCACGGTGGTCCGCGCCGTGTACATCTGACCGGAGCCCGAGTCGCGGCAGGGGATTCCGGCCGACGGACAGTAGGAGCCGGTCCCGTCTGAAGCTCGGGGATGGTCGGAGGGCGGCGGCTCGCAGCTGCCGCCCTCCGAGAACCACGACCTCGCATCGACGTCCCGCTGCCGGGGCGCGGCGAACGCCGTCGGCCCTGGGAGCGGGTCTTGTCTTCCAGCGTCTGGCGGTGGTCGGGTGTACGGCCGGCAGGGGACGCTGCAGGGCACCGGATGCCGGGGACGCTGATCGTTCGTAGGCTGGAGGTCCGGCGAGGTGCGGCGGAGGTTAAGTGATGCCCCATCCTGTGTGGACCGGTGCGATCAGTTTCGGCCTGGTGACGGTGCCGTGCCGTGTGTGGCCGGCGACGGAGAACCGTTCGATCGCGCTGCACCAGTATCACGAGGCGGATCAGGGCCGTGTCCGTAACCGGAAAGTCTGCGCGATCGATGGACAAGTACTGAGCTCGGCGGAGATCGGCCGTGCGTACGAGACCGCGGCGGGGGACCTGGTCGAGGTCACCGATGACGAACTGGACCACATGCCTCTGCCGACCGCGCAGGCCATCGAAGTCATCGGGTTCGTGCCCGCCTCCTCGATCGATCCGATCCGGATCGGCCGCGGCTACTACCTGGAGCCGTCCGGGAAGGTCGCGCACAAGCCGTACGTCCTGCTCCGGAAAGCGCTGGAGCGCTCCAGCAGGGTGGCCATCGCGAAGTTCTCCATGCGGGACCGTGAGCGTCTGGGACTCCTGCGCGTGAAGGACGAGACGATCCTGCTGCACGCCATGCGGTGGCCGGACGAGATCCGCTCCCCGGAATCGATCCTCCCCAAGGAAGTCGAGCTGTCGGACAGCGAGATCGACGCCGCTGTGCAGCTGATGGAGACGATGGCCGCGGACGACCTCTCCGGGTTCCACGACCGCTACCGGGAGGCGATGGAGGAACTGATCGAGGCCAAGTCCCAGGACCGCGCCCCGGCCGTTCCGGAAACGGAGGCCGACACGTCGGGCGGCCAGCTCGTGGACCTCATGAGCGCACTGAACGCGTCCGTTTCCGCGGCCAGGGAGAACCGCGGCGAGGACGCCGAAGTCCACGACATCAAACACGCCGCGAAGAAAACACCGGGGAAGAAGACAGCCACGAAGAAGCGGACTACCAAAAAGACCGCGGCCGGGAAATCGAAGAGCGCGTAATGCCTGCGGGCGTACCCGTCGGTGGCGAGGATGTCGGGCATGGTGGCGTTGCCGCGTATCGCTCCGATGCTGGCTACTCCCGGGGCTCTTCCCGCCCTGAGGGCGGAGCACTTGTACGCGGCCGAGACGTAAGTACGACGGGCAGCCTGGGCGAGTTCCGCGACCGGCAGGGCCGCAGGAGGGTCGCGGCGATTTCGCTGAATCCGATCCGTGCTGTACGCCTTGCTGTACGGTCGGGGTATGTCGAAGCCAGTGACGATCCGGGTCGATGACCAGTTGCACGCGATGCTCAAGGAGCGTGCTGAAGCCGAGGGGACCACGGTGACCGCGCTGATCGCCCGCGCCGCACACGACGCTGTCCGCGACCCTCGCCTCGAAGGCGCCGCTGAAGTCTTCCGCACCTTCGTCAACGACAACGCCGACGCGTTCGACGCAGCATTCCCCGAGGACGCGTCCTCGCGGCTCGACGCACCGGGCCGGGCCGCCTGACGTGGAGCTCTACGTTGATGTCCGGTGGCTCCTGGAGCGCCAGGCGGAGGTTCTGCCGAAGCACCCTCACATTCACGACTTCTCCAGCCTGGTCGCTGTTGTAGGCCGGCACCGCGTCAACACCCCCAGGGTCGGCGCCGTGGTCGACAACTCCTGGCGTGCCGCCACCCTGATGCATACGGTCATCAGGCTCCGCCCGCTGCCCGCACGCAATGCCCTGTTCGGTGCGGGCCTGGCCGTGGCGTACATGAATGCCGCAGGCGAAGGCATCGATGCACCGTACGGCGCGCTGACCGACCTCGCGCGCGACATCGACGCCAGCCGCGCCGATGCATACGACACAGCCGACCGCATCCGATCCTGGCGGGTCTGACCCTCGCGCGAGGCTTTCGGCCGAGCCATGTCGTTGGCGAACACTGGCCCTTGGCGTTCTCAACGGCACGGCCGGCCACAGGTCAGCCAGCCCTTTGCCAGATGCAATGCGACGGAATATCCGATTCGTCGATCCACGGGACGTTGCAGTGCTATCCGTAGTTCATGGCATTAAGAATTCGTACGAAGGACGGCAACGAGGTTCGGATCGGGGACGAGGTGTGGTCACAGAACGGCGATGGGCCTTTCATCATCACGGACTCCGCCTTCGCCCCCGGCTATCTGCTGCTGATGGAAGCGGGTGGTACGGAGGAGCGGTTGCATGCGCCGGAGGACATCACGCTCTACTACCAATCGACGACGCTCTTGCCGCCTACGGCAACGGCATCCCGGCCGGGGAAGACCTCCCGCCGATGTACTGGATCAACGCACCGCGTCCGCCGCTCTGAACCTGCACGATCCGGCCCGAGCCCTGGAGCACTTCACCGTCGCAGTCACCCACGCCGACTCGTACAACGCCGAAAGAGGAGAGTAATAGTCAAGAGTTGTGGGTGAGTTGATTTCAGCTCTCGCTGCGGTGGCTGAGGCCGGTCCTGGCAGTGTTGCGGATCCGTTTGGTGCGGCCGGCTTCGGCGAGGATCTCGATGGCCTTGGTGCTCGTCCCGGCGGCGGTCTTGAGCTGGAGCCAGTTGGATGCCGCGAGCAGGTCGTCCGGCTGCCAGGGCAGCTTGAGCGTGACGGCGCGGAAGAGCGACCACTCCCGCAGGCGCTGAGCCAGGAAGGGGTGATCGATCGTGGCCTGGGTCAATGCCTGCGCCCACCCCTCGTAGACGGGACCGGGATAGAGGCCGGCGGCTCGACGGTCCAGATGCCGCAGCACGGCGGACCGGGCCATCGTCTGGTCCGGATCAGTGAGCACGCTGCCGACCAGGTCGGCCTCGTCCGGGTCGGCAACGTGCCCCAGCTTGTCGAGGTAGGCCGCGAAGCGGACGTGCTCGTCCGGGTTCTGCAGGAACTCGTGGACGTTCATGCGGCCAACTCCTCGCGCTCGACCAGGACGCCGTTCTCGAATCGTGCGCCCGTGCGGACCAGGGATACCAGGTCGGCTCCGGGTGATCGCACGCCATCGTGCCTGAGCGGACTCGACCAGCTTGAACACCATCGCGAGCGCGGCCGCCGGGCTGCCCACGCCCCGCGTGACCTTGGTGCGGAGCTTGACCGTGGAGAAGGTCGACTCGATGGGGTCGGTGGTCCGCAGATAAATCCAGTGCTCGGCAGGTAAGTCGTAGAACGCGAGCAGTTCGTCCCGGTCCTCGGTGATCTTCGCGACGGCCTTTGGGAACTTCGGGGTGGGCAAGACGGCCGAACGGCTCGGCGAGCACCGTCCCCTTGCGACGGTCGCGGACGACGAGATCGGCGAAGCCCTCGAACTACTCTGGGAACCGCGGCGGTCAACACCTGAACTCCCCGCCGGGCGGCGGTGCTGTCCTGGCTCGGATGGTGCTGTGCGCGCGGCTACGAGGGGCCGATGGTCCCGGCCTGGGCGAAGCGGCTGGCGGTACCGGACTCCGACACCCCGGCCCGCTCGAAGATGGCGATCGACCGGCTCACCGCCCGCCGGAAGGTGCACCTGCGGGAGAAGACGCTGTGGCGGATGCTCTACGAGACCTCCGGGCGGGCGGAGGAGGTCCTGGGAGTCAACATCGAGGACCTGGACTTCGCCGGGTGTCGCTGTCCGGTCAAGGTCAAGGGTGCCCGCACCAAGGCCCGCCGCCGGGGCCAGGTCCGCGAGGACTTCGTGCTGGAGACCGTCTACTGGGACGCCGGCACCGCCCGGCTCCTGCCACGCCTGCTGAAGGGCCGTACGCGTGGGCCTGTGTTCGTCACCCACCGCCGCCCGGGGCCGGGCAACGTTGTCGGCCCGCACGACGTTTGCCCGGACACCGGCTTCGCCCGGTTGTCGTACGGGCAGGCCCGCGCCCTGGTCGACGAGTACACCGCTGTACGGGGGCCGGGCACCGGTGGGGACCTGCACGAGTGCCGCCATTCCTCCCTGACCCATCTTGGCGAGGCCGGTGCGAGCCTGCTGGTGCTGATGGCGAAGTCCCGGCACAAGAAGCCGGAGAACGTCCGCCGCCCGGACGCCGACTCCGCGGGAGCAGCGGTGCGAGACATAGCGGCGCTGGTGGTACTGAGGACGGGCAGGGTCGAAGAGACCGGCGACCCGCTGCTTCCGTACCGGCTGATCGGAAGCGATGGCGTCGAGGTCGACGCGGTCACCGAGTTTCTCCATCACATGCTCGCCGATGACGACAGCCCCGCTTCTCTGCGCTCGTACGCCTATGAACTGCTCTCCTGGTTTCGGTTCTTGGCTGCAATCGACGTTGCGTGGGACCGTGCGGGGCGAGCGGAGGCCAGGGACTTCGCTCTGTGGCTGAAGACCGTGAAGAAACCGCCGAGGCAACGCCGGCCCGATGCACCGAAGCCGGGGTCGGCCAACCCGGTCACGGGCAAGCAGACGCCCGGCGAGAACTACGCCGACCGGACCAGACGACACGCGCGGGCGGTCGTCCGGTCGTTCTACGAGTACCACCGCGAAATGCACGGTCGCCCGCTGGTCAACCCATTCCCCAAGGCCAGGACTGCCGAAGACGAGCACGTCAACGCCCACCACAACCCGATGCAACCGTTCCGCCGACCGTCCAGGCGGGCGGAATACCAGCCGCGCGAGCCCCGCCGGATTCCACGCAGCATCCCTGACCAGGCGTTCAACGAACTGTTCGCCGGTCTCGCGTCGCACCGGGACCGTGCACTGGTCGCGTTCTATATCTCGACCGGCGCCCGGGCCTCCGAGCTGCTCGGTTCGACCCGGAGCCTGGCCGTTCCGGAAGACCAGCTCATCGGCGTGGTCCGCAAAGGCAGCCGGGCACTTCAGCACCTGCCGGCCTCGGCAGACGCGTTCGTCTGGCTGAAGCTCTATCAGCACCAGATGCGCGAGCTGGTACCTGACGGGCCGGACGAACCGCTGTGGTGGACGCTTCGACGTCCGTTTCGCCAGCTAGAGTACGACGCGGCCCGGATGGTCTTCAACCGGGCCAATGCCGTGCTCGGTTCGAACTGGACCCTGCACGACCTGCGGCACTCCGCGGCCAAGAGGATGATCCGCGATCCGCACCTGACCCTCACGGACGTCCAGTGGGTCCTCGGCCATGCCCACATCACCACAACTGAGCTTTACCTCTCGCCCGCGCAGGACGAGGTCGTCGCCCAGATCCTTGCCCATCACGCGCGTCAGCGCGCGGAACGGGAGAAGCCGCCGGCGCCGCCCGCCCCCGGCTATCGGCCTGAAGTGCTTGAAGCGCTCCTCGGCCCGTCAGCCCCTGGTGGAGGCAACAGGTGAGCATCGCCACGGAGCGCGCGGACGCAAAGTCAGCGGAAGAGCGCGCTCAACCACCAAATCAGAACCGTCCGGAGGCATGGCCTGCTCGGCCTGCGGCACAGGGGTGGTCGCAGACCACGCTCAATCGCGCGGAGGTCACCGCGCGACTCCTGGAGCTGTTCACCGCCCCGGCCCACGGCCGCCCACGGGACACCGTCCGACGGCGCGGGCTGAACCGCCTCCTGGACTGGCTCGAACAGCAGCCGGGGGCCACCTGGCAGGACCGATGGCTGGCCAGCGGCGCCGACGACGCCGGCCGGGACTGGACCGACCGGGCACTTGAGCCGCATGCGGCCGGCTACCACCGTGGGGACTTGAGTACCGGGGTGCTGCTGATGGTCTGCGGCCAGGTCATCCGCCCCTCCTACCGCTGGCTGCTAGCCCAACGGCAAGCGAAGATGCTGGCCGAGGCGAGGGCTGCGATCGACCCGGGCGGCTTCGCCCGCCTTGAGGCCCTTCGCCCCGCTGGCCTCATCCGGACCGATGCTCTGAACAGGATCACCTGGATCGCGCTCCACAAGGGCGGCCGCGTCGAGGAAATCACCGTGGGCGACTGCCTTGAGCTTGTGGCCGCACTGGAACAGCACCACTACCGCGGCAGCGCGGGCAGGCCACTGTTCTACGCCCTCCTGGCCGAGAGCGGCGTACTCCCCGCCAACGCGCCACCCAGACTCCGCGCCGCAGTACTGCCCGGCAAGCGAAGCATCGAGCAGATCATCGACGGCTACGGCATCGTCTGCACACCGGTACGCGACCTGCTGGTCGACTACTTCACCGAACGTTCGGCGGATCTGGACCACAATTCCGTACGCTCCATCGCCGGGACCCTCTGCAAGCGGTTCTGGCGCGACCTGGAGATCCACCACCCGGGCATCGAATCGCTGCGGCTGCCGACGGAGGTTGCGAAGGCATGGAAGGAACGGCTCCAGCACGTTCAGACCCCTGGCGGAGGGACGCGGCCTCGCGCGGGCTACCGTCACGAACTTGTCTTCGTCCGCGCCTTCTACCAGGACATCGCTCGCTGGGCGGCGGACGACCCGGCACGGTGGGGACCATGGGTCGCTCCCTGCCCGATCAAAGCGAACGAATGCTCCCAGAAGAAGGTCCGACTACGCCGCAAAGCCGCGATGGACCAGCGCACCAGGGCCCAACTGCCGGCCTTGCCCGCCCTGGTGCGAGCGGTCGAGCGCAACCGCAAAGCCGCCGAAGAGCGCTTGAGCCTGGCCAAGAGCGCTCCCGCCGACGCGCTGTTCACCGCGACCGGATCGGAGTTCTCGCGCTGCCGCACGGGCGAGTCCGGCCGGGTCTTCGTCCGCGACCTGGCCACTGACAAGCGCCGCGACCTCACCCACGAGGAGGACGTCGCCTTCTGGGCCTGGGCCATCGTCGAAGTGCTCCGCCACACCGGCATCCGTATCGAAGAACTGCTCGAACTCACCCACCACAGCTTCGCCGCCTACACCTTGCCGACCACAGACGAAGTCGTGCCCATGCTCCAGATCGCCCCGTCGAAGACCGACCGTGAACGACTGCTACTGGTCTCCCCGGAACTCGGGGAAGTCCTCACCGCCATCATCTTCCGGGTTCGCGCCGGGCACGCGGCGCTGCCTCTCGTGTCCGCCTACGACGTCTTCGAACAGGTCTGGAGCCCGCCTCTGCCGTTCCTGTTCCAGCGCCGCCACGGAACCGAGCACCATGCCCTCACCCGCAGCTTCGTCCGCACCTCCCTGATCCGGGCACTCGCTACGGCCACGCTCACTGACGTCAGCAACCAGCCGCTGATGTTCACGCCGCACGATTTCCGCAGGCTGTTCATCACCGATGCGATCCGCACCGGGCTGCCTCCGCACATCGCCGCCGTGATCTGCGGCCACCAAGTTCTCGACACCACGATGGGTTATGCGGCGATCTATTCCGACGATGTCATCGCCCACCACCGAGCCTTCATCGCACGTCGCAGAGCCGAGCGCCCCGGCGAGGAGTACCGCAGCCTCACCCCAGATGAATGGCAGGAATTCCTCGGCCACTTCGAGCTCCGGAAGGTCGCCCTCGGGATCTGCACCCGCGACTACGGCAGCCCCTGTGTCCATGAACACGCGTGCGTCAGATGTCCCCAACTTCGGCCCGATCCAGACCAGATGCCTCGCCTCGAAGAAATCCACGACAACCTCCTCGACCGCCTGAAGGAAGCAAAGGACCAGGGATGGCTCGGCGAGGTCGCCGCCATCGAGGCGAGCGTGGCCGCCGCTGAAGACAAGCTCTCCTCGATGCGTGAGATGACCGCCAAGCACACCACCACCAGCCTCGGCATGCCCGACTTCCACCCATCCGTCGGCCGACGAACACCAGGCAGCTGACGCCAAGACCAGACCCCGTCAAGCCGTCTTGACGTCAAGGCGGCTTGACGAAATACTCGGTGCCATGCCTACACCCGACGAGCTTGAACGCCAGTTCACGCTGCTGACCGCAGCCGCGCGCTATGACGCGCTACGGGCCCGCGACGCGTTGGCGTCACCAGTCGATGAGGATGGTCCGCCCGACCCCGGCACGGAGCCGCTGGCACGCGGCGAGGCATTGGAGCTTCTCGCACTGGGTGAAGTCATCGCACGGAAGGCGGGCTACGGGCGCCAGTTGTCGGTGCGCTCTGCCCGCAGGGCCGGCGCTTCGTGGTCGCAGATTGGTGCAGCCCTGGGAACCAGCAAGCAGGCCGCGTGGGAGGCCCACAGCCGCTGGATCGACGAACAAGCCGAGCCGCAGAGTGACGGCCACTGGGGCTGGGACGAAACCGACACCGCAGCTGCGCGCACACTCGCCGGTCAACCCGAAGACGAGGACACCCCATGATTGAGCACGCCGATGCCGCCATCCACTCCTTCACCCTCGACATCCCACAGAGGGACCTTGACGACTTGGCCGCCCGTCTGACCGCCACCAGGTGGCCGGACGAACTGCCCGATACCGGCTGGTCCCAAGGAGTTCCGCTGGCCTACCTCAAAGAGCTGACCGAATACTGGCGCACCTCCTACAACTGGCGTGAGCACGAAGCACATCTGAATCGGTTACCCCAGTTCACAACCGAGATCGACAACACCAACATCCATTTCCTGCACATCCGCTCGGCGCAGAATGACGCGCTGCCGTTACTGATCACCCACGGCTGGCCCGGATCCATCGTGGAGTTCCTCGATGTCATCGGCCCCCTGACCGACCCGGGCCTCCACGGCGGCGACCCGGCCGACGCCTTCCACCTGGTCATTCCCACCATCCCCGGATACGGGCTGTCCGGACCGACCCAGGACGGCGGCTGGGACGTGCACCGCGTCGCCAAGGCATGGGCCGAGCTGATGCAGCGCTTGGGCTACCACCGCTACGGCGCACAAGGCGGCGACTGGGGACACGCGATCACCCGGGAACTGGCCGCCATCGACACCGAGCATGTCGTGGCTATCCACCTCAACACCCTGCTGACGCCCTCTCCCTGCGACCCGGCCGAAGCAGCCGAACTCACCGCCGACGACCAAGCACGGCTTGACCTGCTGACCAGGTCGGAGCCCGAGATGTCGGGCTACGCGAAGATCCAGGGCACCCGGCCACAGACCCTGGCCTACGCACTCACCGACTCACCGGTCGGGCAACTCGCCTGGATCGCTGAGAAGTTCAAGGAGTGGACCGACTGCATCGACGTTCCCGAGGACGCCGTCACTCGTGATCGGCTCCTGACCAACGTCATGCTCTACTGGCTCACCGCCACGGCAGGATCATCCGCCCGTCACTACTGGGAAGCCCTCCACCCCTCCCGTCCACCACGCGCTGAGCCGTTGGAAACGCCGACCGGCGTGGCGGTGTTCGCGGCCGACCTGGCCCGCCCCGTCCGACAACTCGCAGAACGGGACCACAACATCGTCCACTGGTCGGAGTTCGACCGCGGCGGCCACTTCGCCGCAATGGAAGAACCCGACCTGTTCGCCGACGACATCCGCGACTTCTTCCAACCGTTCCGCTGACGGCCCGCATCGAGCCGTCACCTTCCGCCGCCTCTCGCCAGCGGCGACACGCCCGGATACACGGCCGCAGCAAGATTCTTTTCAGCAACTTTCGGTGAGCATTGCGGCCCAGCAGACCGACCAAGATCAGTTCGGTTAAGCCTGTATCCGATGTCCGATGCTCCGGGTCGACCCGGCACAGCGACGGCGCCTCGAAGAGATCATCCGCAACCTCACCGACCGCATCGACGAAGCACGCGCCAACGGCTGGCTCGGCGAGGTCCAAGGGCTCCAAGTCAGCGCCGAGGCTGCACGCAACAAGCTCGCCACGCTCGACCGACTGGCCCGAAACCGGCCCCGCGCCTCAGTCGACCTCGGCATGCCGATCATCCCCGGGGAGCGCTGACGAACCCAGCACTGGAACCGCCATTCACCTGCTCCGGAACAGCCCTTTGAACTATCCAGACTGGGAGCCGTGGAACCGTTCAAGCAGCTCACAGGCAGGAGGGCTGTCCGGATCGAAACTGTGGATTCCCATCTGAGCAGCGGGGACGCTGGGTCCCCACAGGCGGGCACCATGGCACCTGAAGCAGAAGGCAACCTGGAAAAGCAGGTCCGTGGCGCTGTGAGCTCGGATGCCCCAGCCCGGGATGAAACAGCGATGCAGCTCGCTGTCCGGCAGGTCCTTGATCAGCGTCAGGACCTGATTGGCTTGAGTCGACTCCCAGATCGCGACATCGTCGCCGACCAAGTCCTCCGCACTGAGATGACGCATCGGGTCGGTGATGCGGACGACCTCGATCAACTCGGTCTTGTCATGGGCAAGCGGCAGCAACATGGGCACAGAATTGCTGATCAAAACCCCATACGCCAGAGGCGACTACCTCACACGATCACTGGCACCCGTAGTCCGGAAAAGCATGGCCTGCGCACGCTGCGACCTCTACACCCCCAAGGGCTCCACGAGAGCCCAACTGCTGGAAGCCAAAAGCAACTTGGTCAAGATGTCCGTGTCGATCCCACTCGCCGAGGATGAGCAAGCAGCCGTCACCGACGGCCAGAGCGCGCTCGACCACCTCCTCGAAAGACTCGCCGACACCCCACCCCAGCCGGACCGACACCCCGACAGCTCGACGTCCCGGCGAACGCCACTGTCTTGCCCATCGTCGCCGTACGGCAAGGCAGCGCAGGCCCAGCGTCACGCTGATATCGGAGTGCGAACTGGCCTGGGAGAGTGAGCCTTTTCCAACCTCACGCCGAAGCGTGGTGAAGGACAAGAACGGCCTGGACGATCGCGGTGATGCGGGTGGTGCTACAGCGGAGTTTCCGCAGAAGGCGCCAGCCCTTCAGAGTTGCCATGGCCTGCTCGCCGAGGCAGCGGATCTTGGCGTGCGTGCTGTTGTGCCGACGCTGCCACCGCTTGAGGCGACGACCTCGGAACGGGACGCGGATGGGGTGGCCGGCTCCCTGGTACGCCTTGTCCGCCCAGCACTTCAGCTCGGTCGCGGCGAGCGCGTCGATGATCCCGTGCGTCCGTGCGGCGGTCAGGTCGTGGACGGACCCGGGCAGGGCGGGGGACGCCCACAACAGCCGGCCGAACGGATCGGTGAGGACCTGAACGTTCATGCCGTGACGCTTGTGTTTCCCGGAGTAGTACGGGGTGTCGGCGGCGATCCGGTCGATCGGCAGGAGGGTGCCGTCCAGGATCACGAACGCCTTGGTCCGGATGGTCTTCATCGCCTCGGTCAGGGTCGGGGCGAGGGCGGCCAGGACGTCGATGACCTCGCGTATGTAGCGATATACCGTCGCGATGCCGATGCGGAACCCGGCAGCCAGCTGGGCATAGGTATCACCGCACCGCAGGTGAGCCAGAGCGAGCAGGGCCTGTCGTCCTGCGGGCAGACGCCGCCAGCGCATCCCGATCTCCCCTCGCCGGGCATGCAGCCGAGCACTCAGGTACCGCAAGGTGCGGCTGGACAGACCAATCGACGACGGGTAGACAAGCACGCGAAGCTCCTGGCGGGACACGGTGGATCTTGGTCGTGACACCTCCTACCAGGAGCTTCATCGCGTTGCAGAGCCAACCAACTGACGGACAGCGCCGACAGGTTGGAATCAGCTCAGTAGCTCCGCCGGCTGCAGTACCCGGGCCCCGAAGCCGGGCAGCGGAACATGCAGTGGCCCGTCCAGCGACAGGGGACCGCGTCCAGCCCGTACCAAGCCCCCGCGAGCCCTACGACGACCGCCGCCGCGGCAGCTGGTCGGTCCCGGGCCGTAGCCGACGCGGTCGGGTGGGTGGGTGCGGATGCGGTGGCCGACGTGGCGGTCACCGCTCCGACGGCGGCGGCTGCGCCCGAGACGCTGGTGAAAACGCCATCGCCGCCGCGACGAAAGCCGCCAACGCCGCCCGGGAACGCACCGCCCAGTTACTCCGCAAGGTCGGGCACATCAGGACCCACAACAGCCTCCTTGGCTCACCGACGCCCGTTTCCGGCCCCGCCCACCGGGGGCCGGGGCGAGCCGCTCCGGACAGTAGGCCTGTCCAGCCGTCGTGGCCACGACACCCGACCGAACTCCACGGCCCGTCTCATCGTGTGCAGCGAACTCAAACCGAACGGCCGATTCGACGAGGCCCGCGTCCGCCTCCTGACAGGCGGCGACAAGATCAAAGCCCGCCGCATGCGGCAGGACTACTTCTCCTTCACCCCCCACCCACCACAGGCGAGCTGGCCAAGAGGTCGGCCAAGGCAGCCGAGCAGGCCGGCAAGGCCTCGCTCGCCGCCGCTGACGCGGCAGCCGCATCTCGTAGTGTCACCGGAAACGCCAACAAGGCGGCCGCTGCCGCGGACCAGGCGGCCGACTATGCGGCAGCAGCAGGAGGCTCCGCGACTGAAGCCCGGGCTGCAGCCGCGGAGACCCGCCGTCACGCCGCCGAGGCCAATCGCGCCGCCAATGCCGCCGAGGCACTGGCACGCAAGTCGGCCACAGCTGCCAACGAGGCCCGGGACGCGGCCAACTCAGCTGCTGACCACGCGAATAAGGCCGCAGACGCCGCCGAATCGGCGGCAAAACACGCCGGTGAGGCAGCTGATCAGGCAGTCGAGGCCGGCAAGCAGGCAACCGCAGCTAAAACTGCCGCCAACGCCGCCACCAAGGCGGTCGAAACCGCACAAAAAACCTACAACATTGCCCGGGAGGCCGAGGCGGAAGACCTCAACACCCGCACAAACGCGGGTGTTGAGGTGGCCATGACGCAGAAGGCCGCAGGTGACACCTTCACCGTCGACGTTTCACGATCGGTGATCGAAGGCCAGGCCATCGTCGATGAAACCAAGGCGCTGACTGCCAAGGCCAACAAGTCCGACACCGACGAGGCCTCCCTCGCTGTCAAGGGCCGCGCCGTTGCCTTGCGAGCACACGTGGCCGAATACCTGCGCACCGGATGGGACAAGGCCGTCGCAGACGAGACGCGCCAGCAGGTCGCCGACCTCGCATCAGACAGCCCGCACGAGGCCGTGCGTACCGCTGCGGACGCTACGCTCGACGGCACTGACACCGAGATCCTCGATTTCTGCACCACCGGCCAGCACCAGGCCGCCGAAGCCGACTACCGCGTTGCCGTGACCAAGCTCGCCAACGACGGCGGTCCCGGCGTCAAGGACGACGCCAAGAAGGCGCTCGCGGATGGCAGCACCAACGCTCTGGTCAACTTCCTCAACAAGGGGCGCTACGCCAGCCAGCAGGCCGACGAGCGGGTGACCGCCACGCAGCTTTACAACGACGGAGGCCCCGAGGTCCGGTCTGCGGCCAAGATTGCGCTGGCAGGCCCAGTCGACGAGGTGCACCAGTTCGTCGAGGCCGGCCAGTACATGGCCGCCCAGAAGGACCGCCTCGACGACACCCACCTTGCACAGATGCAGCGACTGATCGCCGAAGGCCAAGGGATCGCGGCCACCGCCCGCAAGAACAGCGCCGTCGCAGCGCAGGCCGCCGCGGTGGCAGGAAACGCAGCCTTCGACGCCGCCCAGTCCAAGTTGGACGCGGAACGAAGCGCCAAGGACGCCGAAGGCTACGCGGCCGCCGCTGATACCGCTGTCGACCACGCCGAGACCAGTGCCAAGCAGGCCAAGGCATCCGCCACCACCGCGCGAGCCGCCTCCGATCGCGCTGCGCAGGACTCCGCCGCTGCCGGCGAGTCCGCCGCACAGGCCGACTTCTCCGCCTGGTGGTGGTCAGGGTGCCGTCGTCGTGGAGTTGGGCGTGGCGGGCGAGTTCGGTGAGTACTTGTTCGGGGGTGAGGCGGGTGCGGGCCGCGATGGCGCGCAGGTGGCGGCTGACGTCTGCGGGCAGCCACACGTCGGCCCGCAGCTCTTCCCTCGCCTCCCGCTGTTCCTGCGCCCAGGCGGTGTGGTTGTCCAGGACGGTCTGGCGCTGCCCTCGGGCAGGTAGCGGCGGGGGAAGGCGATCCACTCGTCGTGGAGTTCGAAGAGCACGGCGGTGGCCAGTCGCAGGAGCGCGTCGTCGTTGGGGAAGACCTGGACGACGTCGGTGCGGCGTTTGATTTCGCGGTTGATCCGCTCCAACGGGTTCGTCGATTGGATCTTCTTCCAATGGTGCCTCCAGCGGGTGCTACTCCGGACGGTTGAAGCGGTGGCCGGCCCACAGCAGCGCCGCCACGCCGCAGAGGAGGAGGAGCGCGGCTTCGAGCAGGAAGGGGGGTTGCCGGCCGGCCCAGTCGATGCCGCCGATCGCCGCCCTGTCCGGTACCCGCAGGGCGATGCAGCGGCGGAGCAGGTCCACTCCGTAGGCCATCGGATTGACGGCGGCCAGGGTGTGGGCCCAGGAGGGGAGGCTCTGGAGCGGGAAGAAGCCGCCGGAGAGGAACAGGAGCGGCGTCATCACCACGCCGAGCAGCGTGTTGAACGTCTCGGCCTTGGCCAGGCTCACGGCCAGGGCCAGGGCGAGGGAGGTGATGGTGAACGAGATCAGGATCATGGTGCTGAGCAGCAGCAACATGAGGAGCGGGTCGTAGGGCAGGCCGACCGTGCCGGCCAGGCCGAGCAGTACGGCGCCCTGGACCGTGGCGACCACAGTGCCGCCGGCGCAGCTGCCCAGTAGCAGGGTGGCGCGGCGGACGGGGGCCATCAGGAGTTCCCGGAGGTAGCCGCTCTGCCGGTCCAGGATCAGGCGGATGCCGACCATGATGGCCGGGGTCTGGACCGTCATCACCAGCATGCCGGGGAAGAGGTAGGTCTGGTAGCCGACGCCCAGGGACGCGGTGGGGATGAGGGCGGCCAGTCCGCCGCCGAGGAAGAAGAGGTACAGCACCGGGTTGAGCAGCAGCAGCGCGACGTGGGTGCGCTGGCCGGTCAGGCGGAGCAGGTCACGGTAGATCAGACCCTGGACCGCGCCGAGTTCGTGCCGCAGCGGGCCCACCTGTTCGCCGCCGGGTTCCGGGGCGGGTGCGGGGACGGCGGCTTGTGCGGGTGCGGGTGCGGCAGGGGTGTCGGGGTGGAAGGGGAGCGTCGTCATGCGCCACCGCCGGTCTCCGCTGTCTCGGCCGTCTCCGCAGCCGGTGCCGTGTGGATGCTGCGGCCGGTGTGGTGGAAGAAGACGTCGTCGAGGGTGGGCGGGGTGGCCGAGGCGGCGTGCACGGCGATGCCGTGGCCTGCCAGCGCCGCGCACAGGCGGGGGATCCAGGAGCTGCCGTCGGGCACCCGCAGGCAGACGCCGTCGCCGTCCACCGTGACGGGGTGTCCGGGCGGCGCGCTCCGGCAGACGATCCGGTGGGCGGCGGTGTCGTCGCCGGTGCGCAGTACGACGCGGTCGTCCCCGATCGCGACCTTCAGCGCGCGCGGGGTGCCCTGCGCCACCAGTCGGCCGCGGTCGATGATGGCGATGCGGTCGCAGTTCTCGGCCTCTTCGAGGTAGTGCGTGGTGACGAAGAGGGTGCTGCCGTGCCGCTCGCGCAGGGCGAGCAGATGCTCCCAGATCTGCGCGCGGGCGTGCGGATCGAGGCCGGTGGTCGGCTCGTCCAGGAACAACACGGCCGGGGCGTGCAGCAGTTGGCGGGCGAGTTCCAGGCGGCGGCGCATACCGCCGGACAGTGTACGCACGGGAGAGCGGCGCCGGTTGGTCAGTTCGGCCGTCGCGAGCACCTCGGCGGCCCGGCGGCGCGCGACGTCGCGCCGCAGCCCGTAGAGGCGGGCGTGGATGTGCAGGTTCTGCTCGACCGTCAGGTCGGGTTCCAGAGCGCTGTGCTGGAACAGCATGCCGACCCGTCGCCGTACCTGGTGGGCCTGGGTGCGCACGTCGGCGCCGGCCACCGTGGCGTGACCGGCGGTGGGGCGGGCCAGGGCGCACAACATGGCGATGGTGGTGGACTTTCCGGCACCGTTGGGGCCGAGGAACGCGAAGGTCTCGCCCTCCTCCACCGCCAGGTCCAGCCCTTGCACGGCGTGGGTGGTGGTGCCGTCCGGGCCGGGGTAGCTCTTGGTCAGACCGCGCGTCCTGATGGCGTACACGAGCGCGGGCACCGGCATGGTCCCGGCTCCGGCTCGGGCCCCGGGGACCTGTGTGGGGGTGGGGCGGGTGACCTCCCCACTGGTAACGGCCGTACTGGTGGAGGCCGTACCGGTAACAGCCGCACTGGTGACGGCCGTTGTCGTGCGAGTTGCTCGGGCGAGATCGTCGTCACCGGTGTGAAGCTGCATATGGTCCGGTCCTCGTCTGGAGTTTCGCGCCGTCCGCTGCCTCCGCGCGTGTGCGCGAGCCCGCGTCGGGCCCGTGGGCGGTTGTCCGGCTGGAGGCTGTCCCAGGACAGCCTCCAGCCAGGTCCTGCCACCACTGTTAGGCGCAGCTGATGCCGACGCAGACGGTGTTGAGGAGGGTCAGCAGGCCGGTACAGGCGCACGTCCCGGAGAACGAGGCCCCGTCGAGGTCGACGGGGTCGGTCTCGGGCAGGGCGTGCAGCTGGGCCAGCAGTTCGAGTTCGACGATGTCCATGAGGGTTTCTCCTTCTGCGAGCGGTGGCGGCAGAAGTCTCTGCCGCTCAGTCCGGCAGCTGAACCATCCAGTGCCGGAGGTCTGTGTGACGGAGGTCGCGGTGTCCCGGGTCGCGGTGTCCGGGGTCCTGGTGTCCGGGGTCGGTGTGCAGGCTCCGCAGGAGGAAGGCCAGGGTTCCGGCGGATCCGTCGCTCCAGCCGGTCGTGACGTCTCCGTACTCGTTGGGGAAGACCATGTGGCCGTTGCGGCGGGCTCCCTCCGCGACGATGAGGCGGGCCAGTTCGCCGGCCTGCGCGTGGTAGGCGGGGTCACCCGTGGCGTCGGCCAGGTCGAGGAGGAAGTCACCGTTGCCGGACAGTCCGTGGCATTGGCTCAGCGGTGCGCGGGAGGCGCGTTCCGTGACGGACTGGGCGCTGCGCCGGGCGAGTTCGCCGAACCGGTCGTCCCCGGTGACTTGCCAGAGGCGGACGAGGAAGGTCCCGATGCCGGCCGCGCCGTGGCACCAGTAGGGGGCCGTGGGGACGTCCAGGGCCTGGGAGGGCCACTGGGCGGCGGCGCCGACGAGGACGGCGGTGGACACCAGGTGTTCGCCGACCTCCACGGCCAGTTCCAGGTGCTCGGGGCGCCGCGAGACGAGGGCGGCGGAGAGGAGGAAGCAGCCGATGCCGGCCGCGCCGTGCGCGAAACCGAGGTAGGTGCTGCCGAACTTCCCGTCGCCGGAGAGGGCTTCGGCGGGGACGGGCCAGCTCACGCCGGTCGCCTCGCGCTGTGCGGCACGGGTCAGCCGGTCGGCCGCGTCGACGGCGAGTTCGGCGAAGCGGGGGTCGCCGCCGCGGTGCCACAGGTGGAGGGCGGCGGTGCCGCTGCCGGCGGTGCCGTGGGTGATGTCGTGGTGGAGGGTGACCTCCTGGGGAGCCGACGCCAGCGCCAGCGCGTGGCCGACGAGCGCGCGGTCGTCGATGGCACGTCCGGCGTCGTACAGCGCCCAGGCGGTGCCCCGGCCGCCGAAGTGCAGACCGGGGCGGGTGAAGGCGGTGTCGGTGCGGTCCGCGATCCAGTGGCCCGCGGTGGAGAGCAGCGCGGGCAGGCGGGGGTCTCCGGTGAGCTCGAAGTACCGGGTCAGGACGGCCAGGACACCGGCCGCGCCCTGCTGCACGGTGCAGGGATCGGCCTCGCCGGCCCGGGTGGACACCGGCCAGAGCCGCCGGTCGTCCGCCGGGTTCATCGAGTCGATCAGGTGGTCGACGAGGCCGGTCACCGCGTCGCGTGGGGAGTCGGAGCGGGGGGTGGTCCGGGCTCCGGGTCGGTCCGGGGTCTGGGTTCCTGAACGGACCTGGACGTGAACTCCGCCTCCTGAACGGACCGGGACTCCGGCCCGCCGGAGCACGTCACGCGCCCGGGACGGATCCCAGCGTTCGGCGGGATCGTCCCGCATCAGCCCGAGGACCATCTCCACGAGCCCATCGGGCAGTTGAAGGTATCCGGCGCAGGCGCTCAGCCACGCGGCGAGCCGCTCCTGGTCGGCCCTGTCGGCGGGCTCCTCGGACAGCAGGTTCGGAACCTTCCCGGCCAGCACGAAGCAGGCGGTGGCGCCGAGGCTGTAGTAGTCGGCCGTCCTGGAGACGGGCGCGTCGTCGAGGCGCTCGGGGGCACTGAAGCAGGGGGTGCCGACGCGGGTCGGCAGAGCGGAGCCGTCCTCGGTGACGGCGAGTTCGAGGTCGATCAGACGCAGTTCGCCGTCGGGCTGGACCATGACGTTGCCGGGGGTGAAGTCCCGCAGCACGCACCCGTGGGCGTGCGCCGCCGCGACCAGTTCCACCAACCGGGCCACCTGAGCCAGCGCATCGGCACGGTAGCGCTCGCCTCCGGTGTCACGGAAGTGTTCGGCGACCCAGACCCGCAGCGGCACGCCCGGAATCTCGCTCTGGGCCAGGAACAGATGCCGGCCGTGCTCGAACAGCGCGAGGGGTTCCGGGGCCAGCCCCGTGCCCGTGAGTTTCTCCAGCGCGCGGGCCTCGGCGCGCAGCCAGTCACGGACGTCGCGGCCGGTGGCGTCGGCTTCCACGTGCGGCCGGGTCTCCTTGATCACCACGGGTGCGCCGGTGGCGACTTCGGTCCCCCGGTACACGCCGCCCTTGTTGGTCTGCCGGATCGCCTCCCGCACCGCGAACCGACCACCGAGCAACACCGGACCGCTCGCCGTGCGCGAGGGTGCGGGCGGGGGCACGGGCACCGGGGCGGGGAACGGAGAGACGGCCCAGGAAGGCGGAGCGTAACGGCCGGTGCGCTCGTCCTCCACGGGATTCCCGTCGGGATCCTCGATGTACCAGACCAGCAGCCCGATGTCCGAAAGCCGTTGCCGTCCGGCGAAGGCGCCGTAGCGGTAGTGCACCAGGCTGTCGGGTGCGTACGCCTGATCCGAGAGGATGCGCGGCCCGGTCAACGCTGCGGTGGCCGCGTGCAGCTCCCGCGCGATCCGGGTCGCGTCGGCGTCGGAGCGCGGGTAGACGGTGATGAACTTGCCGGAGCTTCCCCGGGGCGTGGCACGGGAGTTGAGCGAACTCACCTGGTCGAGCGACCGGGCGAACTTGAACGCCGACTCCTCACGCACCAGCACGGCAAGGGACTTCGCGAGAACTGCGGTCGCCGAGGCGACAGTTGCCGATACGTGAAGCTTCCAGCCCTGGAGGCGCGGGGCCGCCGACGTCGGTACGGCGCGGCACCACATCTCGTCCGTGTCGGTCATCCAGCGTGCTTCCGTGTCCGCCGATTGCAGCGCTTCACGGAGAAGGCTGGCTAGTTCGACCTGCGTCGCGTGGCTCGTCATCAGTCTGCCTCCCAACGGTGAGGACCGCTGGTTCGAACGGTGCCCACGCCTCATGAACGTCCAACTCAGTGAGGGATGTGTTCACTTGAACGAGCGAGCGCCCGGGGTCACATCCCGACGAACGGCGCCGCTCAGCGCACGAACAGCGCACGATCCGGAGCCAGTTGCGGGATCCCTACCCCGGGACGCGGGCACCGGCACCGGCACCGGGCGAGCGTATGAAGCGCGGGGTGCGAGAGGCGGCAGGGACGGCCGGGGGCCACCCGGATGCACACACCACCGCTGAATACGAAGACCCGGCCATCCAGTCGGATTTCCCGGCCTTTGTTCGGACGCTGGCGGCTACCTCGCCGGACAGTACGAGGGGTTCGGCCTGCTCTCCGGCGATCTCGACCAGTACATCACCTCGCCGGATGCCACGGTCACCACCGAGGACAACGCCCTGGTCGAGGTCGAGGTCGAGGTCGAGGTCGAGGTCGAGGTCGAGGTCGAGTGGCGTGGCCGGCCGCGCAAGGTACACGAACGGCCTGGCCGCCGCCCTCGTCACCTCCTACGGCGCGGGCCGCGTCGCCGTCGTAGGGCCCCACCCGGAAGCCACCGCCGACTAGTTCGAAGACCCACCCCTGCCGTTCCAGGACACCCACGACCTGGCAGTGGACTTCGTCAACACTGCACTCGACAACTGAAACGCGAAGCGGGGCGCCCGGATGTTCAGGTGTCGAGTGGAGCCGTCAGGCGGCGAGGTTCATGTCGCTCGGGGTTCGCGTTTGGTGGAGGGCCCCGGTGCGGATCATCGCGTGGATGACGTTCACGCGCTGGCGGGATCCCAGGCCCCTGCGCGAACGCCAGTGCGATGCCGTGGTCCCGGCGGTGGTGGGTGTCGTTTCACTCGTTGGGATGACGGTCGGTCCGTCAGGGTTTCCGTGGCCGGTCGGACGGCCGATGTAGCCGGTGCAGACCTGTTGATCGAGTAGGAAGGAACGAGTCGGTTGTCGAAAGCTGAAGACGTCAAGGAGGACTTCGCCGTGGCAACGGGAAAGATTGTCGAGGCGTTGCGCAGCGGTCTGGAGAAGGTCCGCACGCTCGAGCAGGTGAGCGGGATCAAGGCGGACTACTAAGGGATGCCGACGCCTCTGGGCCAGATGGCGGCGGTGACTTCGCCCGAACCCCGCCTCGTTTTGGTCAAGCCGTACCAGGCGGATCAGCTGCGGGTGATCGACAAGGCCATCCGTGACGCAGGTCTCGGGCTGAACCCGAGCGTCGATGCCAGCTTCGTGCGAGTCATCTTCCGGTCACGGCGCAGGAGCGGCGCCTACCTCGCCACCGGCAACACGCCCCCGCCCGACGCCCTGACCGCCGCTCTCAGCGCCTAGCAGTCCCGCCGCGCCCACCCGCGGGCCCCCGGCGGACCTTCCCGCCAGCCCGGAGTTCGGCCCGTGTGACCCGCCCGGGCCGAACTCCGGCCGAGGCGCCCACGGCGTGTCGCCGGGCGCCGCTGCTCGTTGGTCCGGAAGAGCTGCTGGATTCATGATCGTTGTCCCCCGCGCAGTCCGGACAGGCGAAGGAGATGCCCGTGAGCGCCGTCATTTCGGCTTCGGACCATCTCGGGGAGCGTGCGCCCCAGGACGGAGAATGGCGTGAGTTGGTGCGGTTCGCGCGCGAGCGCTCACCGTACTACCGCGATCTGTACCAGGACGCTCCCGCGCACCCCGGTGCCCTGGCCGAGATGCCGGTCGTGGACCTCCGGTCATTCTGGGCCGCACACCGCAGGCCGGTGAGCGGTGTTCTCACCGGCCCGCACCACGACGGGATCGTGTTCGCGACCGGCGGCACGACCGGAGAGCCCAAACGCACCACCTACTCCCGCGAAGAGTTCCGCGCGACCAGCACGGTCAGTGCAGCCTGCATGACACGTGCGGGCCTGCGGGCCGGTGACCGGGTCGCCAACCTTCTCTACGCCGGCGACTTGTACATGAGTTTCCTGTATGCCACCCACGCTCTGCGCGACAGCCCACTGCCCGTGGTCGAGCTGCCCGTCGGCGGCCACATTCCCAACGACCGGGTGGCCCAGATCATGGAAGGCGACCACGCGACGGTGGCCATCGGCACCGCCTCGGCCCTGGCATCGCTGGCGGCACACCTCTCGCGGCACGGACGGGAACTGCCCCGAGTGCGGCTGCTCCTGTACGGCGGGGAAGCTCTCCACCACGACCAGCGAGACCTGCTCGCCCGGGCCTTCCCTCGCGCACGCCCCGCCCCGTACGCCTACGTCAGCGTCGACGCCGGCATCCTCGGGACCCCCGACCTCGATCCAGGCGCCGGCGAGCTGGTGCACTACCGCCCCGCCGAACCGCACACCATCCTCGAAATCGTCGATCCGGACACCGGCGAACCCATCACCGAACCCGGGAGAACCGGCGCCGTGCTGGCGACCAGCCTCCTGCGCCGACGCATGCCCGTCATCCGCTATCCCGTCGGTGACCAAGCCCAGTGGACAGACACAGGCTGTCGACGGCTGCGTCTCCTCGGGCGCACGATCGGACATGCCCGCGTCGGCACCACCACCATCGACCTGGACGTCCTGCGCTCCTGCATCAACGCCCTCTCAAACAACGGGGGCCCAGTGGCCCTCCAGACCGTCCTGCGCCATCGCGACACCATGGACGAGCTCGTCCTACGCATCGTCGGCAGCACCCCCGACCCCACCGCGTACCACCGCGCACTGGAAGCGCACCTGCACACGACACACCCCTCGTTCGACGAAGAAGTCACCGAAGGACGACTCCATCGGCTGGTCATCGAATGGGTCACCCCTGACCAGCTCGACACCCACCCGCGGACCGGCAAAGCCCTCCCGCTTATCGACGAACGCCACCCCTAGCGCTTCGGGATCCTTCTGCGATACGCCGAGTTCGGCGACGGCAGGGACGACACCGCAACACCTGACACGGAGTCCTCACCCTCCTCCAAGCCCTGGCAGACGTGAAGGGTGTGATCGGGCGGGACCTGAGCATGGACTTCACGGTGTGCCGCGCCCATCAGCATGCGTCTGAGGCTCGGAAGCAGGGTGACCTGCTCGCGCGGCGAGTTCACCACCAAGCTGCATTTGGCCGTTGAGCATTGTCAGAAGCCTATGCCGATCGTGGTCACGGCAGGGCAGCACGGGGGATCAACGCCACAAGCTGAGGGCTGCGACACGAGGGGAGGGGCACTCGGCGCGGACGGCAGGGTTCTGCCGGCGCTGCGCGCAGCGTTTTCGGGGTCGCCGTGACTGGGGCCACGGCGCAGAGGCGGCGGCAGGGCGCCCGCGCCTCGCGCACCATCCCTCAAGCGATCAGTACTGCCATCTCTCAAGGCGCGGTGCCAGACATCCGCCCTGCAATCCCTCTAGCGGTGGTTTGTTGACGGCGGGTCAGGGCTGCGGTAGGCCGGTAGCAGAGGAACGTCGCCTCGCTGCCTGGGAGCTTGTGATGACCCGTCGTCTGCCGTGTCCGCCCGCTCCGGGCCGCTGGAAGCCTACGCCGCACGCTTCGATGACCTTTTCTCCACACTGGCACAGCGCCGCGGGTTCCGGGAGTACCTCGCGGGACTGCTGCTGCCGCGGGACCGCAACAAGACTCTGACCTGCCTGGTCGGCGCCGAGCCGGTGGCCGGAGCCCAGCACGCTGCGGTCCAGCGGCTGCAGTTCTTTCTGTCCGAGTCGACGTGGGACCACGAGCAGGTCAACGCCCGCCGGGTGGAACTACTGCTGGCCGACCCGACGACCGCGCCGCACGCGGGCGGGGTACTGGTGATCGACGACTCGGGAGACCGCAAGGACGGGAAGGCGACCGCGCACATCGGTCGGCAGCGGCTGGGCCGGCTGGGCAAGACCGACAACGGCATCGTCACCGTGACCACCTGCTGGGCCGACGAGAACCTCTACTACCCGCTCCACGCCGTGCCCTACAGCCCCGCTCACCACTTCCCGACAGGCAAGAAGGACCCCGGATTCCGCACGAAGCTGCAGATCGCCGTCGAACTCGCCCGCGCCGCCAAGGTGGCCGGAACGGCCTTCCGCGCCGTGGCCGCCGACTGCGCCTACGGCGACCAAGACGGCTTCCGCCGAGAGCTCTACGCGGCGGGCCTGCCATTCGTCATGGCCCTCAAACCGAGCCACGGCAGCTGGGCCTACGGCAAGGACGCCTACACCCCCCTCCACGCCGCCCGGGCCCTGACCTGGACAGACCCCGAGAATCCCGGAGACTGGACCCAGGTCGAGCGGACCTTCCGCGACGGGCGCACCGAGACCTGGTGGGCCGCCGACGCCACCCTCGGCTTCTGGGGGCCCGACGGGAACGTCCGCCTGGTCGTGGCCACCACCGATCCGGCTACGCTGCCCTCGCAGTCCACCTGGTACCTGGCCACCGACCTGCCCCGCCCCGGCGGCCCCCGCGAGGCCGACAGTCCCGAACCCGCCGCTGACCTGCACGAAGTCGTCCGGATCTACGGCATTCGACACTGGATCGAGCAAAGCTACAAACAGATCAAGGACGAACTCGGATGGGCCGACTTCCAGGTCCGCTCCGACACCGCCATACGCCGCCACCAGACCCTGGTTACCTGCGCGTTCTCCTTCTGTTGGGACACCTGGTTCGCCCGACTGCCAGACCAGGAGCCCGCCGTCGTCCCAGCAGTCCCACCGGCCTCCACCCCAGCGGGGCCCACTGAGAGGGGGAACGAACAGACCCCACCAGCCCCAACCGGCCAGCTGGCCCCGCGCGATCCGTGCCGTCCGGGCCTGGCTCGACCCCTGGACCACCCTCCAACGCTGCTGGCGAGCCTGGACCAACGAGCCGCCACCACCCGAACTCCAAGCACTGATCAACGCCGTCGGCGCAGGCCACCCGCTTGATCTCTACTGCCCGGTTTAACAAACCACCGCTAGTGCTGTGACCACGTAGGTTCGCCGGGTTGGGTTGGGTCGAGCCGAGGTTTTCAAAGATCGCAGTCTGGGCCGAGCCCGGTGTCAGAGCCTCCCGGTAGCGTGCCGACAACCAGATCTGACGACTCTCCGGGAGAACCACCGTGGACATCCTGCTCATCGCTGGCTTGTGGCTCGACGGATCCGCATGGGACGACGTCGTTCCCGAACTCACCGCGCTCGGCCACCATCCCGTGCCGCTCACCCTCCCGGGCCAGGGTGATGGCGCCGCCTCCGCGACGCTTGACGACCAGATGGCAGCAGTGCTTGCCGCGGTTGACGCGGCGCCTGGAAAGCCTCTGGTGGTAGGGCACTCCGCAGCATCGACCCTGGCCTGGCTGGCTGGCGACGCACGACCGGAGAAGGTGGCCAAGGTCGCCTTGATCGGCGGCTTCCCCGCCGCCGATGAGCGGGTCTACGCCGATCACTTCGCGATCGAGGGCGGCGCCATGCCCTTCCCGGGGTGGGAGCTTTTCGAGGGCGCGGACGCCGCTGACCTGGACCAGCAGGCCCGGGACCGCTTCGCGTCCGCCGCCGTTCCTGTCCCCGAGGAGGTCGCCAGGGGAGTCGTACGGTTGACCGACGAGCGCCGCTTCGACGTCCCCGTTGTGGTTGTCTGTCCCGAGTTCACCCCCGCCCAGGCCGAGGAGTGGATCGCCGCCGGTGAGAGTCCTGAGCTCGCCCGCGCTACTCACCTTGAGTACGTGGACCTCGACTCGGGCCACTGGCCGATGGTCACCCGCCCCCGTGAACTCGCCCGCGTCCTGGCAAAGGCTGCCAACTCCTAGCGGCGCCGGGTTGGGTGGTGTCGGTGTACGACTTGTCTGGCTCTGGCAAGATTCTCGTAGCCGGAGATCATCTCGGTGCGGCGATCGGTTGACCCATACGGTGGGCAGCCTTTGGTTGTGCTCTATTGAACTGGCAAGTCTGTTACCGCAGTTGGCAAAACGTGCTGGTGGTATCGGTTGATGCCTCCGATGCCGTCGTGACGGTCCATGCTCGTACGAGATCCGGTGAACCGGCGGGATGTACAGGATGCGGCCAGCTCAGGGGGTGGTGCCACAGCCGTTATGTGCGCCGCTTCGCCGACGTCGCTCTCGGAGGTCGGCCACTGCACATCGATTTGTCCGTGCGTCGCCTGTACTGGGAGAACCCAGCCTGCCCAAAGAAAACCTTCGCCGAGCAAATAGCGGGGCTGACCATGCGCTATCAACGGTACACACCGCAGTTGCAGCGCCTGGTCGAGGACGTCGGCGTGATGCTGGCCGGACGAAGTAGCTCCCGCACGCTGCGGATCTTGAACATCAGAATCTCGCATTGCACCGTTCTGTCCCAGCTGATGCGAGTGTCGCTTCCGCTACCGGTGACGCCCCGGGTCCTGAGAGTGGACGACTTCGCGCTCCACGGCGACACCTACGGCACCCTCTTGGTCGATGCCACCACCCGACTCCCGCTCACACTGTGGGAAGGACGCGACGCCGAACAGCTCGGTCACTGGCTCCGCGAGCACCCAGGAGTCGAGATCGCCTGCAGGGACGGCTCCCTCGCCTACCGGCGGGGCATCACCGCCGGCGCCCCAGATGCCGTGCAGGTCAGCGACCGCTTCCACCTCTGGCAGGGCCTCTCCCGCCGCGTTAAGGACATCGCCTCCGCCCACCGCGGCTGTCTGCCCACAGCACTGCCCCAGACCAGCGAGACCGACCCCGCAATCGTCGGCGAGACCGCCGAGAACTCCGCCCCCTACACTCGGGCCGGGCGCCACGCCCGAAGGCTGTTCGAGAACGTGCATGCCCTGACCCGAACCGGCCGGAGCCACAGCTCCGTGGCCCGGGAACTCGGCCTGAACCGCCGCACCGTGAGCAAATATGCGCGAGCCGGCACTTGGCAGGAAGTGATGCGCCGCCCGCCACGCAAGACCTCCACCCTGGACCCTTACCAGCGCGTGAAGATGGCCGTCGCACCCCTACGACGGGGCCTGCCCCTGGACGAGCCACGCGAGCGACCGCCCTCCCCCAACTCCGAGCGGCACCGGACTGTTCCGCTCCGCCCCGACAGGTGCGTGCCGTCAGGGGGCCGCGCGAACGGCAGCGTGAGAGGCGGCCACCTCCCCGGACTGCGGGGTCCGCCGTCCGGCACGGTCCAGGCTCAGCCGGACCAGCATGACGACCAGCGCGGCGATGGCGAACCCGGCTCCGACCCACGGCAGCCGGCGGGCTCCCGCGGCGGACAGGACCCACCCGCCGGCCGCAGTGCCGAGGGTGATGCCGAGATTGGAGAAGGAGATGAAGAGGCTGTTGCCGAACTCGGGTGCGTCCCGTGCATCCCTGCCCAGCCAGCTCTGGGTGACGATGAGCCCGCCGGAGTGCACGGCTCCCCAGACCAGGACGCCCAGGACCATCGGGACGAACCGTGGCCCGATCGCGTACACGAGTACGTAAACCAGCAGGCAGAGGGCCGGATAGGCGAGGGCGGTGCGGACGAGGTTCCGCTGGAGCAGGCTGCCGAAGGCGAAGTTGCCGAGGATCATCACGATGCCGAACGCCATCAGCATGGCGCTGACCCAGGAGCCGTCCATGTCGGTGACCTGGCCCAGGTACTCGGCGAAGTAGCCGTAGACGGAGAACATCGCCGCGAAGATCAGGACGACGGACGTGATGGTCAGCCACATCCGGGGCTGCCTGAGCACGCTCAACTGGGCTCCGTACGAGACGCGTTGTCCGACCGGCAGGCTCGGGAGCAGGCGCAGGATGCCCAGGAACGCGATCAGATTGACGAGCGCGCCGAACCAGAACGCGGCAGGGAGCGAGAGGTGTTCGGCGAGGTACGAGGTCAGCGGTACCCCGAAGGCGAACCCGACGGTGACACCGGCGAAGACGGTCGTCGTCGCCCGGGTGGCGGCCTTCGCGTCCTCGCCGTCCTTCGTCACGACCATGCGCGCGGCCGTGGCCAGCGCGACCGAGAAGAACACCGGGTGGAAGACGGCAGGAATGATGCGGAAGGCGAGCATCACCTCGTACTGGGTGGTGAGCGCGTAGACGGCGTTGGAGAGGGCGAACACCGCGATCGAGGCGGCGAGGACCTTCTTGCGGTCGATCCCGGAGGCGAGCAGTGTGGTGAAGGGCCCGGTCACGGCGATCACCAGGGCGAACGCCCCGACGAGCCAGCCGGCGGTGGAGGGCGGGACGCCGAGTTCGGCGGAGAGCTGGGGGAGTACCCCGACGATGCCCATCTCGGTGGTGATGATGCCGAACACGCCCAGGGCGAGCACCAGGACGGCGGCGGAGGTTTTTCTCATGGTGATCTTTCTTTAAATCTAGAAAAGTAGATACGTTGACATGGGTGCGCCGTGCGGGGCTCAGCTCTCTGCGGTCACGCCTGGAGGACGGGGCGGCTACAGCTCGTCGCGCACATGGGCGGCGAACTCGGCGATCACCGGCTCGTTGCGGCGGTAGTACGTCCACTTGCCGACGCGCTCCGAGGTGAGGAGGCCCGCGTCCCTGAGGGTCTGGAGGTAGCCGGACACGACGGACTGCGCGAGCCCGGCCCGCTTCTGGATGTCACCCACGCATACGCCGATATGGAAGCCCAGCCCCTGCTGCGTGTACGAGTCCTCGTCGAAGTACTTCTCGGGGTCGCGCAGCCACTGCATGAACTGCAGACGGGCGGGGTTGGCGAGGGCCTTGTGCACGGCCAGCGGGTCCATGGGGGCCTCTCTGTGAATCCTTGGGAGCTGCCTTCGGGCCTCTTGCCCTCCCGGGTACGCATCTAGCTTTCTGGATATGTAGGGGCAAGTCAAATCGCCGGCTCCGGCGACGGTGGCGGGCGGGTGCAGCGGGGGGCGGGCCGCTGTGGGCCGCCGTCGGGGCAGAGGGCCTTCGCGGCCCGCGGTGGCTATCCCATGACCGCTCGGGCCGCGTCGAGAAAGGCCAGCCTGTTGTCCTCCAGGTGGTCGCGCAAGCTCTCTCCGTCGGGCAGGCCCTCCCACACGCACGGTCCGGTTGAGGTCGAGGGAGTACGCGCGTGCCGCGTCGTGAACGGCCGGCGGAAACTGGACACGGATCAGCCGTTCCACGACCCAGAGTCTGTTCATGGACTCTCGGGTCGTGAGGAACCAGGGGGTCGTTTCGTCCCACTCGTGCGGTCGTCTGAAGGCCGCGAGCTCCGCCTCGCCCCCCGCCTCGATGAACCGCTCCAGCAGCGCGAGCCGCTCCGCACGCCGGGCCTCGGACAGTTCGGTCCGCTGCCGCCGCTGCTCCGTCCGCTCGGCCGACCGCTGCGTCGCGAACTGTACGAGGAAGGACAGCGCGCCACCGAGTGCGACGCCGCCCAACGATATGAGGGACACCCAGACTTGACCGGACATGGTGGCCATCGTTCCACGCTGTCGATCGGTGGGCGCTGGTGACCAGCCGCTACGGACAAGCGTTAGCCTCGCCGTTTCGGTTGGCGTGAGACCGGTTGCTGGTCGTCACCGCGCTGGGGGGGCACTGTCACGTTGACTGACCGGGTGGGATGATCTTCTGGTTGGTCATGCTGGGAGGGGTCGTCCGTGGACAGCGCATCGCCGTCGTACAAGGGGCACCGGTACCCGGTCGAGGTCATGGCCCACTGTGTGTGGCTGTACCACCGCTTCCCGCTGTCGTTCCGCGAGGTCGAGCGCGGCGTGGTCGTCTCCCACGGGACGGTCCGCCGCTGGTGTGCGAAGTTCGGGCAGGCCTACGCCAACGGCCTGCTCCGCCGCCGGCCCCGGCCCGGGGACAAGTGGCACCTGGACGAGGTCTTCGTGAAGATCAACGGAGAGCAGAAGTACCTGTGGCGGGCCGTTGACGCCGACGGCAACGTGCTCGACATCCTGGTCCAGTCCCGCCGGGACAAGGCCGCGGCCCGGCGCTTCTTCCGCAAACTGCTCAAGAGAACCTGCTCGGTGCCGAGGGTGATCGTCACCGACAAGCTCCGCTCCTACGGCGCGGCCCACCGCGAGGTCAAGCCCTCCGTAGAACACCGCGCCCACAAGGGCCTCAACAACCGGGCCGAGAACAGCCACCAGCCCACCCGGCAGCGCGAACGCGCCATGAAAGGCTTCCGTAGCGTCGGCGGAGCCCAGCAGTTCCTGTCCGCGTTCAGCGGCATCTCACCCCACTTCCGACCACGCCGCCACCTGATGACCGCCCCCGAATACCGCACCGAGATGACCACCCGCTTCGCCATCTGGGACCAGGCCACCGGCGTCGCCGACCTGCCCGCCGCGGCCTGAGCACGGAGCCGGAACCCGACCCCACCACACCCGACACACCATCAGGCACTCACACACCCAACAACGTGACAGCGCCCTTCGGTGGGCAACCAAGCCGTAGGGGGCTGTTCATCCGAACGAGAAGCCTCACCACCCGCGATCTCCCTGGCGGATGGCGGCACGGAGCAAGCAGCCCCGCAGCGGGCGGCCGCCGCAGAGTGGTGGTAAGCGGCGTGCAGCGCGGCGATGCGTCGCTCCAGCGCGAGGGGCGCCAGACGGAGCCTCCCGGGCCGCGCTCAAGTTCATCCGAGCCGCCCCGCCCCGACGGCGCTCCGATCTACGTGATCACGGGCAATCTCTCCGCCCAGAAGGGCGCCAGGATCCTCCAGTGGGCCGGGAACAACAAGGTGGAGCTGTGTTTCGCTCCGGCCAACGTGTCCTGGGCCAACCCGATCGAGGCGCACTTCGGGCCGCCTGCAGGGGTGGGGTTGGGCTCACTGTGATGCTGCCGCGGATTCGCGGCGCGGGTCTGTTGCCAAGGTCGTGCGTAGCAGCTCCGTATCAGGCTTGCCTGCCGGGGTGAGGGGGAGTTCGGGCAGCAGGTGGAGTGCTGTGGGCGCGTACATCGATCCTTGGCGGGTTGTGACGAAGGCACGGATCTCTTCGAGGGTGGGGTGGTGTCCAGGGGCGGGGACGACGGCGGCGTGGATGTGTTCGGTCTCATCGGGGTCCCGGATGCCGACGACGGTGCACTGCGCGATGGCTGGGTGGGTCAGGAGGAGTTCTTCCACTTCGGCGGGGTGGACGATGCCGTCCTCCACGAGGATTTCGTTCTTGCGGCGTCCGACGACGAAGAGGTAGCCGCTTTCGTTGAGGTAGCCGAGGTCGCCGGTACGCAGCCAGCCCTCACGCAGTACCTCGGCGGTGAGCTGGGGCTGTTTCCAGTAGCCATGCATGACGCTGGGGGCTCGCACCTGAATCTCGCCCGTTTCGCCCGGCGGCAGGGTTTCGCCCGCGTCGTCACGGATGACGACCTCGACTCCGGGCAGTGGACGGCCGACGGTGATGCGGCCCCCATGCCCGGTGATGGAGTGCTCGTGCGGGGCTGCTTCACAGATCGCGGGGGCCTCGCTCTGGGCGTACCCGCCGTACAGGACCGGGCCGAAGGCCTCGGCGGCTTGGCGCAGGCGGATGGCTGAAGCGGGCAAACCACCGTAGGTGATACGGGTGAGACTCGACAGGTCGGTCGTGGCCAGGGCTGGGTGGTCGAGGAGCTGGTGCAACAGGGTTGGCAGGAGCCAGACGTGGGTGATCCGTTCACGTGCGATGGCCGCGAGTACGGCGCCCGGATCGAAGGAGAGATGCAGGACAACAGAACCGCCCTGCATCAGGGCATTGTCGGCAAGAAGGCCAGAGAAGCGGGCGAGCGGGGTGCAGGCGAGGTAGCAGGGAGGGTCGCCCGCGTCGGCGAAAGGGAGGCCGATCCGCCAGCGGTAGGGACCGTGAATGGTGCGGATTCCCTTGGGGACACCGGTAGTTCCCCCGCTGTGCCGGATACCGAAGTCGTCTCCCGGCCCGACGGGGGACGCGAAGGGGTGGAGTTCGTGTCGAGCAGCGGCCGCCAGGACATCCTCCCCGAACGGGCTGGTCCCCAGACTGAGTACGGCGGGAGCCCCGGGCAACGGCAGAAGTTCCCCGGCTGCACGGTGCCGAGTGGGGTCGACAAGCAACAGCGTGGTCTCGACGCTGTCGGCGATGTGGGCGAGGGTGGCAGCCGCCATGCCCTCATGGAGGTGGACGATGCGGGCGCCGGCGAGATGCGCCGCGTAGCGGGCCGTCAGGGCTTCTGGTGTGTCGCCGGTGAGCAGGGAGACTGTCGTGCCCGGCCCGAAGCCGCGTCCGGTCAGTTCCCGGGCCAGCCGATACGTGTTGTCGCACAGCTCGCCGGCAGTGATCTCCCGTCCGTCGGCGCCGGTGAGGACGGTCCGGCCGGGCGTGGCGGACAGCACGTCGAGGATGGCTGCGACATAGCTGACGAACGTTGGGGAGGAACTGCCGGTCATACGAGTGCACTCCTTCACATCGGCACCGTGCCTGCGGGTTGCGATACCCACAGAGCGGAAGCGGGCAGCACGGACAGGGCAAGCCCTGCGAGCTTTTCGGGACAGGCAGAAAGCCATCGACAGGCTCTGGCATCCGTCGCGGAACGCTTCACCCAATGAGGCGTAAAGGCAGCTAACACGGTCACAGCATCCCTCCCGCCGTAAACACGCGCGTTGATGGTGAACCCCCCTATCAACTGTTGAAGACGCCGAAACGTCACGAAGACGCAGTCATCCAGGTGTTCCGGTACGACCAGGTGTTCCCCCATCAGGCTCAAGATCGCCTCTACCCGGAGCCGGTTGGCCGCCTCGGCCCGCGGACGGGCGACTGGTCAGTCCCGGTTCAGGCCCGCCAGCGCCTCCCGCGAGCAGCGCCCCGGCCGACTGTCGGTGCACAACGGGAGCAGGAGCTAGCCGATCCATTGGGCCCCGTTTCTTGAGGTCGGGCAGATACAGGGAGCCGGAGCAAGGCTCTGGTGCATCCCGCTGGGGGTGTGTGAACTCCCACCCCGACGCAGCGTGCGCCGAGCCACGCGGGCGACCCGGCTGAACGAGCCGGTTGTGGCAGGACTGCCTCGGCCAGGCTGCCCGGGCCCGCGCTGGTTCCGCAGACAGGAGGCGGCGGCCTGAGTGGTCGGGATCGCACGGGCCCGGGGCGAGGTCACCGCATTGCTTGCTCACCGGGGAGGTTTCGCCGCCTCGGGGCGCGGACACGCCGCCGACCGGGTGAAAATACCGAGCCGTCGGCCCGCGTAGATATACGACTAAGGAGCGCGGACCAGCGCGAGGCCCGCAGTGTGGGACGATCTTGGAGGTCACCGTGGAGACGAGTCCCGCAACGGGACACGCCGAGGATTCGGCGTGTCTGTCAGAACGGATGCGGATCGCGAAGCGGGCCGAACACGAGAACACTCGACAATCTCCGTTCATGGCCGACCTGCTCGACGGCCGCCTGAAGGCGGAAGCCTTCGCCGCATTGTCACGCCAGCTCTGTTTCATCTACCGGGAGCTGGAGGACGCCGCCGAGTCCCTGGCCAACCACCACCTGGTCGGACCGCTGTTGGACCCCGCGCTGCTGCGTGTCCCCGCGTTGGAGCGCGACCTGGCGCATCTCGACGGGCCGCACTGGGCCCAGGGACTGGTTCCGCTCCCGGCGACCCGCCGCTACTGCGCGCGGGTACGCGAGGTCGCACGGGCATGGCCGGCCGGCTACGCGGCCCACCACTACACCCGCTACATGGGCGACCTGGCCGGCGGCCAGATCGTACGGGTCCTCGCCGCCAAGACCTGGGGCCACACCCACGAAGGCGCGCTGTTCTACCACTTCGACATCCGGAACCCCAGCGCGTACCGCCGCCGCTACCGCGCCACCCTGGACGCCCTGCCGATGAGCGAGGACGAGACCCACCGGGTCGCCCGCGAGGTCACCCACGTCTTCCACCTCAACAACATGCTGTTCCACGACCTGGCCGAGCTTCATGCCCCCACCGAGCCCTCGAACGGGGCCGGCACGAGCCCGACGCGCACAGGATCCTCGTAGCTGCGTAGCGTCGAAGTCACCGACGGACCACCAGCCGGAGAGGCGGGTCCCCATGCGCGCACACCGACTCCCCCGCCCCGGCCCCGGAGGGCCGCGGCCTCCAGCCGCCCGCGACCCAGACCAGGCGGACGGCGAGCACAAGCCCGATCATGGCATCCCTTCCGGCCGGAGGCGAGCAGAGCGCAGAGGTGAAGTCATGACGACGCACGCCAACGCTTCTTTGTCTGTTGAAGGACGACGACTGATCGAACGTTGCAAGAGCCGCCCCATCGCCCACGTCGCGGCTGAGATGGGAATCTCACGAGCCTGCACATCCAAGTGGGTCAACCGCTGGCGCCAGCATGGCGACCTCGGCCTGCAAGATCGCTCTTCGACACCCCATGTCAGCCCGAGTGCCACGTCAGCGGAGGTCATCGAACGATCTTGCAGCCCGGTTCGACAGTGACGGAGTGGTGTGGTCAGGTTCCCAGGTCGGCGTCTCGTGCCAGCAGTGCGGCCTGCACTCGGTTCTCGCAGTCCAGCTTGGTCAGGATCCGGCTCACGTACGATTTGACCGTGGCCTCGCTCATATGGATCCGCTGACCAGCGTCCGCGTTGGACAGGCCCTCACCCAGCAGTGCCAGGACCTCCAGCTCGCGGTTGGTCAGCGCGTCCAGCCGGCAGCGGGCCTGCTCAGCACGGTGGGCGCTCTGGCTGGACGCCAACGAGTCCACGACACGGCGGGTGGCACCCGGCGACAGGTACGCGTCTCCGGCCGCGGCAGCCCGGACCGCGCGCATGAGTTCCGCGGGCGCCGAGTCCTTGAGCAGAAAGCCCACGCTGCCCCCAGTCAGTGCGCGCAGTACGTTTCGCTGTTCCCCGAAGGTTGTCAGGATCAGCACCCGCGTGTCAGGCACGGTCCGGTGCAGCTCGGCCAGGGCCGTCAGTCCGTCCATGACCGGCATCTGGATATCGAGCAGCACGACGTCCACGCGGCGGGTCTGGGCCAGTTCGACAGCCTCACGGCCGTTCACCGCCTCGGCGACGACTTCGATGTCGTCGGCGGAGGAGAGGATCATCCTGACGCCTGCCCGGATGAGCGGCTCGTCATCCGTGACGAGAACCCTGATCATGACTCCCCTGCGCGGTCCTTGAGTGTCTACCTGCGGTCACTCGCCATCATCCCTGATCGAGCGCCCGCTACTCCTCAGTTCCTCACCTCGAAAGACTTCTTCTCGGTCAACTTGCCGTCCTTGAAGCAGAACCGGAAGACCGGCTCCTTGTCCGGATTGTTGCTGGACTCCGTGGAAGTCAGGCTGAGGCACTTCGCGCCCTTGGGCACGGGCGGCGCATCCGTTTCCAGGCCGTCGGTCACCAAGGAGTTCTCCTTGGGCAACTGCTTGCGGATCTCTGCCTCGGACTGGCCCACCTTCACCGCGTCGTACTGCTTCGGCTCGATCCTGGCCTCTTCCGCCTTGTTCAGGAGGAAGTATCCCCCGACGCCGAGGGCGGCGATCACCAGCAGCAGAGGAATCAGTACCGCCATCCCGCAGCCGATGGCTATGCCGCTTCCGTTCTTCCTGCTCATTGCCTTGGCCAGCTCCTTCAGACCGTTCCCGTTCATGACGGGACCACCCTCGTCCAAGGAGTCCCCCGGGGTCTGCTGCCAAAAGGTGTTCGTTGGATCAACGAACGTCGTCGTCACGTTGCCGGGCTCGGGGCTCGGGATCCCGCCTTCCGGCGATGTGTACGGCAGCACGCCCGCCAGCCGGAAGCCGCCGTCCGCCGTCGGGCCCGCGTGCGCCAGGCCCCCGATGAACCGGGTCCGTTCACCGAGCCCGGTCAGCCCCTGGCCGCCGCTCACCACGCCCCGGCCGTTGTCCGTCGTCCTGGTTGCAGGTCCGTTGGCGACCTCCACGACCAGCGAGTCCGGCTCATACCGCAGCTCGACGGTGATCGGGGCGCCCGGGGCGTGCTTGTGGGCGTTGGTCAAGCCCTCTTGGACGATGCGGTACGCCGCGTGATCGGCGGCCGGGGGGAGCGGGCACGGCTCGCCGGAGTGCCGCAGCTTCACGGCCGCGCCCACGCTCCGGGACGTTCCTACCAGGCCCTCGATGCCCGCCACCCCGCGCGACAGCGCCGTGGTGTCCTCCGCCTCCGCCGCCGCAGCAGCCGCGACGCCTGGGGTGGTGCGGTCCTCGTGTGGAGCCTCCGTGCTGTCCCGCATCACCTGTACCACCTCGCGCAGCTCATGCATCGCGGCCACCGACGCCTCGCGCAGCACCCCCACTGCCTCCCGCTGCCGTCCGGTCAGCTCGCGGTCCACCTCCAGCGCGCCCGCGTGCACCGAGATGAGCACCAGCTGATGGCCGAGGCTGTCGTGCATGTCCTGCGCAATGCGCTGACGCTCCCGCGCCCGGGCCTGTCCGGCGATCATCGCGCGCTCGCGTTGCTGCTGGGCCTCGTACTCCCGAAGCGTGTCGGTCAGCGTATGGTGCTGCGACCGGTAGCGGCCGGCCAGGCCGGGAACGATGATCGCGACCAGCGGCCACAGGACACCGAAGACCAAGCGGGGCAGTGAGAGGTGAGGCAGCGCCTGCACGACTGCCAGGCCGAGGTTGAGGACGTATGCGAGGGCGAAGGTGCCGACGGCCCTGCCGACCCCGTCGATCCGCCGCCCCGCCGACCACGCGGCGACAAGGACCAACGGAGCGAGACCGCCGAACAGGACAGAGCCGACGGCCGTCACCAGCAGCACGGACGCGGGCAACGTCCGGCGCAGAAGTGACAGCGCTGCGATCACCAGCCCGGCGGCAGCGATCCGTACGGTGCCGCCGTGGTCCAGGGCCGCGAGACCTGCTCCCAGCAGCCCAAACGCTACGCTCAGCAGCGATTCGCCCACTATGCGCCAGGGAGACCACATTCCGGGAACCAAGAGAGCGCTGCCCGGGGCAGCCAGCCGCAGGGTAGCCGAACGCAGCCTCGCTGCCAGTGCCTGGCGAGCCGATGCTTTAAGGGCCGTAGATTCCACACGAGTCACCCGGTCACGTTAAGCCCCTCTCAACCTGCTCCGCGCCGGCCATTGGTCGCGACGGCCAACGACGAAAGTCCAACCTGGCGTGCCGGCCCGGCATCCGTCGGCCACCCACAAGACCCCGGCCGCAGCAGAGCGCCGACGGGCTCGCCGGACCCTGCCCGGCCGGGGGCGACGAACGCGAACAGCGAGTGATGACCGAAGGCCTTCCGCCAGGTCGCGGCCGCGTGTTCCTTCTGCGAGTGCGCGAGACCAGGACCCCGTCGATGTCCACGATCACCTCGCCGCCCGCGTTCGGGGCCGCCTGCCCGCTGGCCGTGGGATCGTGCGGCGGCGAGGGAGGGCGGTGCGTCGTCGCCGAGGATGCCCATCTCGAACAGCAGCGTGTAGAAGAGCGTGACGTGGCGGGCGGCGCGGTGGCTGACCCGCATGGCGGCGGCGAACTCCACGGAGTCGTCGACGGTGATATCCGCGATCCGGCCGCCTTTGTTCAGCAGGATCATCGCGACGCAGTTCATGGCGCCGGTGCGGCACTGCCCGGTCCGGTCGGTCTTGTCACAGTGCGCTTCCAGCTGGGCGAAGCCGTCCGGGTCGATCATGAGGCGGGTCTGGCCCTGGCCGAGGGTGAAGTTGAAGTGCTGGGCAAGCAGCCGCCGGTAGGCGGGCCGGATGACCTGGCCGACCAGGAGAGCCATCAGGGCCTTGATGTAGTTAACGTTTTCGCAGGTCACGCAAGGGGTGTTGGGGTCCATGCTGTGGCGGCGTAGAGGCCGGGGCCGAGTTTATGGATGAGGCCGGTCTCGGCCCATCTGGAGAGCTGTCGATACATGGTCTCCATGGTGATGTCGCCGAAGTGGGAGGCGATGTCGCGGGGGCGCCAGAGGCGGGTGGGGTCTTCTTCGAGCAGGCCAAGGATCCGGTGGCGGCGGCGGTCGGCGAGGGCGGTGTTCCGGTCGTCGCGGGAGATGGCGGGGATTGGGGCGTGTGGTTCGCGGGGTTCGAGGACGCTGATGGCGAGACCGGTGACAGTGCGGCCGGTGTCGGGCCTGCCGTCGTCATGGCGGGTGCTGTAACGGGGTCTGTAAATCGTTCGGCTCTGTCTCACATTCGGTGGTGACTCTGTGTGGCGTTATCCGAGGAGGATGCGGTGGCGAAGGAGGGTGAAGCCTGCTCGTCCGTGCATCTGGCGGGCAATCCGCTTGGTCTTGGTGTTGACGCCCTCGGTCGGGCCGTTGCTGTACGGGCGTGTGAACGCGGCGATCACAGCGTCGCGGTCTCGCTCGAGACCGCGGGTGAAGGCGTGCAGATACGGCAGATCGGCCGCGCGGACCTGGGCGACCCATTGGTCGAGTGTGTCGGCGTTTTCTGGCTGAGGCTTCAGAAGTGGGGCGAAGGTCTCGATGTGGGCTGCCAGTTGGGTCGACTCGGGGCAGGCGGCGGTGAGCCGGGCCAGGAGATCGTGGTGCTCGGCCTTGAGGTTGTCGGGCCTGGTGAGGAGCATCCGGGCGAGTCTGCGTGCGGAGATATGGCTGCGGTCGGCGTCCGCGCGGCCTTGGTTGCTTGTGCAGGAGGTTGAGGCAGCCCGTGAAGCCAAGGGCCTTGATCTCTTTGAAGAGGTGCTGGACGGGGACGGCGGGGTCGTCGGCCCGGCGTTTGCGCAGGTGCTCGCGGTAGGGATCGACGAGGCTGGCGCGGTATTTCGGGACGCGGAGCATCCGCTCGGGCCGGTCGGCTCGGGCATAGCGTTTGACGGTATTCAGGGCCAGTTGCAGACGGCGGCCGCATTCGAGGAGGCCCACGCCCTGGTCGAGGAGGTCGTGGATCTGGTGCCAGCGTTCCAGGGTGGTCCGTGCACGGGGCCCCTCATACAGGGGCGCCTCCAGCACGGTGGCCCAGCAGGTGCTGTGCGCCTTGATCTCGCTCGAGGCGGCTTCGCACAGGTTGTGCCACAAATGTCAGCGGTCGCCGACCTGCACTGCATCGGGCAGAGCGCGGCGGATGGCCTCGGCGTAGGTCGCCGAGCCGTCACGGCACACGACCTCGACGCCCGGATGCTCGCGCAGCCAGGCAGCACGTCGATCCGCTCATGGGTCTCGGCGTCGATCACCACGGTGGCATAGCGGTGCCGCCGGCGCAGAGCGAAATCGTCGACGCCGATCACGCGGGGCACCCCTCCCGTGGGCAACGGGATCCGCAACAGGGCACGCAGAGCCGTGTGGCGCGACAGACCTACCGCGAGTATCGCCAGCACGCGTGCCCCTGCCCGGCCCGCTAACTCCTTGACTACCGCCTTGACCAGCGCGGTCAGACGGGTGGTACGTCGCTGATAACGCTCCAGCACTCCGGGCACCTGCTCACGGAAGGTGTGACGGCAGCCACGTGTGGGACAGACCAGACGCCGCACCCGTACGCAGACCACCACTCGTCGGCCGTCGACCGGTACGTCGGCCACTGTCCGCCAGTGATAACCGTGAACGCGCCCCGACGACGCCCCACACACCGGGCAGGGCGCGGTCTCCTTCGGAGTCCGCGCCCTCACCACGACCCGCTCGCCCTCGTCGACCACATCCTCAATGACCAGCGGAGATATCCCCGAAAAGACCATCTGCACAAGCTGGTTGACATCCATCACATCGATATCAACGACCCTCGCCACACAGAGTCACCACCGAATGTGAGACAGAGCCGCTCGTTTGACAGACCCGGAGTACGACCTGTTCAGCGTGCTGGTACTCAAGTAGGTGGTCGATGAGGATCAAGTCCGGGATCAGCTCTCGTCCCGCGTTGTCCGCCACCATGGCGACGGTGTTCAGCCCTCCGGGAGGCAGGAGTGACCACAGCGCGACGCTGTCGTCCGCGACCAGGCCCGGATCAGCGTCGCCGAGGGTCGGCTCCCCCGCCGTGACGCGGAAGCCGAGGTCAGCGCGGTTGCCCCAGAGCGAGGCGTGGAGCACAGCCGTGGACCGCTCGTCGGCCGGCACGTCGGCGAGTGCGTCCCTGAGCTCCTCGCCCGCCGCCGCGCTGCGCAGTTCGGCCTGCGTGAAGGGGGCGAAGGGGTCGACTCCCCGCCACGGGCCCGTGCCGAAGTACTCGATGGCGCCGAGGAGCCTGCGGTAGAAATAGCTTTCCGCCCACAGGAACGGGGCATCGAACCACGATCCCCCGAAGTAATCCCGCCCCCAGCCTGACCACTGCCAGTGATCGAGCTCCGTAGGAGCGAGCTGTTCGATGACACCGTTGGTGATCTCGTCCAGCAGGGCATCGAGGGCCTCGTGTTGTCGGCAACCGTACGGGAAGGCGTCTCGTACCTGCTGGATCATGGCCGGATGGCGTTTGGCCAGGACACCCCAGGCGAACGAGCCCGGTTTGTTGCTCAGGATGACCGGCGCGCCAGCCCCATCAGCCGGGCCGGAACCGCGGTCGGCCTCGTCGCCCGCGGTGCGGGAAGTGTTCTCGGTCATGGTGTCCAAGCCCTCCACTTGTCGCTCATATGTCCTTGATCTCTAGAGCCATGACCCCCACTGCACTGCCTACCAGCACCTCGCCCGTCCCGGACTCGAAAACCGCGCAGAGCTAACACCGAGACGATTCACTGCGGTGCCGGGCCACCTTCGTCGCACCAGGGCCGCTTCCTCTTTCCGTTGTAACGAGTGGTAGGTACACTGATCCCATGAACACGAAGGCGGCACTAACCCGAGCTACAGCCGACCTATTGTGGGAGCGGGGATACACGGGCACGAGTCCGGCAATGATTCTTGAACGCGCACACGCGGGACAGGGGAGCATGTATCACCACTTCTCCGGGAAGGCGGATCTCGCGGTCGCGGCCATGATGCACATGAGCGACCAGCTCCGCTCCAGGGCCGAGGAGGCGCTGGCCGTGGAGGAGTCGGCCGTCGCGCGCGTCAATGCTTTCCTCGACCTGGAACGCGACCCGCTGGCGGGCTGCCGCATGGGACGCCTGACTCAGGACTACGACGTTGTCGCCGACGATGACCTACGTGCACCCGCGGCAAACTTTTTCATCTGGGTCGGCCAACGACTGTCGGCGGTGCTCGCGGACGGGGTACGAAGTGGCGAGCTCAAGCCCGATACCGACCCGGATGTGATGGCCTCACTGATCATTGCGGCAGTGCAGGGCGGGTACGTTCTGGCTCGCGCTCAACAGGACCCTGCGGCATTTCGCCGGGCAATCGACGGCGCCAGGCGGGTCGTGGCGAATCTCAAGATTGACTCAGGTTCGACCTGATGGTCCGTCACCACCACCCGAGTGAGCCTGCTGCTGTCAAACCCGTGCCGGGTTCGGCGGGCGATTGGCGATGCCGAGCAAGTTATGGCGCATCCCTGCCCTGTACGTGACTTATCACCATATACGGGGCAGGTTGCGCACGGCGGAAGTGCGGCCGACTGGAAATCAGCGGTCGAGTGCCACAGCGTCCGAGCGGGTCGGGGCACACCTGCGGGCGACGAGGATGCAGACCGCGGCGGCCGCCCCGGCCGCCGTCAGCAACCACCAGGCGGCGTCCGGGCGCAGGGTGAACAGCAGGCCGCACACCATTGGCCCGGTCGCGGCTCCTAAAGAGACCCCCATCTGGCTGTAGGCCGTGGCCCGTTGCTCTTGGCCGGGGTAGGGCAGGCCGATGACGTAGTGCAGCAGCCCCGCCCAGCCCCAGCCGCCACCGTACGCAAGCACGGCCCCTATAGCACTCAACATGAGTGTCATGTGCGTCAGGAGCAGGGTGCCTGCGGCACCGGTCACGAACAGCACTGTTAGGGCCGCCCACACGATCCGAGGCGCCCTTCCGACCATCCAGCCCGCCGCAAGGCGGACCACGATGTTCAGCGCGGCACCCGCAGTCGCCACAGCACAGGCGACCGACAGCGAGGCGCCCCGTGTCGTCAGCGCAAGCACCAGGAAGCCGCCTAGGCCGTTACCCACCATCGCACCGAAGAAGCCGGCGCAGCTGACGGCCATCAGATAGGCACCCCCGCTCAGCGGTTCACCACAATCCCGCCCCGTCTTTGGGGGCCGCCCGGTGGGAATGGCATGCCGTGCGAGAAGACCACCGCCCAGGCCGCACAGCAGCGCCGTGCCAGCGAACACCACCCGCCAGCCGGCTGGACCGGCGAGCAGCGGCACAGCCATGCTGGCGAGCAGGGTCGCGGCTGGCACCGCCGCTTGCTTCAGGCCGAAGGCGAGCGCGCGCAACCGTGGCGCGCATCGCCGCATGAGCAGGGCGTTTGTGTGCGGTTGGGTGTAACCGTAGGTGAAGCCCCCGACAGCCGAGCTGCCCCACAGGCCCACGACCGGTTCCACCGCCGCACAGAACAGCCCGAGGCAGGTGGCACACAACGCAAAGGCCATCGTGCGTTCAACCGCCGTGGGTAGCGCGGTCCGTTTGCTGGCAACGGCACCCGCCAAGGACGCCAGCCAGTACACGGCCAGAACAGCCCCCATCCGCGCAGAACTCCACCCGAGTTCCGCGGAGATCAGGCCGTTCGCCGCGCCGGGCAGGAACACCGGCAACGAGGTGAGGACGGTGACCGCCGCGACTCCCACCGCCGTGGACAGGCCCGCGGGATCACGGCTCGGCAGACCGAGCGGACTGTGCTGGTCGGCACGGGCAAGTGTGCTCACGAGGCATTCGTCTCTACCCGCTTAGCGGACCGGTTCGCCCTACGGTCGAGCATCGCCCGGGCGACCGCGTCTGCGGCGCTCAGCGTCACAGAGTCGACGCCCGGCCGCACGCCGGCAGCTGTCGCCCAGTGCACGCCCTCCGTGGTGACGCCGAGCGCGAATCGCTGGGGGTGGGCCCGCCTGCGGGCGTCCAGCAGATGGCTCGACCGCTCCGTCACCGCGAGCCCTCCAGTCTCGTAGTGGCTGCCGTCCGGGTTGGGGATGCGGTACGGGGCCGCTTGGCCGGTGTCAATGAGTCGGCGCAGCAGTGGATCAGCGGTCACACGGATGTCCGAATCCTGGATGCGCGCCTCGATGAGGGTGGTGACCGCGATAGGCGGCCCCGGCACCACGGACGACGAGAGGAGGAAGCCGCCGGAGTCCGCCACTGGTGTAACACGCATGCCCGGCCCCACGGGCTCCAGGACACCGGCACGAATGAGCGCGGCCATCTCCGTGATGCGCCCTCTGGGCGGACCGATAGAAAGGCCCGCGTTGAACGGGGAATACCAACCGGCCAGTTCGTCGCGGTAAGAGTGCCCGGTTATACCGCCATGGTCGACAACCTGGCGGATCTCATTGCGCAGGTCACGCAGGGCGTCGAGTGCGGCTTTAACCGGCTCGTCGACATTGCCACCGCGTGCGAGAACGGCGTCGCGCTCAAGGTGAGTCACGAGCCAGCGTGTGAACTCCGCAGGCCCGCGCACAGCGTGTTCGTCGTAGGGGGTCTCGATAGTCTGCCAGTTCCAGCGGTCGCGCTCCGCGACACTGTGGCGCCGGAGCAGTCGCTCCTCCAGCAGGCTCCCTGCAGGAGACAGCAGGTAGCTCTGCAGGAAGGCCGCTATCGTCTCGGTCGCTACACCACGGCGGCGAAGCAGCGCCCGGTAGTAGACGAGTTCGACCTCTCGGGCAATTAGCGGCCACACGTCTTTGCGGAAGCAGACGTCGCCTCGCGATGCGGCGCGTTCACGCAGCGTTCGAATGGTCCGCGTGGTCAGTAGGACGGGCTGATGTCGTTCACCCATGCCCTTCTGGTTGTCACCGCGTGCGTGATAAGGGACGCCGCGGCGGGAGCCTGCGAACAGGCGTGGCTCCCGCCCCGAGGCGCGATACTCGATGCGCCCGTCCGCACGCTCCTCGAACACGCCGCCGCGTCCTTGAGTGAGCAGAGTCAGGTAGTCGAAGAAGGCGAGCCCGAGGCCGCGCAAGCCCACAGACTCCCCTGGGGCGATCGCGTCTAGGTCCACGTCCGCCGGGTTGCCCGGCACGATATGGCGGGCGCCGCTTCGTGGCGCCCCGGCAGGAGAAAGCGCGGTCGGTAGATGCCCCTGGGCGAGGACCACAGCATCGAGCACGAGGTGGTCGCCGCCAGCGAGATGCACTATCTGCTTCTCGCCTCGCTCGTCCAGTTCGACCGCGAGGTCCCGGTGGACGCGTACGGTTATGTGTGGTGGCGCGGTCTCGATGATGCGCTGGAAGGCCCAACGTAGGTAGTGCCCGTAAAGGGCGCGCGTCGGGTAGGAGTTCGGGCCCAAGTCGCGTGCCTGCTTCAGGACGTCGTCCGGGTATTCCGCGACTGCACCCATGGTGGTGAGCAGAGTCGCCCACTCGTACAGGTTGGGGCCCGGCACTACCGGACCGACACACGAGACGCTCACGTCAGTAAAGATCGTTATCTGGGCCGCGACTGTGTTCATCAGCAGGTGCATGGATTGATCTGGGCTCCAGACTCGTCCGGCCCCGGCCGGACCCGTGTCGATGGCGTGCACGGTCGTGGGATCACGATCCAGGTCTGTCGCAGCGTTGGCACACAGCCGCTCCAGCATGATGAGCCCGCGCGGCCCCATCCCCACGATGCCGACGGTGAATTGACTGTTCAACGAAAGCCCCCCGCTGCCTGTTTTGATCACTCTGCCGTCGATCTTAGTCAGAAGAGAAGGTACTCATGCTGTGTACACGTGATTCATTCACGGAGCTCATAGAAATCATTCATGCATGGACCGAATAAGTGGGCAGGTCGATCTATTTCTCATGACTTGAATCATTGGCTAGCTTTCTGGTGAGACGAGTGGGGATAGCTCGCAAGACAGGCCCCCCGGGGCCCTGTGAGCATGGAGGGGCAGAAATGCGCGGGAGTCTCCATGCCAATCTGCGCTACCCCATCAAGCGGCCAGACAATCCTGTTCTGCCGCTGCCTCGCCGCGGTCGTCGATGCCCATTTCCGTAATGCAGACGAGGAATCCCTATGAGCACCCTCAGCCCTGCCAAATTCAAGCCCTACAATCGCTCATCAATAAAACGGGCACCCCAGTGGGAGCGCATTCCGCAGCACCTCCGTGAGGCGGTCGACGTGGTGTCCCACGTTCTGCCGTTCAAGACTAACCAATACGTACTCGAAGAACTCATAGACTGGGACCGCATACCCGACGACCCGATGTTCCGTCTCAACTTCCCGCACCAGACGATGTTGGACCCGGGCGACTACACCACCCTGCGTGACCTATTGCGGTCGGGCGACAAGCAGCAGCTGGCCAAGCAGATCCACGTGGTCCGTTCCCGCATGAATCCGCACCCCGCCGGCCAGCAGACACACAACGTGCCGGAGCTGGAGGGCGAAGTCGTCCCCGGAATCCAGCACAAGTACGCGGAGACCGTTCTCTTCTTTCCGAGCGCCGGCCAGACGTGCCACGCCTATTGCACGTTCTGCTTCCGATGGCCGCAGTTTGTCGGGGAGGAGGACCTGCACTTCGCAGCCCGGGACGCGGCGGGGTTGGCCGCCTACCTCAAGCAGCACCCCGAAGTCACCGACGTGCTGATCACTGGCGGCGATCCTATGATCATGCGGACGGCCACTCTGGAGCGGTACCTCGAACCGCTCCTGTCGCCCGAACTGGCCCACGTCCAGAACATCAGGATCGGCACCAAGGCCGTGGGCTACTGGCCGCAGCGCTTCGTCAGCGACGTGGATGCCGACGACCTGCTGCGCCTGTTCGAGCGCTTTGTGGCAGCGGGAAAGCACATCGCGCTGATGGGCCACTACAACCATCCTGCCGAGCTACGCCCTGCCGTCGCGCAGAACGCCCTGCGGCGCATCAACGGGACCGGTGCAGTCGTCCGCATGCAGTCCCCCGTTCTGCGGCACATCAATGACGACCCGAATGCCTGGCACGAGCTGTGGACCCAAGGCGTAAAGCTGGGTGCCGTCCCATACTACATGTTCGTCGAGCGCGATACCGGCGCACGCTCCTATTTCGAGCTTCCGCTGGCCAAGGCTTACGACATCTTCCAGACGGCCTACAGTTCAGTCTCCGGCCTGTCCCGCACTGTGCGCGGGCCGTCGATGAGCGCGTTCCCGGGCAAGGTGCTCATCGACGGTATGCCGACGATCCGAGGCGAAAAAGTCTTCGCCCTGCAACTCCTGCAGGCGCGTCAGGGTCACCTCGTGCGACAACCCTTCTACGCGAAGTTCGACCCCGCCGCCACCTGGTTCGACCAGCTCGTCCCAGCCTTCGGAGAACGTGCTTTCTTCTTCGAGAGCGAGCCGTCCGGCGTCGAAGGCTCCGTTCTCGGAGAGCCGCTTGCCGTCGTGGGGGCGTGACAGACATGGGCGAAGTCACACAGCCGACGTACGAAGTCCTCGCACTCCGGTTCGGCACGCACGCCGACCGACCCGCGCGGGACAATTTTCTGACCGATGAGGGCCAGTTCACCCCGGGCTCCGACATGCCCATGGACTTCTACCTCTGGGTGATCCGCAACGATCGGCACTTGCTGCTGGTGGACACCGGATTCCCCGAGGAGATGGCGCTGCGCCGGGGACGGACCCTGTTCCGCTGCCCCGTCGAAGCGCTGGCTGACATCGGTGTCACGGCCGATGAGGTCTCGGATGTCGTGATTACGCACATGCACTACGACCACGCAGGAAACCTGAATCGTTTCCCTGCTGCCCGCATCCACCTGCAGGAGGAGGAGCTCCGGTTCTGCGCTGGCCCCGCCATGCGCCACCACATTGTGCGCAAGCCCTTCGAGCTGACCAACGTGCAGACCGCCGTCCAGGGGCTGTTCGAGCAGCGGTTGGTGCTGTACCGGGGTGAGGCCGAGATCCTTCCTGGAGTGACAGTGCATCCGGTCCCGGGCCACACTCCGGGCACCCAGGTGGTCCGGGTCCGCACCGCACGCGGCTGGGTCGTGCTGGCCAGCGATGCGACCCACCTGTGGGCCAACATCCGCCTACGCAGTCCGTTTCCCATCCTCGATCAGCTCACGCCGATGATGGAGGGCTACGACACGATCGAGGCCCTGGCAGACGGAGACGACCACATCATCCCGGGGCACGACCCCCAGGTGGCGCAGCGGTTTCCCCGGGTCAAGGGGGCGCCCGACTGGGTGCGCCTGCACGAACCTGCCCTCGGGGGCAAGGCAGTCGCTGCTGCGGCGAGTGGAGTCGTGCGATGACGGCGCTCCAGGTTTCCATCATCGGCGTGGGGCCACGTGGCTTGAGCATCCTCCAGCGGATATCCGAACTCGCTGACCAGTTGCCCGAGGGATGCTCGCTGGACGTGCACCTCATCGACCCGGGCGACGGCGGCCAGGGAACACACTCTGCGCGCCAGCCCGCGCACCTACTGACCAACACCGTTGCGAGCCAGGTGACGATGTTCACCGGCGGCCGGGGACCCTCGTTCACCGAATGGGCGGCGGGCATCGGCTACCGGGAATTCGACGCCGCGTTCTACCCGACGGGCCAGGGCGCGGGTGAGGCCGTGGGGGAACACACCTACCTGCCACGGCAGGTACTCGGTGCCTACCTCAGCTGGGTCTTCGACCGGACGGTTCGGTCGCTGCCACCGCAGATCCGCGTCGTGCACCATCGCGATCGGGCTGTGGACATCGAGACGAGCGACGGTGGACGCTTCGCAGTCCACCTGGCGAAGGGTTTCGTCCTTCCCAGCGACTATATCTTCCTGGCAACCGGGCATTGCGAACGGGTCCCCACTGAGGAGGACCGCCTGTACGAGGAATTCGCCCGGGAGAATGCCGACCGCAACCCCCGGCTCAGGTACTGTCCCACCCCTTATCCGGTCCACCGGCTCCAGGACATCGCCCCGGGATCGTCCGTCGCCGTACAGGGGTTTGGGCTGACCGCACACGACGTCATTTCCGAACTCACCGTTGGCCGCGGCGGTGAATTCCACGGTTCCGGCCAGGACATGGAATACCGCCCCTCCGGACGCGAGCCCGATATCCGGCTGTTCTCACGCCAATGCCTGCCGTTCAGTGCCCGGGGGGTGAATCAGAAGGGTGTCACGGGACAGCACCGGCCGCAGTTCTTCACCAAGGAAGCGGTGCTGCGCCTCCAGGAGCAGGCGGCCTGCCGCCGCAACGACCCCAGACTCGACTTCGCCGGAGAAGTCCTTCCACTGCTGCTGAAGGAAATGGGATACGCCTATCGCACGGCGCAGGAACAGCGCCCCGTCCCCCCCGAGGAGTACGACCTCACCCCGGACGAGCAGCGCGCGATCGAGGACATCATCGACCCGCTGCGTGGCAGAGAATTCGCGAGCCAGGACGCGTTCACGCAGTTCTTCGTCGAATATGTTTCCCACGACCTGGAGCACGCAGAACTCGGCAACACAACGAGTCCCGTGAAGGCCGCCACCGACGTCATCCGCGACACCCGTGCGAGCCTGCGGCAGGCCGTCGAATACTCCCGGCTCACCCCCACGTCCCACCAGGAGTTCAACGCAACCTACGTCCCGGTCATGAACCGGGTCTCGTTCGGTCCGCCCCGGCACCGCAACCACCAGTTCCTCGCGCTGCTCCGGGCCGGGGTAGTGGACCTGGCCGGCGGCCCAGGGTGCCGGGTCGTCCTCGACCGGGAGGTGGCACGGTTCGCGATCCGGACCGACTATCCCGACGGTCCGGAAACCCGCTACGCCGACACGCTGGTCATCGCCCGTCTCGACGCGTTCCACCCCGAGCGCGACAGGTCGCCGCTGATCGGGAACCTCCTGGCACGGGGCCTCATTCGTCCCTACGCGAACGGCCCATTCAAGCCGGGTGGCATCGACATTGATGGGCGGGGCCGACCGATCACGTCGGATGGCGAGCCGCTGTACACCGCCTGGGCGCTCGGATACCTCGTCGAGGGACCGCAGTTCTACACCCACGCGCTGCCCAGACAGGGAATGGCCTCGCAGTTCACCCTCAATGCCGACACCACCGTGCGCGACATGGTCGCGCACATCCGACACCGACACGACGTCACCTGGGAGGAAGAAAATGCCGGTGCAGACCGGAAGTCAGTTTCCGTACCCTGAATTTCGAAAACTCCACGTGCGGAACAGGCCGGCCCCGGTCGTATGGCAGGGGGAGGTCCTAGCCAAAGAGCTCGAAGTGGCCGAGCACACGGAATACGGAACGCTCACCCTGGCCATGCCCGAAGGCAGTCACGAAATCTTCCCGGGCGCATCGATGACCTTACAGGCCGTCCGTCCCGGCGAAAGCACCACCCCACACTCACACTCCTGGTGGCACCTCTATTTCATACGGTCCGGATCGGGGGTCGTCGTATTTGACGAGACCCAGGAAACGGTCGAATTGAGCGAGGGCGACGTCATGCTCATACCAGCCTGGTCAGTGCACCACTTCAAGAACGGGGAAGCGGACGGAGACCTACTTCTACTCAACATGTCAAACCTGCCTCAGATGTCAGGTTTGCACAACAAGTTCTCCAAAGAGCACGCATAAAAACACCGGGCGAGTAGGAGGCATACGTGTTCAAGCGGATTGACCACATCGGCGTTGTGGTAGATGACATCACCGCAGCGAGGGCATTCCTGGAAAGCCTTGGAATGCGCCTGGAAAGGGCGCAGGAGGTGCCCGAGCGGGAGGTGAAGATCGCGTTCTATCACTGCGGTGACGGTCGGATCGAGCTTATTGAGCCCACAACCGAGGAAGCCCGCCGACGCCGACTGGGCGACGAAAACCAGGCCCGGATCGAGCACATTGGCGTCGAGGTCGACGACGTCCCCGCGATCATGAAGGCAGTCCAGGGGCTCGGTGTCCAGCTCACCACGAGCGAGGCCGTCCCGGTCGGCCCGAACCTCAATGCCTGGACACAGCCCGAGACATCCAGCGGGATTCAGTTCCAACTGGTCCAGCGCGACGCGGTATAGCGCACCTGGGGGTGCCGGAGCCCACTCCGGCACCCCCAGGGCCGGCTCTGCCGCAGACGCGTATTGCGGACTGTACGTACTAGTAGTTACAATCGGGTGGTGGATTCCTTGAAGACGTCTGTTGCAAGCGAGTCAGCACGGGCCGGGACGCGGCAGGGCCTCTCCGGACAGCGTGGGAGACGGCCGGGCTGGCTGCTGGCCTCCCTGCTCGGAGGGATGTTCCTCGGCAACGTCGACATCGCGGTGGTTAACGTCGCCATCCCCTCGATCCGCGATCACCTGCACGCATCCAGCGGCGAACTGGAACTCATCGTCTCGGGATACACGCTCGCGTACGCCATGCTGCTGATCACCAGCGCCCGGCTAGGCGAGATCCGCGGCCGACGGTGGACGTACCTGCTCGGACTCGTCGTCTTTACGCTTTCCTCGCTCGCCTGCGGCCTCGCTCCCAACGGCATCACCCTGGTGGGCGCCCGCGTCGTGCAAGGTGTCGGGGCCGCTCTTATGGTCTCGCAGGTCCTGACGGGCATTCAGGCTCATTTCGAAGGCGCCGCGCGCCGACGGGCCCTGGGTGCCTACACCGGTGTCCTCGGGGTGAGCTCGGTCCTCGGACAGGCTCTAGGCGGCATCCTGGTCTCGGCCGACATCCTCGGTACGGGATGGCGTCCCATCTTCCTGATCAACGTGCCGATCGGAATCGCCCTGCTGGTCATCTCGGCCGTCTTCCTGCCGGACGACGTGGTCACAGGCCACAAGAAGCTGGATATGCGCGGCGTTGGGCTGCTGTCACTGGGATTGTTCCTGCTGGTGACCCCGCTGGTGCTCGGCCAGGACGCGGGCTGGCCTCTGTGGGTGTGGCTGTGCCTCGCAGGATCCGTGCCGACGTTCGCACTGTTCGTCAGGGTGGAACGGGCCATCGCACGGCGCGCAGGTGACCCGCTGATGAACGTTGCACTGCTGGCCCGCAAGCAGGTTGCCCTCGCCCTCGTCTCCCAAGCGGCCACCCGGGCATGCTACTTCGCCCTCCTGTTTGTCCTCGCGCTCTACCTGCAGCAGGGGCTCGGCAAGAGCGCGGTCTACTCGGGCCTGGTCCCCATCGCGTGGGTGGCGACATTCGCCCTGGTCGGTCCAATCCTCGGCCGAGTGGGGGCACGCGTCAGGAGGTTCGCGGCCCCAGTCGGTGGCTTGCTGATGGCGGTCTCCTTCTCAGCGGTGGCGGCCGGTGCACAGGGAACCGTCTGGCTGATCGTCCTCCTCGGCATCGGGGGCATCGGCTACGGCGCAGCGTTCAGCGGGACATTGGCCCACCTGACCGAATCTGTCGAAACCCGGTACGCGCCGGACGTGAGTGGTCTGTTCAATACGACGCTCCAAGTCGGTGGAACCCTGGGAGTGGCTGCCTTCGGCACCGTCTACCTGGACCTGGCCGCACGGAGCGGAACACCGCAGGACGCGTTCAGCACGACCAGTGCTGTTTTGGCAGTCGTGTCGGTCGCCGCCTCCGCGCTGATCCTGTTCGCTGAGAAGTCCGAGCCGAGCGTGGCCAGACACCAAGCCAGGGAGCAGTAAAGAGTCGGCCTATAAATCGCGTTGATCGCACAACACCAGCTAATGCCTAATTTCCAACAATAGCCTTACAAGAGTAATCACGAAGGAGATCACGTCATGGACGTCACTCGTCACCCCGGAGACGCGACCAAGGGACCCGAGGACCGGTTTATCGGTGATGTCTGGCTGTGGCCGCGTATCGGCGCCACCACAAATACCGAGGTGCGCAATGTGCTGTTCACGCCCGGCTCCCGTAGCGCTTGGCACCGGCACCCCGAGGGCCAGGTGCTACACATCACCGAAGGCGTTGGGGTTGTGCAGTCCCGGGACGGCGAGCGCCTTGAGATCAAGGCCGGCGACACAGTGATCACCCACCCCGGGGAGGAGCACTGGCACGGAGCGGCTCCGGGCACGTTTATGACACACATCGCCGTTACGGACGGTCCCACCGAATGGAAGGAACCCGTGACGGACGAGGAGTACCGGGACTGACATCCGTATGCGACAAGGCGTGCCACTCATCAGGGCGAGCGGCACGTCAAGCAGTGTCCCGGGGGAGCGCCCCGGGACACCCGCCGAGATGCCGGTTGTCCACGGTGGCTCACGGAGGGCTCAGCAGGCTGACGAATCCCCAGGCCAGCGCCCGAACCATACGGTCTCGCGACCGTTTTGAACCTCATCAACCCTGCGATGATTGGCGCGGAGCCGGCCGAAGTACGTGAGCCCCAGGAAGCAGCTCCAGAGATTCTGGGGGAGAGAAGGCTCAGGTGCGTTCGACATCGCGAGCCTGGGAGCCGCCCGAAGGCGCCATGGACGTCTTCGCGGCCCTGCATATGCTGCTGTCCATGAGTATTGAGCTGCATCACCTGCGTGGGTTCTTGGCCTTGGCGGAGGAGAAGCACTTCACCCGAGCTGCCAAGCGGATGAACGTGTCCCAGCCCACACTCAGCCGCAACATCCAACGTCTAGAGGAAATGCTCGGTCGGCGTCTGCTTGAACGGACGACACGCCAGATGGCACTCACGCCAGCGGGCGAGAACCTTTACGACCAACTCAGCTCCCTCTTACCACGGCTGGAGGCAGCGCTGCGCCCCGAGGCAGGGGACGAAGCATTCCGTGTGGGTTTCGCCTGGGGGTTTCCCACCGGGTGGCCGCAGGAGGCTATCGCGGGTTTCGAGGAGGAGACCGGCATATCGGTACACGTATACCGGCACGACGCCACGCTAGCGGGGCTGGACCGCGGCGAGGTCGACCTGGCGATCCTGCGGGGCCACGTAGAAGAAGCCCCCGGCCTGAAAGTTGTCACACTGCTGCACGAACGAAGAATCGCAGCGGTCTCCGTACGATCCGAACTCTCGGAATGGGAGGAGATCCGCTGGCTGGACCTGGCTGACCAGCGCCTCGTTCTGAACGAGGTGAGCGGGACGACCAACTTGAGTGACTGGCCGACGGACCGCCAGCCCAGCGTCTCAATCGTCTGTCGCAACTTTGACGAATGGCTGGAAGCCGTCGCCTCGAACAAGGGGGTAGGCGTGGTGCCGGAGTTCGTCGGACGGCAGCACATCCACTCCTCCGTCTCGTTCCTCTCCATTCCGGACGCGCCGCGCGTACCCCTCAACCTGGTCTATCCGCAACACGGCGGACATCCTCTCATATCACGTTTTGTATCTCTGGCGCAGGATGCCCTCAGTACGCTGCCGGACACCAGCTCCGGGTCTTGATCCTTTATGGCAATGTCTCAGGCAACTAAGCAGGCGGTGGCAGATTTCGTGGTGCACGTCGGTGGCTCATCATCGGCGTCCGCCTCATGCCGCCGTCGGCGGAGCCGGAGCAAGCTGCGAGAGGTCCAGGCGCCACCGAGGCGCTTATGGGGGCTGATCGTTCTTCGGACGCTGGCAGGTGGACCGTACGGGGCGAGGACCGGCGCACACTCCCACAGGTGTCGGCCCGATTCCTCGCCGGCACGAGGCTTCGGCACTCGGGCGCGTGACACGCTCCCGAAGGACGGGAGCCTCTGTGCTCGCCCGGGACTTCCGGGTGGAAGGACGACACCATGACCGTAAAACGGTCCGATGACATCTACCCGCAGATCGGTACCCCTGTCTGGGGCGATCGCCTCGCGGACGCGATCGAGAACACCTGTGCGGACTACGAGGTCGTGCCGCCTCCGCGGCAGGCGATCCTCGATGGTCTGGCCTCCGCGCTCCCAGACACCGAGATCAAGGCCCTGATCGCCACCCAGCGCGGCAGGAGAGTCCTCAAGCCCACGGTCTGCCGGCCCGCGCAGGCCGGCGACGAGCAGGTGCTCCTGCTGACCTGCGACGTCCACGGTGCCGCGGTGGTCCCGTGGGACCTCAACGACCGCACCGCCATCTGCTGGTCGTCGCCCGCACCGGAGGCCAGCCGACGCGTCAAGGACCTCGTTGCTGCCGAGCTGGCGCTCCAGGACGCCACGAAGAGCGCGAAGTCCGCCGAGAAGGAGCGGGAGGCCCTGCGCCGGGCGCCGGGGGACGACACGTACGCGCCGCAGGCGCTGGCTGCGGCCACGCAGAAGCACCAGGACGCCGTCCGCCGCGTGCACGAGCTCGAGAGCGAGAAGCACGCTCTCCTTTCCGCCCTCGGCCACCGGCGGCCGCGCCCGGTCGTCCGCGCCGCCCAGGAGGACGGGCAGCCGAAGGCGGCACTCACCCTCGCCGAGCAGCCGTACGCGGCCCTGTACTCGTGAAGCTGCCGTTACCCGTCATGTAGCGGAGCGTGACTGACTTCCGAGGTCCGCAGCGGGGGCATGCAGGTTGACGCGGTTCTCGTACTCGCGGCGGGCCTTGCGCTGGGCCGGGACCACCGCGGTGCCGTCGGGGGCTTGGCAGAGGCCAAGGAGTCGGCGGTGGATCGCGGGCACGGCCTTGATGCGCAGGGTGTAGCCCTGGCCGCGCCGTACGGTCACGCCCTGGTCGAGCGTGGCGCGCTCGGCGGGCTCCAGTTCGGCGGCGCGGAGGAAGTCCGCGACCTTGCCCGGCATGTCGAGGACGACCGGCAGTTCAGGGGCCGGGGTGCCCGGGTCGGCGGCCGTGTGCTCGGGCAGGAGGTCGGCGACGGCAGTGCGGATGGCGCCGCGGCTGACGTCGTGGTCGCGGGCGAGGGCCGCGACGGACCGGCCTTCCAGGTACGCGGTGCGTACGGCGTCGGTCTTCGCGGCCGGGACGGCGGGGCGGCGCCCGCCCTTGTTGCCCTTCGCCTCGGCGGCCCGCAGCCCGTCGTAGGTCAGTTCGCGCTGAAGGTCGCGCTGGAGTTCGCCGGCGGCGGCGAGGGTCTGCACCATGAATTTCACGGTGGACAGCAGCTCGCCGGTACGCGGGTGGCGGGCGGTGAGGTCCATCGCGGAGAACGCGCCATCGTGGATGCGCAGGGCGAGGCGGTCGCGGTGCAGGACGTCGAGCACGTCGAGGATGTGCCCGGTGCCGCGCACCAGGCGGAACATCTCGGAGATGTGCACAGCGTCGCCTGGCCGCGCGTACGCGAGCAGCTCGCCGAACTTCGGCCGCTCCAGCGGATGAAGGCGGCTGGAGGTCCCGGCCTGTTCCTCGAAGACAACCGGGGCCTCGATCCCGGCCTCGTCCAGCACCAGGTTCTGGCGGTCGGTCGACTGCTGGTCGGTCGACACCCGCTTGTAGACCAGGTTGGCCATGCTGCTCCCCATTGTGGTGGTCGCATTCGACCCTAGCTGTCAGCAAACCCTGTCATCATCCGTCATCGGATCTGATTGGATCTGCGCCGCCGCCGGGCCCCGGAAAGCCCGGGTTCATTGGACGTCCGCCGCGCCTGTCGCCATTCGATCCTTTGACGACACGGAGGACGGACAGGACGTCCCGGCCGGAGCCCATCACTCTTCGCGCACCTGGTAGTTATGTGTGCGAGGAGGATCGGACCGGATTCGCGGTAGTGGGCTGAGGGCTGCGTTCGGTACAGGCGTCCGTGCGTTCGTCTAACGGTGGTTTTGCCGGAAGGGACCGCGACGGTGCCGTACCTTCCCGTGAAGCCGTGGCGAGCTATTGATACTGGTGCTCTCGCGCTTGGCAGTCAGGATGGCTGGACTCGGTCGAAGACGGCGAGGGCTTCGGCGGGGTCCGGGCTCACGAGGCGTTCGAGACCGGCCGTCGTGATCCTCGCCCACCTGCCGGCCCGCGCCCACATCTGTTCCTCGAAGGCGCGGACGGTCTCGTCCAGATCTTCAGGGCCGGCGGCGATGGACTCGGCGAGTTCGGCGCCTTCCAGCATCGCGAGGTTCGCGCCCGCCCCCAACGGGGGCATCAGATGGGCGGCGTCGCCCAGCAGCGTCACCCCGGGGACGTGGGTCCAGGTGTGGGACACGGGCAGTACGTAGAGCGGGCGGTGGACGAAAGCGGTGCCGCGGCGGAGGAGGTCGAGGACGGGAGCGGCCCAGCCGTCGAACAGGGCCAGCAGGCTCGATCGCACGGCCTCGACGTCGGACAGGTCCAGGTTCGTGTGCCAGTCCAGCGGCGCGCGGAACTGGGCGTACACCTTGACGTGGCCGCCGCTGTTGCGCTGGGCGACGAGCGCGCGGTTCACGCCGTACACAGCCACGGAACCGTCGCCGATCAGCCGGGCGAGGTCAGGATGACGGGTGTCGACGTCGTCGAGGGAGGTCTCGACATAGGTGACGCCGGTGTAGCGCGGTGTCGCCGACGAGACCGCCGGGCGGACCCGGGACCGGGCACCGTCCGCGCCGACCACGAGGTCGAACGTCTCCTGCCGCCCGTCCGCGAAGTGGACCAGCACGCCGTCCCGGGCCCCCGGCACCACCTGCGTCACGCCCCGGCCCCACTGGACGTCCAGAGTGCCGAGCAGCAGGTCACGGAGTTGCCCGCGGTCGATCTCGGGATTGGCCCGGTCGTCCGGACGGGGCTGCCAGTCGCGCAGGACGGTCCCGTCCGTGTCCAGGATGCGCATGGCCTGTCCCTCGGGACGGGACAGCGCCTGGAACTCCGCCAGCAGCCCCGCCTTGTCCAGCGCGAGCTGGCCCAGCCCTTCGTGCAGGTCCAGGATGCCGCCCGGGGGGCGGGCGTCCCGGGCGGGATCGCGTTCGAGGACGGCGACCGGGTGACCATGACGGTGCAGGACGCGGGCGAAGGTGAGGCCGGCGGGACCGCTCCCGACCACTGCGATGCGGTGTCTCATACCGATACACTGTATTGCTCGGATACGGTGCAGCGCAACGGTACGGTGGGAGCATGACTGTCTGGGACCGGCCGGAACCGCCGACTCAACCCGTGCCGCTCGACCGGGAACGGATCGTCGCCGCCGCCATCGCACTGGCCGACGAGGGCGGACTGGAGGCGGTGTCCTTGCGCAAGGTCGCCGCCCGCCTGGACGCCGGCCCGATGCGGCTGTACAGATACATCTCCACCAAGGAGGAGCTGTTCGACCTCATGGTGGACGAGATCCAGGCCGAGATCCTCCCCGAGGAACAGCCCGGTGACTGGCGGGAGGCGCTGAGCATCCTCGCCCACCGCACCAGGCAGGCCGCCCTCCGTCACGAATGGCTCGCCGACCTGCTCGGCGGCCGCCCGGCCTTCGGCCCGAACGGCCTCGCCGTCACCGAGGCCACGCTGGCCGCCCTCGACGGCCTCGCCGACATCGACACCGTCATGCGCGCCGTCGAGACCGTCAGCGCCTACTTCAACGGCGCGATCCGCCGCGAGATCACAAACCTGCGGGCCGAGCGCGCCACCGGCCTGTCCAAGCACGACTGGCAGCGCGCCCAAGGCCCGCATGTGACGAGAATTCTGGCCACCGGCCGCTTCCCGGCGTTGGCCAAGGCCGTGTACGACGGCACGGACGTGGACGCCGAGACATCCTTCGCAACCGGCCTGGACTGGGTCCTCGACGCCGTGGCCGCCAAACTCGCCCGGCCGCCGGCGTGACGCTCAGCTCCTGCCGAATGTGAGCGAGGCCGAGGGCCGTACTGCTCAACGGGCATGACAGGGTCCTTCACAGAGGTGACGGTCAGGCGGCTGTGCTGAAGCCGGAGGCGGCCGGGTCCTGGTCGCGAAGCTGGGTGAAGTCGACGTCGAGTTTCGGGTCGTACGCCTCGGGCTGGATACCGAGTTCGTGGGTGGAGTACTCGCCGAATCGTTTGATGTGCTCGGTCAGGTACGGCGAGATGTGGGCCAGGTCCTCCGGGTCGATCTCCCAGCCCTCCTCCAGGAGCTGGCGGATGATCTCCGCGATATCCAGGGCGTTGTGGAAGATCACCGCTTCTCTGAACTCGCACCAGGTGGGGGTCTGTACGGTGAGTGGTGTAACTCCCGAGCTGGAAGCGACAGTTGATGACTGACGTGATGAGTGGCATCGAGGCCGGGGAGGCCGCCGTGGGTGCGCTGGATGCTGTGGATGACGGTCTGGTTGCCGAGCTGGTGGCCCGGGCCGAGGCCGGCGGAGTGAAGCTGACCGGTGAGGGCGGCCTCCTGGCGGAGCTCACGCGGAAGGTGCTGGAGTCCGCGCTGGAGGGCGAGCTGACCGACCACCTCGGGCATGAGCCCGGTGAACGGGTCGAGGGCGGCCGGGACAACTACCGCAACGGTCACCGGTCCAAGACCGTGACGACCGAGGTCGGCCCGGTGGAGATCACGGTGCCGCGGGACCGGGCGGGCACGTTCGAGCCGCAGCTGGTCGAGAAGCGTCAGCGGCGCCTGGGCGGCGTGGACGAGATGGTCCTGTCGCTGTCCGCGAAGGGCCTCACCCACGGCGAGATCTCCGCCCATCTGGCCGAGGTCTACGGGACGGAGGTCTCCAAGACCACGATCTCGACGATTACCGACAGTGTCATGGCCGGCATGGCCGGCATGGCCGAGTGGCAGAACCGGCCTTTGGACAGCGTGTATCCGGTCGTGTTCATCGACTGTGTGAACGTGAAGGTCAGGGACGGGCAGGTCGCCAACCGGCCCGTCTATATGGCCCTGGCCGTGACGGCGGAGGGGCATCGGGACATTCTGGGCCTGTGGGTCGGCGACGGCGGCGAGGGCGCGAAGTACTGGCTGCAGGTCCTCACCGAGATCAAGAACCGCGGAGCCCGTGATGTGCTGATGCTGGTCTGTGACGGACTGACCGGCCTGCCGGACGCGGTCAACACGGTCTGGCCTGCGACGATCGTGCAAACGTGTGTAGGTTCACCTGCTGCGGAACAGCTTCCGTTACGCGGCCAGGCAGGACTGGGAGAAGATCGCGAAGGCACTCAAGCCCGTCTACACCGCGCCGACCGAGGACGCCGCCCTGGAACGTTTCCTGGAGTTCGGCGAAGCCTGGGGCAAGAAGTACCCGGCGATCGTGCGGCTATGGGAGAGCGCCTGGGCGGAGTTCGTCCCCTTCCTCCAATTCGACGTGGAGATCCGGAAGATCGTGTGCACCACCAACGCGATCGAGTCCGTCAACGCCCGCATCCGTAAGGCCGTGAGGGCCCGCGGCCACTTCCCCACGGAACAGGCCGCGCTGAAGTGCGTCTACCTCGCGGTGATGAGCCTGGACCCCAAGGGCACCGGAAGCAAGCGCTGGACCATGCGCTGGAAAGCCGCACTCCAAGCCTTCGACATCACCTTCGACGGCCGGCTCACCGCCGGACGCCGATAGAAACAATCAACCGAGTCCCACCGTTCGCTGTACAGACCCGCCGCCGAGCAACGTCTCGCGCGCGCCGCCGACGCCTACACCGCGGCTGGTGCCCAGCTCGACGCCCTTACCCGCGAGGCCCTGCGCCGCGGCATACCCGTGCCGACCGCAGCGCGACCGTGTTCGGAACCCCTCTCACCCCGCGTCGGGGTCTGACCCGAGGGCAGCCGATTCGCGGTTCCTGCCCCGAGGGGACCCCTGACGGACAACGATGGGGATCGTGATGCACGGGGACGTAGGAACCACGCCGCCGCGCTCGACCGCACCGACTGCCTCATGGCCTTGGAGGCTGCCCTCCGGTGGTGGGGAGCCGATGTGCCGGAGGACCCAGGAGCGGGTGAGCTGGCACAGCTGCTGGACGAGATCGTAGAACGCCTGAGCGGGGGGCGGAGTACCGAGCAGGCGCGATCGGCCGCCGAGCTCCTGGCCGAGGCGGCTGAGGCACTGAGGGCGGCGGCCCGGCTCGGCGGCCTCCTTCCGGCGATCTCGTTGTGGCACCTCAGGACCGCGCTCCGACAAGAAGCCGTCGCCCGCGGCCAACTCGCCGAGCCGGCCGCGTCCCCCCTGTAACCCACACCCCGCACCGGCGAACGGCGTGGCGCCCCCATCGAGCCGGGCCCGACGACTACAGTCGCGCCGTGCGGCATCGGTCTGCTGCTCCTCACGCGAACCTCGGCCCACTGGTTCAAGGCGTAGGCGAAGAAGCACGGCTTCGATCAGCTGCACCCCACCGACCGCAACACCGCACACCAGTGCCTGTTCCTCACGCTCCGCGGGCCGACGGAGCTGAGCGAAAGGTGCCTGAAGCCATGTCGGCCACCCAGACCAGCAGCCGAGCCCGGACCTACGCCCTTTACACCGGCGCCCCCCGCCAAGCCGCCTGCGACGCCGTCACCGCCCTGCAGCCCGGCGCGCCCCTCATCCCGGCACCGGCCCAGCAGGCACAACTGCTCCTCGAATCCGAGGTGTTCTACTGGATCCTCAACTCCCAGAGGCACTTCTTCGAGTACCCCTTCGGCATCCGCTACGTGCAGCCCACCCCGCACAGCATCAAGCTCCACCTGGAAAGCGACGAAAGCCTCGACAGCCTGATGGGCGGGCTGCTGCCCTCCCGCGCACCGATGCGCACCGGACGAGACGAAATCTACGGACTCAACGGCGTCCGGATCTGCGCACGCACCGATCGCGGCATCGAGCTCCGCCGACTCGGGCAGCCAACCAGCATCCAGCTCACCGGCCCCTCACGCCGCGCCTTCCAGAAGGCCGAGGCAGCCCTCGCCCGGCAGATCCAGAGCAACGGCGGAGAAGCCTGCTGGCTGGTCGGCGACACCTGGACCCCCTACGAGAAGCAGTGGGACGACGAACGCCAGCCGATCGCCTACGAGTCCACATGGCGCGACGCGGCTTGGCTGCCCAGCGGACTGCTGCGCCGCCTCGGACTCCTTCACACGGTCGCCGTCCCCCAGGTCGTCACCGGGCACGAGGCGAGGCTGGGGGAGTGGTGGATCCTGCACCTCGAACACGACTCCGACACCGGCCTGCGCCGCGCCGAGCTGGTCCAGGCCCTGACCGACCCGCACCACGGTCTGCCGCTGGAGCTGTGCGGCCACCGCGACCTGACGCCCGGAGAAAGCCTCGGGCTGGTCCGCTTGAAGTCCCCGGATCGCACCGCCGCCCTCCAACTGCGTTACGGCCGGATCGACTACCCGATCAAGGAGAATCGCGCGCAGATCTTCGCGGCGATCCGGCAGCGCACCAGCGCTCTGACGGGCGAAGCCTCATTGCCGCCCATGCCCGGTTGCTCGGGCACCGGTTGAGCCGAGCCCCGCGCCGGCGATTCGTCAAGGCCGCCGTCACTCAAAGGGATTGCCGCAACCGGGCGAGGTCCCACGACCCGCGTGCTTGCCGTACGGTTTCCGGACTGCGTCTGCCGGGGGGAACGGCAGGCCGGACCGGGGAGGGGACGGCGTCCAGATGGTCGGGGATGAACAGGAGACCTGGGGCGAACACGCGATCTGCCGAACCGCGGATCCGGACGAACTCTTCGTCGACGGCGCGGCCCCACGCGTCGACCGGCAGTTCATGCTCTATCAGCGTTGGCTGAACGAACGGCTCGCCGTCATCGAGGACCCCGAACACCGACGGCGTCTACAGCACTTCGTCACCTGGCACCAGATGCGGCGCCTGCGGAGCAAGGCGGAGAAGGGGCCTCTGGGACGCTCCCAGATCAGCCAGGCGAAACAGGAGATCACCCAGGCCGGCGCCTTCCTCGCCTGGCTCGCCGACCGAGACCGCACCATCGAACACTGCCAGCAGGCCGACCTCGACGCCTGGCACACCGAGAAGCTGGCCACCCGGCGCCCGGCCCAGACGTTTCTGCGCTGGTGCATGAAGACGAGCCGGATGCCCCGCCTCACCCTGCCACCCCAAGTCATCAACCAGGAGGAAGCGCCGCTGCACCAGCACCGCCGACTCGCCATTCTCCGGCGGATCCTCAACGACGACTCGCTGCCTCTGCGGGCCCGGATCGCCGCCGCGCTCGTTCTCCTCTACGCGCAATCCGTCACCCGCATCGTCCGCCTCACTGTCGACGACGTCATCGACGACGGGGCCACCGTCACCGTCCGGCTGGGAGACCCGCCGTCCCCGCTTCCGGAGCCCGTCGCTGACCTCATGCGGGCCTACGTCCGGTCCTGCCAGCACCTGCCATACGCCAGCAGCAGAAGCTCACAGTGGCTCTTCCCAGGCCGCCAGCCCGGACAGCCGATGAACCCAGTCAGCCTCCAAGTCCACCTGCGGAAGATCGGCGTCCCGCCGCAGCGCGGCAGGACCTCCGCGATCCGCCAACTCGTCCTCCAGGCCCCAGCCCCCGTCATCGCGAAGGCCCTCGGTTACCACGACAAGACAGCCACCCGCCTGGTCACCGAAGCTGGAGGAACCTGGAGCCGATACGCCCCCGGCGACCACACACGGTGAGTTGTCGCTCCACTCCGGCTGGCATACCTCGTCACTCGGGAAAAGAGAAACCCAGTTCGCGCAGGCGGGGCAGGCAGACTTCGAGGCACTGCTCCACCGACGCAGCATCGGTACGCACGAGGATGTTGTCACGCAATGGGGCGCCACTGGCCACGAACGTCCAGGGCTTCCGCCTCTCTGCCATCCGCTCAGCATCAGCCTTGAACAGCACGGTTACGCCCTGTTCAGCCAGCGCTTCCATGATCGCGACAACGTCCACCGGTGACCCCTCCAGAAGTGCCTCGGACACACCACAGTGAACCTATCCGCCCAAGGACCGACCACGAACACGGGCCTTGCCACCCAGAGTGACCAACGACGGCCGTCCAAGCTGGAATACGCGACCCCTCAACATGTGGGCCTACCAGTCCCGAGGCCGAAGAACACCGCGACGGGGTGCGCCACGGGTATGGACAGGTCCCCTCACAGGGGCGATGAGGTGACCACGGTACCGAATCGGTGGGGTTCGATCTGCGGGTCAGGAAGGGCTGTCGAGCCAGGATCTGGAGCTGCACCCGGCGGTGGATCGCGGACGCCGAGCGGCACTGGCAGGAGCGTGCCGCGCAACCGCGTTGTCGCCCGGCGGTGGCATCGGCTTCGGTGATGGGCGCCGCCGGGCGTTCCCAGGCTGGCACAGGGCCGGTTTCTATGGGTGTTGGGGGTAGGTGCGGCCTCCGAGGCGGGGCATGGTTTCGGGGGAGTCGTCGGGTCCGGCGACGGCTTCGATGGCGAGGTGGAGTTCGGCGCGGGTGGTCAGGGAGGAGAGGTCCGCGGCGAGTTGGTCGGCGGCGCGGTCGAGCCATTGTCTGAGGGTCGCGCGGTGCAGGCCGAGGATTGTGGCGGTGGTGGTGATGCTGCCGAGGTGTGTCAGCCAGACGCGGACCGCGATACGGAGCGGCCGTTCGAGATCGCCGACGAGGCGTGTCGCCCAGTCGCGCGCGACGTCGTCGGGCACCAGGTGCAGGGGGCCGCGTGCCGGATCTGCGAAGTCACGCCTGGTGGCGGTTGCACTGGGTGGGGTGTGGAGGGCGATCAGCAGCCATGCCTGGGTGGTGGCCACGGCCAGGTCCAGGCCGAGCTGTTCGCCGGCGGTGCGGAGGCGGGCCCGGACGGTGGGGCAGGAGATGCCGAGGGCGTGCGCGGTGGCCCTGACCGACCCGCAGCGGAGCCAGGCATCGAGGGCGCGGCGGCGCGGGGGGTCGAGCGGGTGGAGGAGGGCGGTTGCCCAGGCGGCGAGTTGGCCGGGGGGAATGATGTGGGCCAGGGCCAGGGCCCGGGTGCCGAGTCCGGTGGCGTGTACCAGCCGCCGGCCGGGTGCTGCGCCGGCCCCCGCCGACACCGCCGCCCGGCAGCTGGAGCTCGCGGCCCGCCGACGTGGTGCGCGCGTACGCGGCCAAGACCCGCGCCGACGCCGACGCCTTCGGGCGATACCAGAACCACTCATAGAGTCACGAAGATTCCACTCAGGGCAGGAGGTTGCGCAACACTCCGCCCCATGCCTCCATAGCCTGCCTTAAGTCGTTGCCGCTGCTTGCTGCGAGTGAAAGCGCGGCCAGTACAGACCTGATGATCCCCCGATTGCGCTGCTCTGGGGGCAACTGTGCGACATCACCGAGATATCCCACATTGTCGAGTAGGTCCCTACGCTGTTCCTCATCCAGGTCAGCCTGGCTCAACACGGCCTGCTCCAGCGCCTTTAGAGCATCTGCCACCTCTGTACCGCCCTGCCGGCTGAGACCCGAGATGCTTGAGTTGATGTTCGCGATCTGTGCCGCGAACTGACCGCCGTAGAAGGTGCCGCCGCTGAACGACATCGACACATGGGGCTGAGGTACTGCCTGCTCCGAAGCTCCGGCATAGTCGGGCATCAACGTCACCACTTCTTCCAGATAGGACGATCCAAGGCACAGGTAGGCTTGGGCCAGGCTTTCAGGTTGGGCGATGAGCGGGTAGTCACAAGCGTTCAAGCCCTGGGTTAGCCGGTCGAAGCCGTCGGCTACGGCGCGTCCCAGACATTGCGTCAAGAAAAATGACACAGAGTTGCTCCAGGCGCGCGCTGCGGACCAGGTGCTTGTGCCTGCGCTCAGAGATTCGACTAAGGACCGGCAGCCTTCAAGTTGGGTGTTGATATCCCCGACTAGGAGCCGGCCGATCTCCCCTTGCGCCAGTCGTGCGCGGCGGGGCGGGTGGGTCTCTTCAGGAACGTCAAGCAGCATGTCGGGATGCCTTGCTCTATAGGCCTCACCAAGTCCGTTGAGCTGGTCATACATGCGCTGCACTGCATGATTGGTGGCATCGCGGTGATACCACAGGTCCGTGCCCCGGAAAACTGCGTTTACGGATTCGTCAGTTAGGACTGTGGGAGCGCTGTAGGAGAGGTATCGCAGTTTGTACACCGCCTCCAACCGCTTGGCGTTCTGAACCCAGGCGTAAGCAGCGCGCATGGCCGGATTTGCGTCCCGATTAACGATCCCCATGTAGCTGGGGGCGTCCCGGCCTCCGGCTCTCCACACATTGCCCAACCACGGTGCGAGATTCCGGGCGAGAGCTGCGGCTTGTCGTCCCTCTGCGAGACCAAAGTTCCATAGGCGTGCACGGACCAGGTCGTCGTGCTCCCGAATGGTTGGCCGTGCAGCCTCGATCTTCACAGCACCATCGTCAGCTAGCAACAGAGACGTTGGCAAGAGATCGGCGCCTCGGCGGGGCACGATTAGGACCTCGGCAACAGTCTGTGCCCTTGGCCTGCAAGAGTTCCCTAAACGGCCAGCTGAATCACTCGGTCATACCGGACCGACGCGGTCCGGGCTCGCTCGTGTATCCGCGGGGGTCGGATGTTCGTGCACGCGATGCCGCGACTTGCCGCCCAGCGCCCGGCCGTCACCCCGGTGCGAGCTCCTCCACCCCCGGCGCGATCCTCGTGACGGAGACGCACCGTTTCACCGTCGAGTACCCGCAGGTCCTCATCCGCAGCGCCGAGCAACTCGCGCTGGCTGACCCCGAGTCGGCCAGGCAGCACGAATGGACCCCGACGGGCGGGATGACCGGGGCGCTCGCGCTCCAGCTGCTGCTCGCTGACAGCGGTCCGGCGGAGACCGCTGAGCGGGCCGGGGAGTACGGCCTGCGCTTGGACTACGTCGCGCTGCTCGCGACCGACACCGCCAATGGCGCCACGGTGTACGAGGACAACGCGATGGGCGACGACACCTCAGCCTGCTGACCACGGCCACGGAGCTGTCATGACCCGCACCGCGCCCACGGAATCTGCCACCGTCACGACCGCGTGGCACATCACCATCGACGACCCGATTCTGCTGGCCCTGCACGGATGGCGGGCAGCGCGCGCCGCACCGGACACCGCGGAGCTCCTCGGCTACCGGCCCCCCTACCCCTGCATGTCCCAGAACCTGGCGCTCGCGCTGCTCCTCACGAGCACCGCAACGGGGCTCAGTGAGCGTGCCGGCGACTACGGGCTGCGCGTCACGGCGACCAGTCCACGGATTCCGAGGCCCTGCCCAGACGGTGACGGCCCAGCTGGTTGCGGCCCGTCCATCGGGAGCACGGCAGTGCGTCCTCGACGGCCAGGCGGTCGCTGTCGCGGTCGAGTTGGTGGACGCGCGGCTTGCAGGCCTCGTGGGACAGCGAGAGCTGACCCACCGCCTGACCCACCATGAGCCCCCGGCCGGGGCTGGTCTGCCCAACATCTCTCCCGCCCCGGCTGGGCCCCTTCCACGACCATCACGGAGGACACCGCCATGACCCTGTCGGGGGATCCGCCGGGACGGGGAGACGGGTCGGTGGAGGCCGGGCCGAGCGAAGTGGAGGCCAGCCCCGAACCACCGGAGCGGGAGGGAGAGATCTGTCCCCCTCTGGGGGACACAACTCGCCGACATGCCGGGAACGCGACCTACACCACAACGCAGTGTTGACAACACAACGCTGTGTCCCGATTCTCGATTCATGGCGAACCCGGAGTACACCCGACCCCTACGCCCCGTTCCCGGTGCCCTTGACGACGACCAGACCGCTGCGCTGGCTCGTGTTCTTGGCCGCCACGCCGGAACACTCGATGACGAACGGAGCCGTCGGGCGACCACGAACGTCCCGGTCGCCCTCCAGGCCGTCATCACTGCCCAGGCCCGCCACATCCTCCAGCGGGAACCGGTTGACCGTGCTGACGAGGCCGACGTCCTTGACGCGCTGTCCCTGATCCGCGCCGCACGCGAAGACATCGACCAGGCGGAAGCCGCACTCCTGCTGGCCGCTCGGACAGAAGCAGCGGACGGCAAGCCCCTGTTGACCTTCCGCAGGATCGCCGCCGCACTTGACCTCGAATCCGAACAAGCTGCCCAAGGCCGATATCTGCGCCGAGTCGGCCGTCCGAACGCCGCCGCCACCCGCCTCGACAACCCCACCTGACAGGCAGACCACCTCTCGGGCGTGCCGGTCAAACTCACCTGACAAACGGTCAAGATCATCTGTCAGAGGTCAGCTGCAGTGTGGGCACCGGCGGCTGCGCCAGATCTGTACTGGGTTGCCTTCGACATGGCGGCCCTGGCGAAGTCGGCGGGGGAGCAGCTCGCTGCCGCGCGGTGGGCGGTAGCTGGCCGTCCTTCTCCGTGCGGGCTGGTTGTCTTTGACGGCCCCGACACCGCCTTCGGGGGCGGAATGCGCTCCGCCATGCGGAATGAAGGGATTCATGCACCAGGTGGGAGCCCTCTCGGCGGACCGTGGCGGCCCTCGCTACAGGTGTCCTGCCGACGGCTTCGGCGCATGCCGCGGAGCCCCGCTCCGTCCTGGAGATCCCGGAGGCCGGGGATCAATTTCGCGCGTCGCCTGCTGGGGCGGGCTCCGTCGTAGGGCGGTAGGAGCGCGAAGGGGGCTCCAGACCCCCTTTGACTTATGCCAGCGCATAACTTCGCGCGTCAGGACGTGGCTCCTGGCAGAGCTCGCGACGATCAACTCGTGCGAGAGCCGCAGAACCGAGGTGCAGCCCGAGCGGGGATCGGCGAGCGCACTGCCCGTGCTCGTGGTCACGCCAGCCACTCTTGCGCCTGCGTCCGGATGCTGTGAGGGCGCTGACTAACCTCGCGCTTTCATGAGGTGCGTTGTCCGACGGGTGGTCGCACAAACGGAAAGCGCCTCTGACCAGCAAGAATGTGGATCGTCGGGGTCCTTGTTCCTGCCGCCGCCAGAGACACTCTCCAGGTGAAGAAGCGTATCGGGCCCACAGCGCTTCGAGCCCCGAGCTTGCTGCTTACCAGCTGACGGACCGGCAGCGAACTACTCGAAGACGATGCCGGCCTCGCTCGCCAGACTCAGAGCCAGTTCCATCGAGCCCGGGCCCTTCACCACGACTCCCCTAAGTGAGGCCGCGCCGCCCACGTCGGCAAGGGTGCAATTCTCGAAGCGGACGCTTCCCGGGACCAGGTGCGCGAACTGGGCGCCTGTAAGGTCGCAGTTGGTGAACCGGACGTTGTGCATCTCGGACTTCTGGAAGTCCGCGCCGCGCATGGGGACATCCTCGAAGGCGACGCTGTAGAACTTGCACTCTCGGAAGAGTGCGTGGTCGGCCTTGCCACCCTCGAAGCGCACATCACGGAAGGTCGAAGACTTCCACGACGATCCGGTGACACGGCTGCCCGACACAGCGCAGCGGACCAGGGAGACATCGCTGGCCTTCAGTTCGGCGAAGTCGCAGGTGTCGAGGACTGAGTCGGAGAACTGGCTCTGCCGAATCATGGCCCCGGAGAAGCGGACTCCCTCGAACCGGCAGCCCTCAGTCTCAAACGCCTCGGCATGCACACCGGCGAACGAGGTGCCGACGTACGCGACGCGCTTGACGATCGCGTCGTCCTCCAGGGCGTCCCGCCACTGTTCCGCCGGTTCGAGCCGGGACGGCAGTCGAGGCGCCGAGGGGTTCTTCACCGGTCCGCCCTGCCGCATGGCTCGGGGCATCCGTACCGCGCCTTCCTCAGTAGTCAAGAATATTCCGGAACAATCAGTGAGCCTAACTCGCCTACACGGAGCGGGCTGTCCGACGGATGGGCAAGTAGGCGAAAAGTGCCTCTGACCAGCAAGAATGAGGATTGTCGAGATCCTGGTTCCTGCTCCAGCCGGAGGCGCTTCTCAAGTGAAGAAGAGTATCGGGTCGTACCCGCGTGTCCGTATCGAGGGTGGTGGCCGGGCGGTGGTGTCGCAGGCCGGGGGCGTGCTGCTGGTCGAGACCGTCCGGAAGACCGGCCTGGACACGGCGACGTCAGCGGCGCTGGCGCCGTGGCGGAAGGCTCGGGCGGTGCACGATCCGGGCAAGGTCCTGCTGGATGTGGCCCTGGCGGTTGCGCTGGGCGGGGACTGCCTCGCGGATGTCGCCATGTTGCGGGCCGAGCCGGCCGTGTTCGGGCCGGTGGCCTCCGACCCGACGGTCTCGCGCCTCATCGACACCCTCGCAGCCTCCGGGGACAAGGCCCTGCAGGCCATCCGGGCCGCACGGGCTGAAGTCCGCCGATACGTCTGGCGGTTGGCCGACCGGAAAGCGCCTGATATGGGCGGGACGGTGACCGTGGACCTCGACGGGGTGCTGGTGATCGCGCACTCCGACAAGGAGGACGCCGCCCCCACCTGGAAGCGAACCTACGGCCATCACCCGCTGATGGGGTTCGTCGATCACGGACCAGGCGGCACCGGTGAGCCGGTCGCGGCCCTGCTCAGGCCGGGCAATGCGGGCTCGAACACGGCCACCGACCACATCAATGCCACTCAACTGGCCCTGACTCAGTTGCCGAAGAAGTACCGGCGCGGGCGCCGGACCCTGATACGCACCGACTCCGCGGGCGGCACCCACGACTTCGTCGCCTGGCTCGCCCAACGGGGACGGTGGCTGTCCTACTCGGTCGGCATGGTGATCACCGAGGCGATCCACCAGCACGTTCTCAAGGTTCCGGCATCGGCCTGGGCAGCGGCCGCCGAGGCAGACGGCGAGATCCGCGACGGTGCCTGGGTCGCCGAACTCACCGGTGACGTCCTGGACGGCTGGCCCAAGGGGATGCGGCTGATCGTCCGCAAGGAACGGCCGCATCCTGGGGCCCAGTTGCGGCTCACGGACGCGGACGGCATGCGGCTGACCTGCTTCGCCACCAACACGCCGGGCCAGCCGATCGCCGAACTCGAGCTCCGCCATCGGCTGCGGGCCCGGGCCGAGGACCGCATACGGGCCGCCCGGGCCACCGGCCTGCGCAACCTGCCCCTGCACCGCACCGCCCAGAACCAGGTCTGGCTGGAGATCGTGCAGATCGCCCTCGACCTGCTGGCCTGGATGCCGATGCTCGCACTGACCGGCAAGGCCCGCCTCTGGGAACCCCGCCGACTACGGCTCCGCCTGTTCACCGCAGCCGGACAACTCGTCACCACCGGCCGCCGGCGGATCCTCCGCCTGGCCCGGCACTGGCCCTGGACCAGCCACATCACCGCCGCTCTCGAGCGGCTCGCGCTCCTGCCGAACCCCGGATGACCAGCAACTTTCCCGTCCCTACGACAGCAGCTCGACACCCGGAGCAGTGGAACCCGGCGCCACCCCGAGACGACACTCGGGCCCTCGGCCTGCACAGCTTCAGCCCACGGCACGAAAACGGCCCACCGACTCCGTCGGCGGACTGTCATGAAACTTCGAGGCTAACTCCAGGTTGCGAATGGTTCTGACACTGACTCCGGAGCGCTCCGCCAGTGCCTCTTGACTCCAGCCTGCGGCTCTGCGGGCTGTCGCGATGACAACATGGAGTCTATTTATTTCCATCTGCTATTCCCCGTTTCGTGGTCTAGCCGGAATTTGCGGTTTCCCGGTTCAACACAACGTTTCTTTCTGGAGGAGCAGGCGACGCCACCAATGTGTCCCGTACGGCGGAAATTCATCCCCCGACGGCAAACTGACGGGGTGATTTCGGCGGCTTGGGATGTAGATGTCCGTTACACGGTATGGGCCATGGATTCAGTGAACCGCCGAGGACTGGGCGGTTCCGATTTCCGGCCCTGTCGCCTATGTCTGCGTGAAGGACCGACGATCAGAAGAGCAGCAAGTGCTCGGTAGTGCGGCCAGGCCGTCCGCAAAAGGTCGCAAAAAAACCGGTCGCTCGCATTGTTTCCCCCAGTTAGTCATTGGCGGCACGGGGATCGCCCGACGCCGGAACCGGACCAGGGCCCACGCTAAGGCTCACTTTGATCGCAAAGCAAGGAGATTAGTGTAGTCGTTCGATTACGTGGGGTGACAGGAAAGAGCCTTCTCCAGGTCAGGTCCACTTTTGTCGCGGCCTGCACCTAAGGGCTGTCCCGTAATTCCTGGTGGATCAGCGCACGGCGTCAGATGCGGTGCATCGCAAGGCGGAGGGGCGCCCGAATACTGGATGTATTCGGGCGTTCCGACAACGCCGCGAGGTGCCGTAGCTGTCGTCGTGCGCCCGCCAGGAATTACGGGACAGCCCTTAGCCAGTCGACCGCCTTGGCTTTGCGTGACATTGCCACAGGCTTGTCGACAGATTTACCTTCCGGCAGTGCGGTCTGAGGTTGCCGGCCCGTAGCCGGGCCGCCCGACGGGGGGCGGGCGACCCGGTTCCGAGGGCAGGAAGCGGCCGACGCACTCATTCGTCCTCTGATGGTGCGCTACTTTTCGGACGCTCCTTTTCGGCCCCTCACCACGTGAACCGCGGCCCTTCGAGGTTAGGGGAGGGCGGCATGGGCGCGCCTCCACCCCGGGGTGGAGAAGATCTGGAACCAGGGTTGGAAAAAACGCTGTGTGGCAAGGAAGGGCAGGCGAGATCGCTGCCTTATTGGATAACCTGCTCCTCACCGTCGCGGCTTTGCGCACAGCGGGTCCGCGGCCGGACGCGAAGAAAGAACCTAGGAGGTTCCGCGCGTGAACAACACCACCAGCGCTCTGATCGGTCTCGTCATCCTGGCGCTGCTCATAACCCGACAACTGCGCGCGCGTCCGATGGGCAGGTCCGTGCCGCTTGTCCTCCTCGGAGTGCTCGTGGTGCTCGGCGTGGCCGCCATGGTGTTCGGAGTGAAGTCGGTGACGACCCATCACCCGCTGTCCGCCGGCACCCTGACCATCGTCTGCCTGAGCTTCGTGGTCGCCGCCGCCTTCGGAGCCGTGCGGGCGCTGACCATGCAGGTGTGGCGTGGCCCGGCCGGGGAGGCCTTCTGCAAGGGCACGATGATCACCGTGGTTCTGTGGCTGGTCTCGATGGCCGTGCACTTCGGCATGGACGCGTGGATCGACCACTCGGCCAAGGCCGGTGTGCTCGGATTCTCCACGATCTATCTCTACCTGGCCGTCACCCTCGGCATCCAGGCCGTGGTCGTGCGCCGCCGCGCGGCCGCCCTCTGAACCCGGCCGCTCCGAGTGCAACGCCGTCCCCAGACCGCCAACAGCACCAGCCGGGATCGGCGGTCACTGGTGCAGTCGAAGCGCGCTTTCTGATCCTCTTCGGCTCGTCCAGAGTGATGCCCCGCATGCCGAAATCATCGAAGCGTGCCAACGGCGCATCTTCGAGGCGCGGCGGGTGTACGAGAAGACGAAGGGCCCCGCGCGGGAGATCTATTTCAGGTGGGCCGGACCCGCCGTTCAGCTCATGCACCAAAGCAAGGCGTTCAAGGACATCGAGGATCCCGACGCACCGGGCCAGACCTATCGGTCCTTCCGGAAGTGGTGTGCGGATCAGGGGGTCTCGCGGTCGCACGCCTACCGGATGCTGGACGAGAAGCCCGTGGCGCTCGCGCTCCGCAAGGCATACCGGGGCCATCTTGACTCATCTCAGATTGAACCGTTCCGGGTTCGGTAGAGACTCTAGATTGTGGCTGTGACCTGCGGTTCTTGGGTGTTCTGTTGGTAGTAGGTGGCTTCGTATTCGACTGGTGGGACGTGTCCTATTTCACCGTGGAGTCGTCGGTGGTTGTACCAGTCGGCCCATTCGGCCGTGGCCAACTCGACGTCGCTCAGGGCCTTCCAGGGACGCTGCGGTTTGATCAGCTCGGTTTTGTACAGACCGATGGTCGATTCCATCAGGGCGTTGTCCAGGGCGTCGCCGACGGTGCCGATGGAGGCCGCGATCTGTTCGGACGCCAGGTGGGCGGCGAGCCGGAAGCTGGTGTATTGCGAACCGGCATCGGAGTGATGGATCAACTCCCGTGCCATCACAGGGGTGTTCGCGCGGTCACGTTGCCACAGGCCCATCTCGAGTGCGGACAGCACCAGCGGGGTCTGCTTGTTCGTCGCGGCGGACCAGCCGACAATCCGGCGGGAGAAGGTGTCCACGACGAACGCGACGTGGACGGTGCCGGACCAGGTGGCCACGTAGGTGAAGTCGGCGACCCACACCCGGTTGGGGGCGCTGGCCACGAACTGCCGGCCCAGCCGGTCCGGCGCCCGGTCGGCTTCCTTGTCCGCCCTGGTGGTGACGATCTTCTTCCCGCGCACCGCCCCCGTGAGGCCCTCGGCTTTCATCAGGCGCTCAACAGTGCACCGCGCCACCTGATGACCTTGCCGCTTCAGCTCGGCCCAGATCTTGCGGGCCCCGTAGACGCTGTAGTTGTCCCGGAATATCTCCACGATCAACGGAGCCAGTTCCGCGTCCCGCATGGCACGGGCTGACAGCGGGCGCTTCTTGTGTGCGTAGTAGGTGGACGGGTGGATGCTGCAATCGTGCTCGGTGAGCGTCCTGCAGATCGGCTCGACTCCGCCGAAGCGGTCCCGGTGCTCGTCGATGAACGCTACGAGCGTGTGTGTGGCCGGTCGAGCTCGGCCGCGAAGAAACTCGCCGCCGCCTTCAAGATCTCGTTCGCCCGCTTCAGCTCGGCGACCTCCTTCTTGAGGGCTTTGAGCTGGGCGGATTCCTCGGTCGTTGTCCCGGTCCGAGCACCGGCGTCGACCTCGGCCTGCCGCACCCAGTTCCGCAGGGACTCCGGCCCGATGTCGAGCTTCGCGCCGATCGACCGGATCGCCGCGGACTCCGTCTTGTACTGATCACGAGTCTCCAGGACCAGACGCACGGCCCGCTCCTTGAGCTCCTTGGGGTATTGCTTCGCCATAACGGACTCGATCCTTCCAAAAGATCGAGCCTCGATCAAACCCGGAACGGTTCAACTGACCCCTGTCGAATTCGAAACCGTCATGACCACACCGGCCCTCCAGGCCGCGTGACTGAACTTGTCACCCAACCCTGCATCAGACCCTTCCCCTTGCCGTCCCGGTCTTTGAAGATGCTGGTGACCGCGGGCGCAGTCACCACCCCTCCCAGCGTCATCGCCGCCGAAGGACCAGACATGTTGAACAGGTTCCTCCGACGCCGTACATAGCCGCTCAAGCAGAGCCCCCTGAAACGAAGTAACGAACCATTTGGCGCAACGGATCATTCTGGCAGTCACTCAGTCGGCCTCGCGCCGCCGGCGTCCTCGCACTGGGCGCCATCTGGGGCTGGCACCCGCCCGCCGCACTCCACACGGCCGGAGCCCGCCACCTCCTGACCGATCACACCCGCATCGGACCCTCCCTCCTGCACCACCTGACCCCGATCCCCGCGAACTGACCCACCCGTCCCGCTACAGTGGAAGGACACCCGCACAACGGGTGTCCTTCCTGACTTCCAAGGGACTCAAGGCATGCGCGCGATGCGGCGACAGGCGCCAAGCGCCGGTCTGGACCACTGAGGCACCACCTCACTCGGTCCGGGTCGGCGCTTACCCCCGCGCCCCTCACCCGTCACCCCCCCTTTGTGAGTTGCCTCCATGCCTGTGCTCCCTCCCGTCGGCCGTCTGCGATGGACCGACGTCCCCGCCCCGCTGCGGACCCGCCTCAAAACCTCCCTCGGCTCCCCCATTACGGATGCCGTCACCCCTGCGGGCGGCTTCGGCCACCAGCTGGCCGCCGCCCTGACCCTTGCCGACGGGCGCCGCTTCTTCGTCAAAGCGGCCCCCACAGACGACCCCCTCACGGCCGCCAACCTCCACGAAGGCGCCGTCCTCGCCTCCCTGCCCCCGGGAGACGGCCCGGCCCCGGCATTACGTTGCGGCCAGCTCCGGTACTTCGAGAGCTTCGGCCACCCTGCGGGCCAACTGCGCCACCTGTGGCGGCAGGTAGCTGTCCAGCGAGTCGACATCGTCGCACAGCTGTGCCTTCAGCCCGTGCGGGCACGCCTCGGTGAACAGCTTCTGCGGGTCGTCCTCAGGTTGCTGCGCTTGCTCGACCTGCCGCTGGCCCCGAGCGTGCCGCATCCGGTTCGACGGCGCTCGCATCGCCTCGTACGAGAGCGCCTCGCCCACCAGGCCCGTCACGTGTGCGCGGTCCTCTTCCTGCGAGCCGTGACCGGATCTCTTGCTGCCCGACCCGGACGTAACTCTGCAGCGTGTGGGGGGCCATGGCGGTGTGCTCGCAGTACGCGGCCATCAGCATGGCCACCATGTCCATGGTGTCCGCCGCATTCGTGGCCCGGTACAGCGTCATCCGCTTCCAGTCGCGTGCGAGATCCGGCTCGGTGTAGCGCAGCACCTCTTCGCAGTTCATGACACTTCGGAGACGAGCTGGTGAACTGCCTGGCGCAGTGGCTCGGGCATCGGGGTGGGTCCCTTGGCCCGCACGGGACCACACATGGTCACGGGTCCGCGTTCCGAGCTGTAGCCCGTCATGCCGCGGGTAGTTCACCGGTGGGCCGGGTCTATGCGGTGGTTCCGGGGTCCACGGGCCTCACGCGTTCCAGTGGTGTGTCCCATTCGAGGCCGCCGCCTTCCGGAACCATGAACGCTTGTCGGCTGACCAGGTTGCCCGTCTTCTTGAGCCGTTCCTCGAGGACGCCTGTGAGCAGACCGGTGCGTTCCGAGATCGTGTCTCTGACGAGAGTGCCGCGGGGGTAGGGCAGTTCGCCGTGGCTGAGTGTCGTTGCCGGCTTCTCGGATCCGTTCACGCGCGGACTCCTGTCTGGATCGCTTGGGCGAGGCGGGCGGCGACGTCGGAGCGCACCCGCCCGAGGTCAATGAGCCGCAGTGCGGGCGAGGCGGTGTCGAGGACCAGGGCGCCGGTGTCCGGGGGCGGCTGCTGGGTCATGCGGACCCTCGGCGCAGCGTGTCGGCGAGCTTCAGGGCCACGTCGGCCCGGATGCTCCCCAGAGTGACGAGGCCCAGGTAGGGCGATGCGCCGTCGGTACCCAGGGACGGGAGCACGATGCCGGCCGCCGTGAGCGCCTCGCGCAGGGTCTCGGTCGCGGTGTACGGGTCGATCGCATCGCGGTCGTGTCCAGTAGCCATGAAATCGACGCTACGGACGGCAGGTTGAGGAGCGCCAGGGGAGTTTCTCGAAGTTTCTTGACCCCCTGACGGAGTTGCGCGATGTTATCCATGAGGGCCTGCCAAAGTCAGTACGGAGAGCACTGGCCTCGGTGATGCTGGATGGATCAGTCCTCGACGAAAGGAACTGATCATGGCGCGACGACTGCGCTTCAACGGCACGGGAAGCGGCGGCGGTTCCTGCCCCGCAGTGCATGAGGACTTGGACACGGGCGAGATCATCGTGCACGGGCCGCGCCTCACCGACCCCGAGGCGCTCGCCCAGCTCCAGCACATCGACGAAGACGAGATCCCGGTCGTCATCCCGCGCAACACCCTCATCGACTTCGGACCGAAGGATCGCGAGGAAGAGCCGCGCATCCTCACCCCCGAAGAGTTTGCGCGGATGTTCGAGAACTTCCGGCACAGCGCATGGCACCTGGAGATGGCCCGCGGCTACGCCGTCGACAGGGCGACCAGCACCTACCAGCAGTTCGTACGGGGCGAGACGCCTACGTGGGACATGGCCTCACCGTGGGCCCACACCATCACCGCCAAGACCGCAGACGGCGCGAGCGTCGCGCGGGTGCGCATCGTCGACGACCCGCCGACCGAGGGACAGCGCTACCTCCTCGCGCACGCCGAACACAACGAGCAGCTGGGTGAGGACGTCCGCAACATGTGGCGCGCGGACGCCGAACGCCACAACCTCCCCGACGAAGACTTCTGGATCTTCGACTCACACATCGTCGCCGTGTGCCTCTGGGACGAGGCGGAGAACCTGACGGGTGTGGAGCTGATCTCGGAGCCCGCACGGGTCAACCAGTACAACCGGTGGCGTGACGCCGCCATGCACTATGCCCTCCCGTACCCGGAGTTCGTGGCGCGGATGGCAGCGGGGGAGTAGAGCAGGTGAGCACCGGTGGGTACGGACTATCAGCAGGCGCGTGAGGATCTCGGAATTCGGCTCCGGGAACTGCGGCTCACCGCCCCTGAGGGTCGGCTCACCGGTACGCAGCTCGCGACCCGCCTCGGCCCGGGGTGGTCCAAGGTCAAGGTCAGCAAGCTGGAAAACGGCCGCCAGACCGCGACCTCCGAAGACCTTCGCGCGTGGGCACAGGGGACCGGGCAGCCCGAGACGTACGACGAACTCCTGGCCCGGCTCAGAGGATTCGAGTCGCACATTCGCTCATGGCGCCGGCAGCTCGCGGCAGGGCACAAGACGGTGCAGGACGCGGCAGCGGCGGAGGGGGAGCGGACGGAGGTCCTCACCATCTGGGAGAACTGCCTCATCCCCGGCATGCTGCAGATCCCGGACTATGCCCGCCACGTCTTCACCCGCCACTCCGAACTCATGCGCTCCCCCCGCGACACCGAGGACGCAGTACGTGCCCGGATCCAGCGCCAGGAGGGTCTGTACCAGCGCGGCAGGAAGTATCGGATCATGATGTGGGAGGGGGCGCTGCGCTCTCTGGTCTGCCCCCCGCCCGTACTCGCCTCGCAGCTCCATCATCTGGCGGGGGCCATCGGCCTGGACACCGTCGAACTCGGGATCATCCCGTTCAGCGCCTCGCTGAAGATCTTCCCCGGCAACAGCTTCTGGATCTATGACGAACGCCTGGCCATCGTCGAAGACTGGCACGCGGAACTCTGGATCGACGACGTGGCCAGCGTCGCCACCTACCTGCGCGTCTGGAACACCCTTCAGGAATCTGCCGTCTACGGGGCCGACGCCCACCACATCATCAACACGGCCAGGCGCGCCCTGACCCCGCGCTGACGACCCGCAACTTCCCGGCCTGGAGTAGGAACGCTCCCCGCACCACAGTGCGTACGCTGCGAGCGTTGGGCCCGTTTTCGAGGAAGAGCTGCGGATGACTGAGAACCCGTCTGTGCCCGGCCGGCGCCGGGATATGGCGATGCACAACGACTGGTTCGTCTCGGGCTGGGACCACGTGCTGCCCCGCCAGGGCTTCCCCCTGACGATGCTGATCGGGACCGCGAGCCAGCCCGGCTGCACCGGTTCGCTGGACGACCTGGTGCAGGAGATCTTCGACGGCCACTGGGACATGATCGGCGGCGATCTCGATGGAGCGCTCACGTTCTCGTGGCCTGATGAGGAGTGGGACTACGAGGAAGCGCCGGAAGGCCGCGAGGCGTGCGAGGCGCGGCGCTGGGAGCAGTTCGGCGCCATGCTGACGGCTGCTGGCTACCCGGTGCCCACAACGGTGCGGGACCTGTCCGAGCTCTACCTGACGTGGGGCCTGGCCAGCCGCGCGGAGACACCGGACGGCGCCCGGTGGTCGATGCCCGCCGCGCTCCCGCTGCCCGGCGACCTGCTCCCCTTGGATTCCGAACAGAGCCAGCGCCTCGACAAGATCCGCTGGACGCTGCGCACCGGGCCGCTCGTCAACACCCTCATCAACCATCTGGTCGACGATCTGGGTGAACCGCAGGAGGTCCTCACCTCCCTGGACCGCCTGGCGGCCGCCACCGGCCAGGACGCCGACGACGTCCGTCTCGCCCTCGCGGAGCTCGTGGAGTCTGGGGACGCCCACGTGCAGCGCGGCCAGGAGCCCGCCGACGCCGAGCGCCTGGAGGCCCACCGGCGCTTCCGCCTGGTCATGGACTGGGAGCACTTCCACGAGACCCGGATGCAGCTGAGCATCGCGGGCGACGACACGTGACGCAGAGCGTGCCGGGCACGGTCGGAACGCAGGACACGCGCCTGATCGTGCTCCGCGGCAACAGCGCCTCGGGGAAGTCGTCCGTCGCGGCCGGCCTGCGTGACAGGTCGAGGGCCTGCACCTCCAGCTACGCGATCTCACCATCCTGGTGAGCACCCACTCCTTCTGGGAGACGCTCGGTGGCGAGGACCTGGTGGAGGCCCGGATGGCACTCAAGCACTCGACCGGCCGAGGAGCCCGCCGGTACTCGCTCTGCCTAGACGATGAGCACCGAATCCGCCCCGCACCACGTCACACCACAGCCCCGCCCACCCCAGAGAACAGGAACTCACCGGAGTCCTGGAATCCCGCCGGCAGATGGAGAACGGGACCTGGCGCTACCTGGTGGTACTTCTTCTGTGGCACAACACAGATGGCGCCGTCGACGCCGTGCCCGCGGAGTTGCGGATGTGGCTGCCACCGGACCGGGTACGACCCGTTGACGGAGTGTCGTACGACCCTGTGCCGACCCATCCTCTGCCGCCGTCTCCCGTGCCGGTTCCGGCCGGGCCGCGTTGGGGATGGCGTGTGGTGAGCGTGCTGGACCACCGCCGCCGACCGCGGGGCCAGATGGTTCACGTCCACGACTGCGAGGTCGCGGGAGAGGCCGGGCGGGAAATCGATCTCGACCAGGCGCTCACCGCGCTGCGCGGACCCGGCGGCGGGGCGTGCCAGGAGTACGACGCCGCTGCGGCACTTCTGCCCCTGCGGTAGTGCTCTCCACGCTGGCCTTCACGGGGTCGGATCTTGGGTGCCATCGCTGTCGTAGTGCCGGAGGTTCGCGTACAGCCGTGTGTGGATGCCGGGTTCGCCGGGTGTGCGCTGGACGGGGCTGACGCCGGAAGTCGCCCAGAGCTGGCTGAGTTCGGTCATGGTCTGCAGGGCGGTTGATTCGTCGGCCGCGGTGATGTCGAGAACGACGAGTCCGGGTTCGGCTACGTGTTGTGCGTCGATCTTGTCCATGCCTGGCCCGACGCGGGGCGGCGTCGCCGCGGTTCGCCTGGTGGGCGGGAATCACCCGCACGGGGATCCGCGGGTGACGCAACGATTTGTTGACAAACTTGTGGATCTTCGAGCGTTTCGGTGGAGGGCGCACGGTTGTCGCAATGGGGGTAGGGCCCGTGCACGCGGGCGCACTTCCGGCTGGGCGAATTCAGGGCCTTCGCCACGCATGCCCGATTCTGTTGACCGATTTTGATCACTTACCGGACTGTTTCGTGCAGGACAGTAGTTGAGCGTTCATTAAGTGGGGGATGGGTACCTATGCCCACGACGCTACTTTGTGGCACTAGTTGCCTGCGGAAGGTAGTACTGTCCGATTCCCGGTTCTAAGCCGGGCAAGCAAAGACCCCGGCTACTGGTTGGTCGCCTCGCCGGGGTCTGTCGCTTCTCACGCGTCAGCTCCGACCCCGAAGGGAATCCCCTCGTGATTCTTCACCGACACCGAACCCGTCTCCCTGCACGTGCTTCTGCAATTGCACGGAAACTGCGCCGTGAACGTATCATCCCTTTCCCGCACCCGGTTCAAACGCGGGAGAGAGATGCCATGTCTGTCATGGCTGTCGCAGTCCGGGGAAACCTGCTCGTCGTCGCGCTTTCCCTGCCTCTTCTCGCGATCCCGGGCCTCCTTCTGCCCCGGGTGCTGCCGTTCCTGACGCTTCTCCTGACGGCCTCTCACGGATCTTCGCTGGTCTACCGGCGAATCCGCCGACGCTGATCTGACAGGCCGTGCGGCGGGAACACCACCTCCCGCCGCACGGCCGCAGCACAGATCGCCACCGCGTCAGCGGGCGGGCAGGCACAGATACCCGCCCCGGCACCCCCGAAAGAGGTCACCCGTGTCTATCCGTTCGCAGTCGGGCCCCGCACGGCCCGCCCGCTCCGCGCCCTGCGTCGACACCGATCGCGCCACCCGCTGCACCGAAGCCGTCCGCGACATCGCCGAGGACCTCACCGCACTCTCCGAAGAACTGATGCAGAGCGCCTACGGCATCGCCACCCCGACAACGGAACTGCTCGACCGCGTCGTCGCGATCAAGAGCCTGACGCAGGAAGCGATCGGAGCCCTCGTCGTACGCCAACGCTCCCAGGGCGAACCGCTCGGCGAACTCGCGGAAATCCTGGAGCGCACCGAGGACCGGCTGCGCAAGAAATACAACCCGCACATCGTCGACCAGGCCCTGACATCACGTCACCGACCGCGCCGCACCACCCCGGACAACCAAACCGCAGCCGACCTGCCGGATACACCGAACCCGCTGCGCCAGCCACGCCAGCGTCTGGCCAGCGCGCTCACCCTCATGTGGAACGGCTCGCACATCTCCCAGCGGGAACTCGCCGACCGCATGAAAATCCACCCGTCCTACGTATCACGCATACTCTCCGGCCAGCGCGACGTCTCCTGGCAGCACGTCAAGGCCATCTCCGATACGTGCGGGGGCAACTCCGCTCTGATGAAACCCCTCTGGGAAACAGCCGCCCGAGTACGCCCCTCAGCCGCAGAACCCGTCCAGGCCCTGCGCACCTACCTGCAAGCCCTCCACTACGCTGCCGGATCCCCAAGCGACGAGACGCTCCTCGCCTCCGCGCAACACATCACCGCTACCGAGCTACGACAGGCGCTCGACGGCCCAGGCGTCCCCGTGTGGCAGGTGGTCGCACGGCTCACCACCGTCCTCCACGGCCTGCCCGACACCATCCGACCACTGTGGCGCCAGGCCCACGCCAACGCCGAGACCAGCACACTCAACGCCCAAGTCCGGCGCCAGGCCCGCGCCAGCGCCAAGATCAGCACCCTCCGCGCCGAGTCCTTCTGACCCTGACCATCAGGAACAGGACCATGAAGCCCGTCCGACCCACCCTGCTCACGAACGCCTTCTACGCCTTCTACGATCTGCACCGCCCCGCCTACCACGCCTACGCCGCAGCCCTCCTCACCCCGGAAGAGGCACGGCTCGCCGCCTCCCACCTCTTCGATCTCATAGCCAGCAGCTGGACCACCATCGTCACCAAACCGCGCCCCTCCGCCTGGGCCTGGGAGAAACACACCAGGGCCGTCGCCCACCGCAGCGGCCACACGCTCACGGCAGCCGAGAGCACCTCCCTGCTCCACGACAACCTGCTACTGAGCATCGATCAGATCGCCACCGTGACCGGCGCTGAGCCAGCAACTGTGACCGCGCTCCTGGCAGCAGCCCGCCGAGAGCACCTCCGCAGACCGGGCACCGCGCAGAACCTGGCCGACCAAACCGATGACCTCGCCGAGGCCCTCTGAACAGAAGCGGCCGGAGGCCTGCTGGTTCTCCTGGATCGCCGTCCAGGCAGTGCGCTCCAGCTCTATCGGGTCTTCGGGAAGGTCATCCCGGCGCCGCCGACTTCTACTACGCCGAAACGGAGATGCGGCGCCTGGACCGTTGGCGCAGCCGAGTGGAGCGCGGCCTACTCACCGGGTACTGGGCCCTGCCCGGCTACGGTCTGCGGACCTCCCGCGCGTTGTCCTAGCTTGCCCTGGCCATGACCGCCACTGTCCTGACGCTGATGATGTGGGGTCTGCCCACCAACGACCGGAAACCCTGCACCACCGGCACCCTCCCCGCCACCGGACAGACTCTGGCCCTCATCACACGAACCCCGCCCCGGCTGTCACCGACTCCGCCGACAGCCGGTTCACCGCCGAGCGGGCCGCGAAGGCCACACGCGCCGCCATCAACTCCGTCGACTTCCAAACCTTTGACCAGAACCTCACCACCACCGGAGAAGACATCGAGATGACGTCACGCTTCCTCGAACCCGTCCTTCTCGGCTTCGCCGTTCTCGCCATCTGCGAGCGGCCACTTCAAGTTCCGTACGGCCAGCGAATGTGTCACATACCGTGACGACTTCTTGATCAAGATGTTGCCTGTGCGGCCGAGTGGAAACGTACCGTTTCGGCCTCAGCGCTGCCCGAACGAGACCAGCAGCGCAGCACCTTGGGGGTAGTTGCCGTGAGTTCTGCCGTGCTTGCCGACGGGCGTTCCGACTTCGACTTCATCTTCGGCGACTGGCAGGTACGCAATCGCAAGCTGGTGGACGTCACCGACCCCACCTGCGAGGAGTGGATCGAGTTCGATGCCACAGCGTCGGCGGAGCCAGTCCTTGGCGGACTCGGGCATGTCGATCGGATCTTCGCCGAATCCTTCGAGGGTTTCACACTGCGGCAGTTCGACCCGGAGGCCAAGGTGTGGCGGATCTGGTGGGCCTCCAGCGGTCGACCCGGGCACCTGGACCCGTACGTGGAGGGCTCCTTCACCGAGGGCGTCGGCACGTTCTTCTGCGACGACGTCCTCGGTGGGCACGAGGTCAAGGTCCGTTTCCAGTGGACCACCCGCAACCCGAAGGCCCCGCGCTGGGAGCAGGCGTTCTCCTACGACGGCGGAACCACCTGGCGCACCAACTGGATCATGGATCTCGCTCGGACTGCCTAGACAGCTCTTCACACTCCGTAGCCATCCACACGGCCGGCCAGCTCCCCGCTATCTGGGATTTCAACTGGCCGCTGTCAAACATCCGAACCGCGTCAAACGCTGAATCCCTCCACGGCCCCCGGCCGTCCTTGAGGACGGGTATCCCGTCGCCCCGACCGTGCTCGACGAATTGCATGTCCTGAGCACGCCGCGCCGGCCGCAACGCTGGCCCTGGCGTGACGCTCGTTGCAGACAGAGAAGAGAGGGGCTCAGCTCCCGTTTATAACTCCCGGGGTCGGCAAGACGCATATCGCCGTCGCCCTGGCCGTCGCAGCCTGCCGGGCCGGCTACTCGATCTACATCACGACCCCCGACGACATGGTCCGCAACCTCAAGACCGCCGAAACCGCCGGACGGCTGGTCAACAAGCTCGGCACCTACCTGCGGCCCAGCGTCCTCGTGGTTGATGAGGCCGGCTACCAGCCCCTCGAACGCGCCGAGGCGAACCTGGTCTTCGAGGTGATCTCAAAGCGCTACGAGAAGGGCTCGATCATCCTGACCTCGAACAAGACCTTCAGTAAAGTGCACATGTTCCGGCGAACCTGTGCCAGGCAGCGCCGAAACAGGGCAGGTTCCCGCCTTGTGGTGAATCGGCCCGTTCATGGGGTAGTCGGCCGTGAATACTCAGTACCCGCAGAACACGTGGACATGGAATTCTGTCCCTCATGAGCGAGCCGACCCCCTACGACCATGACCAATCCGCGTACTCCCGTGAAGGACTGGCCCGGCTCGTACTTGCCGACCACGCCACAGAGGTAGGGGACAGCGCCGCCGGGCTGGTGGGTACTCGAAGCGATGTTGATACCGGACTCGCCGGTCGCGTCAGCCAAGCCCGACAGCTCATCGAACTGGCTGAGCGGACTCTGAACTCGGCCGTCGTCTACGAAGTCGAACGCGGCAGCTCCTGGGCACAGGTCGCGGCCTACCTGGATATCAGCGCTGAAGAGGCCCGAGAGCGGTACACCCCCGCTGTCCAAGCGTGGAGCACCGCATTCGAGGAGCAGTATCGGTTGGACGAAACGGGCCGCAAGCGCATCCCCCAGCTGCCCACCGCGGCATACGACCCCAACTGGGCATGCACTCAGCTGGACCGTTGGGCCTTCCTGCGGCATGTCGGGATCGACGACAGGCAGGCCGTCAGCGCTGGCCTCGTCATGGCCGACACGGCGGACGAACCCGTACCGGCAAAGGACGGGAGCTGAGCGATGGCACTCTCTGGACTCGACGCCGAACGGGCCATCCGGCTCTCGGCCTTGACCGACGAGCTCCGCCCCCTGCTGGCGACAGGCTCGGAGATGTCGGCGATCCAGTCGATGCTCAGCGCGCGTGGCATCGGCGTGATGGACTCCATCATCGTCACCCGCGAACTGCTGGGCGCTGGGCCGGGAGACCTTGGTCTGGCAAAGACCCTGGTCCTCGCCACTCCGGCGCGCAATGGCGAACGGGAACAGCACCACGCACTTGTCGACGAACTGCTCGTGGCGCTCGACGAGGATGGCCAGGCCTGACCACATTCCGAGGCAATGCCGGGGCTGACTCGAGGTCACGGTTGCGTCGGACTCTGGGCTTTACGAGCGATCCGGAAGTCACGGTATCCGTCGCACACAATGCCCTGATTGACCCAGCGTCCGGGATCCGTTCCGAACTCCTGAACGGCCACCTGGAGGGCTTCCTCGGGAGTTGCCAGGACGGCGATTTCCCGTCCCCAGCTCTCTTCGTCCGGGTCCAGGGGCGGGAACTCGGTGACGTCGTGGAAAGTGTCGGTGCCGGCGTCCACGACTTCGTTGAGATAGACGGTGACGCCCGAGCGGTCGGGGCTGATGGCAATCCAGCGAACGCCTTGGCGGCCGTCGCGTTCGATGCCGCCGAGGAACTGCTCGATCTCCTTCCCTCGATGGAGTGCTCCAAGGGCGAACACGGGCGTCAGGTGTCGCACCTCAGTGTCTCCGCTCACGCTGTTCGGGGATGCGTCCAGCATCGACATGGTCGGGAAGGGCCCCGCAGCGGTTACTGAGGTTTTCGTGTTGTCGTCGGGTGGTGACGGTTCTTAATTCCTGCGGTATGCCGGTGGGGTGAGGTATTCGGAGGGTGGGGGCCTGACCGCTGAGCGTCGGGCGTTTCGTGAGGAGATCCGGCTTCAGGCCGGGCAGCGGTTCGCGGCGGGTGAGAAGACCTTGGTGATCGCGAAGGACTTGCGAGTGAGCGTGCGGTCGGTGGAACGCTGGCGTCGGGCCTGGCGCGAGGGCGGCATGGAGGGCCTGCGTTCCGCGGGTCCGGCGAACTCACCGACCATCACCGATGCCCAGTTCGGCGTGCTGGAGGAGGAACTCGGCAAAGGCCCTGCGACGCACGGCTTCGAAGACGAACGCTGGACCCTGGTCCGGGTCCAGGTAGTGATCCGCCGTCGGCTGCGAGTGAGCGTGTCGGTGGCGACGGTGTGGCGGCTACTGAAACGGCACGGCTGGTCCTGGCAGGCGCCCGCCCGCAGAGCACTGGAACGTGACGAGCACGCGGTGGAGCTGTGGAAGAAGGAGGTGTGGCCCCGGGTAAAAGGCTCGCGGCGGCCTCTGGGGCCTGGATCGTCTTCGAGGACGAGGCCGGCTTCTCGATGACGCCGCCCCGTGCCCGTACCTGGGGCCGGCGCGGGCATACCCCCGTCATCCGCGTGCGTGGCAGGTCCCGCCGCCGGACCTCGGTTGCCGCGCTGTGTTGCTACAAGGCCGGCGAGAAGAGCCGTGTCATCCACCGGCCCCGCACGCACCTCCTGCTCAAGGGCGCCCGCAAGAGCTTCTCCTGGCAGGACTATCGCGACCTCCTGGTGCGGGCACACATCCAGCTCGACGGACCGATCGTGGTGGTCTGGGACAATCTCAACACCCATCTGGCCGCGGGGCTGAAGCGGTACGAGGCCGAACACGACTGGCTCACCACCGTCCGGCTTCCGCCGTATGCACCCGACCTGAATCCGGTCGAGGCTGTCTGGTCACTCGTGCGCAGAGCAATGGCCAACACCGCATTCACCACCCCCGACGACCTCGACCGCAAGCTCCGCAGCGAGTTACGCAGGATCCAACTCCGGCCCCGTCTCATCGACGGCTGTCTCACCGCCACAAGACTGGCCGTCAACCCACCGACCCCGCCTTGAAAACCTCAGTAGGCGTGCCCCTGAGGCACCCCCGCGTTTTCACCGACGTTTGGCGTCGAGCGCTTCGTCGCTGTTCCACATGACGGGCATGGCTCCGACCGGTTCGAACTGGATATCCGGGTCGTTGCTGTGGAGCAGGCAGAAGAAGCGGCGCCGAAGCACCGCCGCCTGGCGGGCCTGGTCGGCGACGATGTCCAGAACGACCTGGGCCGCTCGCGGGCAAGCGGCGGTGAAGTGGTCGTAATCGGTGATGGACAGGACGAGCCCAGTACCCTCTGGTGAGCCGTCGTACGGGCCGTAGCAGGCCACATCGCCGAGACAGTCGTTGAGCGCGTCTAGGTTGTGGCCGTAGTAGTCGGGGAACTGCAGCGCGGCGGCAACGTCCCTGTGCATGTCCTGCTCGGAGGCCCATTCGCCCGCGGCGAGGTGGACGACGCGGAAGCCGCACTCTTCGAGCCGCAGTTCGGCTTCCGTGAGGAGCCGTCGGCGCCAGAAAAGGGTGACGAAGGTGTTGTCCATGTACTCGATGCCGGGAAAGCGGGTCGAGGCAGCGCCCGGTGCCGAGTTCTGGGCGGATTCACTCCGGTACGCGTCCAGGAGGCGGAAGAACTCCTCGACCGGCGTCGAGCCTATGGGGGTGTTGCGTTCGATCTCGGCTGCCCAGGTGAGGGAGCCGGCGATGTCGCGTTGCTCTTGGAGCCAGCGGTTGAAGTCGTCCTCGGGCCAGAAGGCGAAGGGTTCCTCGATGCCGTGCACACCGAGCGCTGCCCGGTAGCCGGTGAGCAAGGACTGCAGGTGCGGGAGCGAGCTGCCGGGGACCCACATGCCGGGCCGGAGCCGGATCTGATCCAGGAAGTCGTACACGTCCGTGCAGTCCTGCCAGTGCTTGGCCGTGAGGCGCGGGCTGTCTTCGGTCGGCATGCTCCAACCCTACGGTGCGAACGTTGGGGTGGTGGGCGGTGGTGTGAGGAGCCGGGGCCGGAAATTAGAGGCAGCCGATAACTCGGAGCCGTGTCACCGAGCGGGTTCCGCTGTTGCAGTTCTCGCCGTCAACGATGGTGTCCAAAACCCGACTTGTCCTAATAGGCAGTGTCCTAACGGCCAATAGATCGATGACCGCTGAAGTGCCTATTGTGTTCGCCTCACGGACGGCAGCCGGGACGAGGTGCTGTCCGTCCACCAACGAGGGGACACACACTCATGCGCATCAGCGCGTCCAGGAGGGCCGTCATCGGTGCCACTCTCGGCACCCTCCTCCTTACCGGCATCAGCACCGCGACCGCGCAAGCCGCACCGGAGAAGTACAGCATCACCGTTGCCCAGGCCTCGGCCGTCAAGAACGTCTACGCCAACACGGATGCCGCCGCGAGCTGCAGGATCAACACCATCACCCTCACACGCACCAGCATGTGCATGGATGTCGGCGCTCGCCTCGACCTGCTCAAGAACGGCAAGCCGGTCGGCTCTGCCACCTTCGACATCAAGCACTTCATGACGCTGAAGACCAACAAGCTGAAGTGGACAGAGAGCTTCACCGTCGGCAAGGCCAGGCTTGTCAACGCCGGCGGCATCCGCATGAATCTGTCCGTCGGCGGCGGCAAGGGCGTCAAGACCGCCGTCAAGTTCCCGCAGGGGTCCACCCTCGGCACAGCCCACAAGGGAACCATTGGCTACGCCGCCAGTGTCGGGAAGAAGAAGCAGCTCGCCAGCCCGGCCTCCTACCGGTTCACCTTCACCAAGCCCGGCTACACAGCAGGCGGCTTCACCTACAAGTCCGGTAAGTACCGCTGCGACGACACGTTCTGGGGCCCCAAACAGCGCACCAAGAACCCCGGCTGCGTCTTCCCGTCCGCATCCCCCGTCTTCAGCCTCTCCCGCAGCGACGCGAAGGTGAAGCAGTCCGCCAACCACATTCTCGATGCCCAGCGCAAGATCGCTGGTCACCCGGGCGCCTCCACCCCGCTGCACCGCATCACGAACGAGAAGACCATCAACGCCCACCGCAAGGCCATGTGCGCGAAGGTGCACAACCCCGACCCCAAGAAGTACGACTGCGACGAGTACCCGTTCGCCGCCAGCAAGGAGGGCGGCAACCCGGCCCGCGGCAGCACCCGCATCATCTCCGCCGGTGACAACCGCAGCGCCGGCGCCCGCCTCGGCGGCTTCTACAAGGCCCAGCGCGTCCTCAACGGCGACGGCTACTACGTCGGCATCAAGTAAGACATGCAACGCGCCTGCCGCAGGTCCCGTCTACCCTTCCAGGACGTAACCGGCAGGCACAGCAAGCACGATGGGGGTTCTCCATGCAGCGTTCCAACTGGCCGCTCCTTGAAGGCCGCACCCGGCCGATCAAGACAAAGGAGTGGGGCGACCTGACCGTCATGGACCCCGACGCCGGCAAGCAGCCGCGCGGACGCGGGTTCCTGGCGGCCGAGAAGGACTGGCTGCACATCGACGCCGGGAACGCTTTGGAGAACCCCATCGTCACCCTCTACGCCGGAGACGACCCGGGAGCAGAAAGCGGCTGGGACACGGTCGAAGAGATCACCGTGACCTCCACGACCGGCTTCCTCGCCCTGTGCGACAGCGGTTACGAGCCGCTGCGCAAAATGAATCTCGCCACCGCAGGCGTGGGCCCCTATCTGATCCGTGTCCACGCCAGTGACCGGTCGTCGGACAGCAAGAAGCCCCGCTTCCTCATCCAGATCATTCCCGGCGAGCGTACGGGGGCCGAGCCCGAGCCGTCCCCCTCCACGATCGAGGAATCCGCCGGTCCGCTCCTGGTGCGGACGTCCTTCGAGCAGCCAGACGAGTGGTCACACGTGCTCCAGGCCCTAGAAGGAGGCTCGGAGCACTACGAGTCGCTCACCGTCATCGACAACCGCGCCTACGCGGGCTTCACAGCGGATCAGATCCGGTCGCGGATCGGGCGCGATGACGAGGACTGGCCCGACAGCACTCTCGTCCTCATCGCCGATGAGCGGGCATTGACCTCCGCGGAGTTCCCGATGCTGGCCGTGAACAATCTGCCCGACGATAACGACGATCCATTCAGGATCACCCTCGCAGCGGCCGGCTCCTTCGTCGTCAACACGCAGCTGGCTAACACGAGCTTTGGCGAATGGGGCTGTGGTGTCGACGCCGACGGCGTCTACCGCGAAGAGCACTACTGACAGCGCTCAGGGGGCCCACACCTGTGTGGACCCCCTGGGCACGGTCATACCTCCCCGTCAGAACCCCGGCGAGATGCCGGTCTCACGGCACTCGCACAGCAGATCGGAGCACAGCTTCTCGTGGGGCGAGCACGGCCAGCACTGCGACCTGCAGCCGCGTCTGCTGTTCCAGCTTTTCCACGATCCGCGCAATGTGCGCCTTCACCGTGCGCTCCGCGATCCCCAACTCCCGCGTAGGATCCCGATTTCCTGCACCCATGCCCACCAGAAGGAGCACTTCCCGTTCACGGTCCGTCAGCCTTTTGAGCTGTGCTGTGACCACGTAGGTTCGCCGGGTTGGGTTGGGTCGAGCCGAGGTTTTCAAAGATCGCAGTCTGGGCCGAGCCCGGTGTCAGAGCCTCCCGGTAGCGTGCCGACAACCAGATCTGACGACTCTCCGGGAGAACCACCGTGGACATTCTGCTCATCGCTGGCTTGTGGCTCGACGGATCCGCATGGGACGACGTCGTTCCCGAACTCACCGCGCTCGGCCACCATCCCGTGCCGCTCACCCTCCCGGGCCAGGGTGATGGCGCCGCCTCCGCGACGCTTGACGACCAGTTGGCAGCAGTGCTTGCCGCGGTTGACGCGGCGCCTGGAAAGCCTCTGGTGGTAGGGCACTCCGCAGCATCGACCCTGGCCTGGCTGGCTGGCGACGCACGACCGGAGAAGGTGGCCAAGGTCGCCTTGATCGGCGGCTTCCCCGCCGCCGATGAGCGGGTCTACGCCGATCACTTCGCGATCGAGGGCGGCGCCATGCCCTTCCCGGGGTGGGAGCTTTTCGAGGGCGCGGACGCCGCTGACCTGGACCAGCAGGCCCGGGACCGCTTCGCGTCCGCCGCCGTTCCTGTCCCCGAGGAGGTCGCCAGGGGAGTCGTACGGTTGACCGACGAGCGCCGCTTCGACGTCCCCGTTGTGGTTGTCTGTCCCGAGTTCACCCCCGCCCAGGCCGAGGAGTGGATCGCCGCCGGTGAGAGTCCTGAGCTCGCCCGCGCTACTCACCTTGAGTACGTGGACCTCGACTCGGGCCACTGGCCGATGGTCACCCGCCCCCGTGAACTCGCCCGCGTCCTGGCAAAGGCTGCCAACTCCTAGCGGCGCCGGGTTGGGTGGTCAGGCCGCGGTCGGTAGTGGTCTGCCGTCCCAGCGGAGGCCCTTCTCGCTGCGGATGCGGGCACGCTCCTTGCGTTCGGCGGCCAGGACGTCGCGGTGGCGGGCATTGGCGTTGCGCCATCGCAGGTAGGCGTGCAGAGTCCGGGTCTGCACGGTGTGGTTAGGGTGGTGGGAGTTGGCGATGGTGAACTGTCGCAGCGGTCCGAAGTGGGCCTCGATTGGGTTCGCCCACGAGGCGTAGGTCGGGGTGAAGCACAACTCGACCTTGTTCTTCTTCGCCCAGCGGCAGATGTCGGCGCCCTTGTGGGCGGACAGGTTGTCCAGGATCACGTAGATCGGGGCGCCGTCCGGGCGGGTGGCGCGGATCGACTTCAGCGCGGCCAGGGTGTTCGCGGCGCCCTTCTTCCTATGGTTGACGCCCCACAACGTGTCCTCGCCAACCGAGTAGCAGCCGTGGAAGGGCACCCCATGAGAGCGGTGGTAGGTCGTAGGATGCCGCTCGGGCTGGCCTTGCTCGGCCCAGCACGACCCGACGGTGGGGCGGCCAGGCACCTACGGGTCGCGGGCTGGTGGCTGCTGCTCGGCTGTCTGGCCGCCGGGGTGGTAGAAGCCGGCGCGCACGCGGCGCTGCTGGCGATTCTGGCCCAGGACTACCCCTTCACAGTGGAGAGTTGGCTGGGGGCCTGGCAGCCGCCCTATGCACTCGTTTTGACGGCCCTTGGCATCCTTACGTTCGCCCGCGTCATGCGCGCTGGGGTGGCTATGCGGGAGGATCTGGAAGGGACGGTGTGATGACGTCGGACGACAACGACAGCCATGGGATCGAGGTCCATCTCGACCGCATGCTCAGCGAGCGTGGCATGTCCCTCGCGGAGCTCGCCTCCAGGGTCGGCGTGACCAACGTCAACCTGTCCATCCTGAAGAACAGCCGGGCCCGCGCGATCCGCTTCACCACGCTGACCCGCATCTGCGAGGTCCTCGACTGCCAGCCAGGCGACCTGCTTACGTACCGAGGCGCCGAAGACGAACGGCGGCGGTAACCAGGCCCCCACCGGCCGTGGGCGCGTCAGAACCCGTGAATACTCAGTGCTCCGGTGATCGCTAGCTGCTGTCCACAGTCGGTTCTGGCACACGTTCCGTGAGGAGGATCAGTGGTGTCCGGCCTCGGTGACGCGACGTCATCTGGGACCGTGGTGCGGTGTGACGAGCTGGTGGGCGACCTGTTTCCGCACCTCAGCGAGTTGCTGGTGGGGCGAGTGTTCTCCGAGCACGGCGTGGTGCGGCTGGCGGCGAGAACCCGGGAGATCGAGGTGGCGTGTCCTGGTTGTCCGGCGCTCTCCAGCCGGGTACACATCACCGTCTGCCGTCTCGGGGCTACCCAAGATCATTTACAGATCCTGCAAGCGGCGCTCGCAATCAGCATTCGGCGGGCTACTGTGAGTGTCCAGTCCCGGCTGGGAGGCCAACATGGACGAGAAGCCGCACACGAAGACCGAGGCACACAAGCCGCGCCCTGACTACCCGCCGAAGACTCCGCCCCCTCCGAAGAAGCCGCCGTCCCCGCCATTTCCGGAGCGACAGCTGGATTCGACGCTGCCGGTAGCGCAGTGGGCAGGCCGGGGTGGTCGTCCGGTGATGAAGAACAGGCCGGGCGCCAACTGGTCGCTGGAGTCGCAGCCGTGGGCGCCGGGGAAGGCGTTCACCAAGGTGACCGGCCGACTCACGAAATGGGGCCTCGACTCGCCGACCGCGCTGGAGGGCCTGGTCCGCCACCTGATCGCCACGGTGGTGGCCGACGGCGGCCGGCACATCAGCCTGCATCTCGCGGAGCAGGACCAGCAGGCACTCATCCTCGCCTTGAGCCACCAGCCGCAGCCGCCGCCCGAGCTTGACACCGAGGTACTGTCTCGCCTGCACGAGTTGGGCGCGGTGAGCTGTGGCACGGAGATGACCGAGGAGGGCCGGCAGGTGTGGGCCCTCCTCGATCTGGTGTCCTAGCCAGGGCCGGGCCTCCTCCGTTCGCCGGGTTCGCGGCGTTCGGATGCACCCCGAAGCACGGGACGGCGCTCAGCGGGTCCTTCTTGCTGATGCCGATGGTGCCGCCAGGCCCTGGTCGAGCTCGACGCCCTCCGCACGATCGGCCGGAAGCAGGCACTGCTGCCCCTCGTCCCGGACAGGAGTGTGTGGTTCTGGTTGATCTCGCAGTCTTCGGCCGGGGGCTGGACGCTGCTTCGTATCGATACTTCGGACTGCTGGAAGCCGAACGTGCCGCTGTCGGGACCGCCTTATCCGAACGCGGGCTGACTCAGTTGGCCGCTGTCTGCTCCAGGCCCCGTATCACCCGGTCCGTCAGATGGTCCGAGAGCCCGGCAGGGCAGAGAGCCGGTTACCGGCTGAGCTGCTCTCGCGTGTGAGGCGTCCGCCTCTTCGCGTCCGTACGCTGCGTGCTGCACGGGTTGGGGCCGCCCGTACGACGTCTTGTCCTCGTCTCCGCAACACCGTCCGTCTGCTGCGTTTGTACGCCGTTTTCGCTCCCGGACCCGGCTGTGCTCGGGGTGGATCAGGTCCTGCCCGTCGGGCGTGCCCCTGCGAGGCTGGCGACGGCCGAGGTAGGGAAGCTGCGGGACAATCGTGTTCCCCGCAGATGGAAGGAGGGTCCGGCGACGTGTCCCGAGCCCACGTACCTCACGAAGCCATCAGTGCTGTCCACGTCCTCGCTCTGGTGCGCGGACTCGTGGAAGAGGCCGCAGGTCCTTGTGCGGATCGCTACCAGTACTTCAAGTCCCTGTTCGGCACGGAGCTTCACGAGGCAGCCGCCATCCGCTGCGGCCTGGTGGAGCACACCGACGGGGACCTGGGCGTCACAGCGGCCGGACTCGACCTGTACGAGCGGCATCTTCGCCATCTTCCCCACATGGCGGCCAACTACTGGCACGACCAGCCACACGTGGCCGACGCCGTCGCAGAGATCAACCAGACCTACGACCAGGCCACAATGGACACCTCCACCTCGTGAACGACATCTCAAACCACCCCAGCCAACCCGCCGGGCTCGGGTGCTGTCGCCGTTGCGCTGCGGCTGTCAGGCGATGAACCGGTTGATGAGCACCAGGAGCAGAAGCAGACCGGTCACGATTCCGACGATCTGCCAGGTGCGTTTCGGCGAGGGCCGCATCACGACCTTCGGCAGGCCGCGTGAAGGAAAGACGTAGTAGATCCGGTGCGGGTGCTCGTCTACCGCCACCTTCGCGAACCGCACATACTCGAGTTTTGTCCGGCGTGCGATTTCCTGGTGCTGTGGGCGAAGGAGCGGCTTCAAGGCCGAAGCGAAGTCTTTCTGGACACAGGCGCGTAGAGGGTCGTCGTCGGTCAGCGTGGTGGGTGTCCAGGTGGCGTGCTGATCCGCGAGTCTCCGCGCCCAGTAGAGCACTCCGGGCTCCGGGAGTTTGACCTCGTCGGTTCTGGGGGTTCGCGTGATGGTGCCTTCTGTCCATTCGACGGTCCTGCCCGTGCCGGCGCAGTGCTCGTGTGTCACCTTGCCGTCCCCGGCACAGTCGGGACACGGCCTGGACCCGTCGCCCTGGCAGGTGGTGCACTGAACGCGGCCGCGACCGCGACAGGTTACGCATGCGACATCAGACTCACCGCACTCGTAGCACCGGGTGCGGTCGCCTGTATCCCCTCCGGCCTTCTGCAGGGACCCTCCGGCCGCCTGAGTCTCGGCCGGTTTCAGGGCCGAGCGGCCGGCCCCGTCACACAGCAGGCAGCAGGTGCTGTTCCGACAGCTTCCGCACGGCTGGTGCTGCTCGCAGCGGATCTTGCCTTCGCCTTCGCAGCGCGGGCAGCGGACCTCTCCGTTACCGCATGCGCACGAGCGCTCGTCGATCGAACCCCGCCGCACCATTTTCCGAGTGCGCTGCTCGGCAGGGTCCCGCGGGCGTGGAATCTGGTAGTCGCCAATCGTGTCGTACACCGGGTGGCCGGAGAGGTCGAGAGGCCCAGGATGGAGACGCTTCTCTTCCGAGCGGGACTCGATGCTCCGCACAATCTGGCCCTTCAGGAGCGAATGCCAGGTGATCGCGGAGGCACCCGACAATGTCTCTGCCAGGGATTCCCTCGTTCTTCGATGTAGCCCTGCACGGCCTCGAGGACTTCCTCGTCGCCCAGCACCCGTCTCCCCAGCGTCCTTTGTGTGGCCGGCGCGCGATCCTCGGCTGACGTGCTTCCGGCAGACGGACAGGACAGTACCCAACCACCGTCCACAGCACCGGCCCTTCACGCAGAAGACCACCAGGAAGAGCTCCATGCCCAGATGACGCCCGCACCGATTGACACTGGTTTTATCGATTGGCGCCCCTGCTCGCAGGCGGTCCGCGGCGAAGCCGTACGACGAGGCCTCGGGCCGATAAGCCGTGGGCGATGCGCAGCACGATCAGAGCACGTCCCCGATCCATTCCCAGCGATCAGGATCGTCGGGGCAGGGAGTCTTCCGCGGCGTCGGCGAGCTGGTCGAGGAGCATGAGGTCCAGCCAGCGCACGTCAGAGATCCACGACGGGACTCGGCAGCACACAGAGCTGGCCGAGGCCGGCCGGGTCACCCGATCGGTGGTTACCGACGAGGGGTCCGGTCCTGAAGGGTTGAGGACGTTCCGGCGCCACGCATGCGCTGTCGAAGTACGCGGTCCACGCGTACGCGGTTGAACCGGAGCATGAACCTGTTCACGCCGGTGATCCTCAACGCACGAACCCAACCGTGGCCCTGGAGACCTCTCGCAGGACCGCTCCCCGGGCCGGTGGATGGTCAGCCGTGGGGGTACGCCTGGGTGATGAGCTTTTCCCGCAGGATCTGCCATTGGGCCGCCATGTCATGCACCAGATACAGGTCCCGGCGCCTGGTCCACGCCTGGCCCGACTCGGGGTCGTAGGTGTGGGGCATCGCGAAACCTTCCGGCGCGTATGCCCTGATGCCACGGTCCCGCGTCGTCTGCACGCACCGCTTGACGTGGTCGCGGAAGCCGACCACGCCGGCTGTGCCGATGCCGCCGGGAAGGTGCTTGCGGTCCTCGGCGATCTGGGCCGCGACGCCGTCGGTGCTCAGATAGGTGATCGTGCCGTCCGGCGCGATCACCGGCTCGATTGATGTCACGTTCCTCATGCGGTACTTCGACTCCAGGAAGCGTGCTATTTCCCACTGTGCGTACACGGGGATGTCGCGGTGTCTGCGGATGCGGGCGACGGTGTCGGCCAGGTCTTCGTTGACCGGGCCGGGTTCGGGGCGCACCTTCGCGGGGTCTCCGCCTCCGGCCGGGGGGCGGTTCCCGAAGCCGTAGGCCACGACGAAGTCCAGCTTCCGCAGGGCGATGGTCTCGGGATGCCACACGAAGCCGACGTCGTGGAGGTGGGGGACAAGGGAGCGCGCGGTGCCCTTGTCGCCGATCTCCGCGGACAGTGCCGCCAGCATGTGCTGCGGCAGTCCGCCGGGCACATGTGCGCCTTCTGGGTCGCTCTGCGCGGCGGCAGGGGATGTGCCGGGGACGGCGATGGCGGCGGCCAAGGCGGCTGTGAAAACACGTCGCTGCATATGAGAGGGCCCTTCTTGGCGAGTTGTCCCCGTCGACCGTTCCGGTTGGAGGGTAATCACGGCTGAACGCCGTGAGGAGTTTTCGTGGCGGGAACGAGGCGGCAGCAGCTGATGCCCGTACGGGAGTCGGCGCGTAACCGCATAACCTACGGCAGCCGGTGAGGTCTGGGCCCAGGGCATCGAAGTCGACGCAGAGGTCGCCCATCAGCCGATGCCCCAGGTGCGATGTGCCGGGTTGGTGTCAGTGGTTGGGTGTCAGTGATGGCATGTCAGGTCGGGACCTGCTTCAGTCTCCGGTTTCCGCCGCAGAGTTGGCCAAGGCTGAGCGGAAGCTGGGCTTTCGCCTGCAGGGCCTTGACCCCGGATGTTGAACACGTCTATGCGGCTTGGGTCAGGGTAGTTGCTGCTGCTTGGACGGCGTTCTCGTAGGCAATCGGAGACCGCTGACCGAGGCGGGAATGCCGGCGCCGGGTGTTGTAGCGGGTCAGCCAGCGGAAGGCGTCGAGCCTGGCCTCACGCTCGCTCGACCAGGCTTTGCGGCCTTGAGCGTCTCCCTCTTGAAGGCGGCGTTGAAGCTTTCCGCGGCAGCGTTGTCGGCGCTGGACCCGATCGCGCCCATGCTCTGCCGGACCCCAGCTGACCTGCAGAGTTCCGCGAAGGCCCTGCTCGAATATTGAGATCCGTGGTCGGTGTGCATGATCACTCCGGTCAAGTTTCCGCGGGTCCGCTCGGCGGCCGTGAGGGCGTCGATGACGAGTTCTGTCCGCATGTGGTCAGCGATCGCCCACCCGGCGAGCCGGCGTGAGGCGAGGTCGATGACGGTCGCGAGGTAGAGCGGCTTCGCGCCGCTGACCGGCAGGTATGTGATGTCGCCGACGTACTTTCTGTTGACTGCGGCCGCGGTGAAGTCACGGCCGATCAGGTCTGGCGCCTTCGCTGCGGTCTGGTCCGCGACGGTGGTGCGGTGCCGGCGGCGCAGACGGACTCCCTCGAGCCCGATGGACCGCATGATCCTCGCGACGCGCTTGTGGTTGACCACCGGGCCGCCCTCGTCGCGGAGTTCTGCGGTGATCCTGGGGGCTCCGTAGGTGCCGTCGGAGTCTTGGTGGACCTTGCGTATCCGGGCCGCGATCCCGGCTTCGACGGTCTGGCGGGCCGCTCTCGCGGATGTGGTGCGGCGCCAATAGTAGAAGCTCGAGCGGGCCAGGCCGAGGATGTCGCAGAGCCGCTTCACGCCGTGTCGGCGCTGGTGATCGTCAACGAACTGGTAGCGGTTCACCAGCGCGTCTCCGTCGCGAAATACCGGGCCGCCTTGCGGAGAATGTCCCGTTCTTCCTCGAGCTCACGGATCCTCTTGCGAGCGGCGGCCAGCTCCGCCTGAACAGCGTCGCCGCCGGTCTGCGAAGCGGCCGGCGGTGCGGAGTGGGCGCCGGGCCGGCGCCCGTCGGCGGCCCGGATCCAGTTCCGCAGCGTCTCGGTGTTCACCCCGAGATCACCGGCGACGGACTTGATCGTCGCTCCCGGCCTCGATCGGTACAACGCGACCGCATCCGCTTTGAACTCGGCGGGGTAATGCTTCATCCCCACGGGGACTCCGTTCTCCTGGACCATCAAGATCCAAGTGTCTCCGGTGTCCAAAACCCAGGGTCAAGGCCCCTCTGGCCTTTGCCCTGGGTGCCGCACACACATGCTCGCACGGGCCAGCTGACGGCCTGGCGCAAGGGCACACGACACGGTTACATATGACTCGTCCCAGGTTGGCCGAGAGTTGACGTCAGCCGGCGGACAAGCGGGAGCCGGTCGACGCCCCTGACGGATTGACGGCCGAACTCGGACGCCCACCCAGGTGGACCTACGGTTTTCCGCAGTCCGAATCGATGGTTGGCCACATGGTGAACGACCGGATCAACTCATAGCGTTGGGCCCATGATTGCAGCGAGCAGTGGTGCGGAGCCAGCTGATGGGATTGCTGGCTGGGCCGTCCACATCATGGACTCTCTCGGCGCGCCAGGCGCTGGCCTGACAAACGCCGTGGATACCGTCTTCCCCTTCGTCCCGAGCGAGATCATCCTGCCGGTCGCCGGGTTCACCGCAGGGCAGGGGAGAATGAGTCCGGTCGCGGTGATCTTCTGGACCACGGTTGGGTCGATCGTCGGATCCCTGGTCGTGTACTTCGTTGGCGCTGCGCTAGGACGCGACCGCACGCGCCGGATCGCAGCGAAGGTCCCGTTCGTCAAGGCCCACGAGATCGACAAGGTCGAAGCGTGGTTCGCACGGCATGGTACCAAAACGGTCTTTTTCGCCCGTATGGTGCCCGTGTTCCGAAGCCTGATTTCCATTCCGGCGGGCGTCGAGCGGATGCCGCTTGCCACATTCATCGGCTATACGGCAGCCGGCAGCCTCATCTGGAACACCGTATTCGTCATGGCGGGTTTCTGGCTGGGGGACAACTGGCGACTGGTCGAAGAGTACGGGGGGATTGTTTCGAAGGGGGTAGCAGGGGTCGCCGTACTGCTGATCGGCTACTTCTTCATCTCGCGGATCCCGCGCCCTCGGGGCCGACACCGGTCGTGATGACCCTCGGTGGATACGGATTACACCTGCACCACGAATATTTCATTGGCAGGTTGAGGTCAAAAAGATAAGCGCAGGAGAGCTTCCTGTCCGGAAGATTTCCCCATTGCTGACATGTTCGCCGGATCGCTCCCGGGGGCTCGGCTTCTTTTCTAGAGTCGGACAACAACTTCTGAGAGAGAAGAGATCTGCGTGAATATCCCCACGACGTGGCGACGCATCGGTTTGGCAACTACTGCTCTGGCTGTGGTCATAACTCCTTCTACCGCAGCGTACGCAGATGTGCAGCAGACCGGTGGCCCGATGCGCTGTATCGGTCCAGAGCAGCCCTTTGACGTGGCTCAGGGTGAGCGGTTTGGCCGGCGCGATGGGCACGGGAGCAATGAGCACACGGCGGGGCTCCGGGGCTTTCTCGAAGTCGTCGGATGCCGGCATTCCCGCCCCTTCCGTGCTCGGATCGGATTTTCTCCCGGTCCCGTCCGGCTGGTTCGCAATTCCCTCGGTCAGCCGGGGACTCTACAGCTGATGGATCGGTAAATCGGGGGTCCGTCCGCAGGACTGCAGGAACGTGCCATGGGTATTTCCAGCGTGCCGAAGAACGGTTCTCTCCCTGCGGTTTTCCGCAGGGAGCGGGGTGCGGAGAACCCCAGAAGTTCGACGGTAATCCTCATACCGGCGCTGATCTGCGCTTTCTAGCGTGGTGGACAGATCGCGGCAGGCCGCCCGCGACACCGCCCCCGCCAGCCTGGAGAATCGCATGGATCTCATCACCCTGGCCCTGCCCCAGGAGCCCGCCGACGGCATCGCGGGATGGGCAGCTGACCTCGTGGACACAATGGGCGGCCCGGGAGCCGGCCTCGCCATCGCTCTGGAGAACCTCTTTCCGCCGCTGCCCAGTGAAGTGATCCTGCCGCTGACCGGATTCGCTGCGGGGCAGGGCGTCATCACGCTGGCCTCCGCCCTGTTCTGGACCACGCTCGGCTCGGTGGTGGGCGCCGCGGTGCTCTACTGGATCGGCATGCTGTTCGGGCGCGAGCGCATGCACGCCATTTGGGCCCGGCTCCCGCTGGTCAAGGCGTCCGACCTGGAGCGGACGGAGGAGTGGTTCGCCAAACACGGCACCAAGGCGGTCTTCTTCGGGCGTATGGTGCCGATCTTCCGTAGCCTCATCTCCGTGCCCGCCGGGCTGGAGCGCATGGCCATGCCCGTCTTCCTGCTGCTGACCACCCTGGGCAGCCTGGTGTGGAACTCGGTGCTCGTCATGGCGGGTTACTGGCTGGGCGACCAGTGGGACACCGTCGAGACGTACGTCGGCATCGTCAGCAAGGCCGTCCTGGTCCTGGTCGTCGCGGCACTGCTGCTCTACCTGGTGGTCCGCCTGCGCTCGCGCAAATCCACGGCGCAGCACGGCCGTTCCTCGTGAGCACCGCAGCCCCCCTCCTCGCACCGGACGGACAATTTTGTCCCGGCTGCGCGGCCCGGCTAAGCTCGGTATCCGTGCAGGGGGAATCAGCGGACATCACTGAGCAGTACCTCTCGAACGTGCTCGGGGCCGCGCTCGTGGAGGATGCGGGAGCCACACCCCCGCCCCCCGCTTTGCTGCGCCGGGCCGCCGGTCTTTTCGTCGGCTGCTGCACCGCACTGATCGGCTTCCTCTACTTCACGGTGGTCGGAACGGCCCTCGGCCCGCTGCTGCTGTGGCCCCGTACCCGCAGGAAGACCCTCGTCGTGCTGGCTGGCGGGGCCCGACAGCTCACCGCGTGGGAACGGCGGCGTCGCTCGGTCTACTTCGGGGACCGCTTCCCCGCCCGCAACGTGCCCGACCAGCGGATCCTGCGCTATCTCGCGACACGCATGTACGTCGGCATGCTCACCAGCATCGTGGTCGGACTGCTGGTCTTCGGCGCCGTCCTGGCGGGCCTTCTCCTCGGCGGAGTCGTGCGCGGCACGCTTAGCTGGCAGGAACTGCTCACTCAGGTGTTGCTCGGCGGAGTGCTGCTGTTCCTCGATGTGCAGGGGTTGTTCTCGTTGGAGGCGTTCGACTCACGCCTTGCCCGGGAATGCTTTGGCCCCTCGGAGCGCGAGCTGCTCCAGCAGCGCATCAACGAACTGGCCACCAGCCGGGCCGCGGTGCTGCAGGCGGTCGACGCCGAGCGCCGCCGCATCGAGCGCGATCTCCACGACGGCGTCCAACAGCGCCTGGTGGCCCTGGCGATGCTGCTCGGCCGTGCCCGCAGGAACCGGACGCCCGAGCAGGCCGACGCACTGCTGCTGCAGGCGCACAAGGAGTCGCAGGAAGTCCTGACCGAGCTGCGGGAAGTGGCGTGGCGGGTCTACCCGACCGCGCTGGACAACCTGGGCCTGCAGGAAGCCCTCGGCGGGGTCTCCGAGCGGTGCAGCATTCCCATCCGGATGGATCTCGACCTGACCAAGGCCCTGCCTCGCTCGGTCGAGACCGCCGCCTACTTCGTCGTCTCCGAGGCCGTGACGAACGCCGCCAAGCATTCGGCGGCGACGGCGATTTCGGTGAGCGTGCGCCACCACAGGGAAGTCCTCGTCGTCCGGGTCGAGGACAATGGCGTCGGTGGCGCGAACCCGGCGGGCAACGGTCTGACCGGGCTGGTCAGCCGGGTCGGCGCGCTCGACGGCCGACTGCATGTCCACAGCCCCACGGGGGGCCCAACCACGATCATCGCGGAGCTGCCGTGCGCGTAATGCTGGCCGAGGACTCGACTCTCCTGCGGGAGGGGCTCGTCCGCCTGCTCACCGAGGAGGGCCACGACGTGCTGGCCGCGGTGGGTGACGCGGACACCCTCCTGCGCGAGGTCGAGACCATGCCCCCGGACATCGTCGTCGTGGACATCCGGATGCCGCCGACCCACACGGACGAGGGACTGCGTGCCGCGGTCGAGATCCGCAAGCGCTGGCCCGACATCGGCGTCCTGGTGCTGTCCCAGCACATCGAGCGCAACTACGCCGCCCAGCTGCTGTCCGCGAACGCCGAACGGGTCGGCTACCTGCTCAAGGACCGGGTGGCGCAGGTCGATGAGTTCCTCGACGCGCTGGAGCGCATCCACGCGGGTGGGGTCGCCATCGACCCCGAAGTCGTACGGCAGCTGGTGTTCCGCACCACGCACAGCGACCCGCTCACCCGACTGACCCCGCGCGAACGCAGCGTCCTTGAGGAACTGGTCCAGGGGCACACCAACGCGGCCATCTCGCAGAAGCTGCACATCTCCATGAGCACGGTCGAGAAGAACCTCAACGCGGTCTTCGACAAGCTCGAACTCGCCCACACCACCGGCTACAACCGCAGGATCCTGGCCGTGCTGCGCTACCTGGAGTCGTAATGGCCCAGGCACGGCGAAGCGCCTCGCCCGACGGACCCCGCAGGGCGCTGTCACGTTGGCTGACAGGGTGGGAGGATCCTCGGGCTGATCACGGTGGAGGGGGTCGTCCGTGGAGGGCATGTCGCCGTCGTACAAGGGGTACCGGTATCCGGTCGAGGTGATCTCGCACTGCGTGTGGCTGTACTTCCGGTTCCCGTTCAGTTTCCGCGAGGTCGAGGAGCTGATGCTGGAACGCGGCGTGATCGTCTCGTACGAGACGGTCCGCCGCTGGTGCCTGAAGTTCGGTCAGCAGTACGCCAACGGACTGCGCCGCCGGCGGCCCCAGCCCGGCGACAAGTGGCATCTGGACGAGGTCTTCATCAAGATCAACGGTGAGCAGAAGTACCTGTGGCGGGCTGTCGACCAGGACGGCAACGTGCTGGACATCCTGGTGCAGAGCCGCCGGGACACGGCTGCGGCCAGGCGATTCTTCCGTCGTCTGGTGAAGACGACCCGTACGGTGCCGCGGGTGGTCGTCACGGACAAGCTCTGCTCCTACGGCGCGGCCCACCGTGAGGTCATGCCCTCCGTCGAGCACCGCTCGCACAAGGGCCTGAACAACCGGGCCGAGAACAGTCATCAGCCCACCCGGCAGCGTGAACGTGCGATGAAAGGCTTCCGCTCCGCTGGTGGGGCGCAGCGGTTCCTGTCCGCGTTCAGCGGTATCTCACCCCACTTCCGGCCCCGTCGCCACCTGATGACCGGCACCCGACACCGCGCCGAAATGACCGTGCGCTTCACCATCTGGGAGCAGATCACCGGCGTCACCGGCCGGCCTGCCGCCGCCTGAGCCCAGGGCCGGCACCCGGCCCCACCACACCTCGACACACCGTCAGACACCCGCACACCCAACAACGTGACAACGCCCTCCAGAGGGCTGGAAAGGCTCGGTCGTTTTGACTGAGACCGGCAGAAGTGACCTGGTCGATCTGGAACGGAGAGTGGCCCGCTACTGGCAACGTCACCGGATAGGCGAGCCCCCGCGGGACCCGCTAGAGACGGCTCGCTTCTTGATTGACAGGGACGATCAGCCCCGCAGGGGATGACTGAGCCGAGTCACCGGCCTGCTGAGACGCAACAGCCCCGGCACTGAGCTGTCGTTGCCGCCTCAGGATCACTTCACCGAGCAAGGCGGCGGTGGCAGATGAGGGTTGCGGCTATGCCGACGAAGGCGAGGAAGTGCTCGGGTTTGCGTTCGTAGCGGCGGTGCAGGCGTCGGCAGCCGGGGATTCCGCTGCCTGATCTTCACGAGCCCGTCGGAGTTTTCCTCCAGTCCCGCAGTGGCAGCCTCGCCCTCACCCGATCCTTCCCGGAGGTCGTCGACGCCGCGGCTGCGCTCCGCGACGAGCACCTGGTCCTGGATGGCGAGCTGGTGGTCCAGGACGAAGGCCGGCTCGACTTTCCCGTCCGCCGGGTGTCTTCTGGATTGCCCGGATGCCAGAAGCTCTCGGTGAGGTAGTCACCGATGACTCTGTGCAGGGTCGCACTGACGCCCCGCGGGCAGCCACAGCTCGGGTAATGGTCCCTTCACTACACCCGAGGTCGAGGACATGCTGGTCCGCGAGAAGCTCAGGAAGACGGCTGAGCAGGCTGTCACGTCCGAAGTCGTGCATGACGGAGCCGGATCGCAATAGCTCTGCATACCGGTCGGCGATGGTGTCCCAGGAGTCAGTCATCAAAGCCCGGACGCTACTCGACGCCTTCTGATCCCCACCATCGAATTACGGGTGCCGGCGACACCAATGACCCATACGGCACTGCCGTCATCTCAGGTTCTGGCTCAACGTCCGCGGGACGGTAACCGTCCGTCACGCGAGCAGGACGCGTTTGCGGAGGAGGTGGAAGCCGGCGCGGCCGAACATCTGCCGTTCGAGCATCTTGATGCGGTTGACGTGTCCTTCGACGACGCCGGAGTTCCAGGGCAGGGTGAGGCCGGCGGTGACGGCGTCGCGGTCACGGTCGATGCCGGCGGCGAGAGAGTGCAGGCTGGGCAAGTCGTCCTTGCGTACGGCATCGAGCCACTGCGGGAGCCGTTCGCCCTGGCGCTCGGTGAGCATCTGGGCAAAGGGCCGGACGTGTCCGGTGAGCGCGTCGAGCTCGGGACAGTTGGACAGGACAGCTCCTCTGTAAATGTGTCGCGACCGTACCGTGCACGCTGCGGGGCAGAAGACAGTGCTAGGAAGTAGCCATGAAGGGACTTTCTATCCCAAAAAGGCATATCCGACACCGTCTCTTCCCCGGCCCTGCGTCTGGTCGGGGTGAGTCCGCGGGCCCGGGGCTGCGCTCTCTGCTGAATCTGCGCAGCGCCGCCGGGCAGGTGTTCGTTTTGCAGGTCGTGATCGTGGCGCTGCTGGTTGCGGCCGCGGTGACGGCCCTGGTGCTCCAGTCGAGGCGTGACAGCACGCGGGAAGCCGAGGTTCAGGCACTGACGGCGGCGGAGACGTTCGCGAACGCCCCGGGCACGGTCCAGGCATTGCGCAGCGGGAATCCGACGGCAGTGCTTCAGCCGCGTGCCGAAGCAGCCCGGAAGCGGGCAGGCGTCAGCGACATCGTTGTCATGAACACTAAGGGAATTCGCTATACGCACCCCGACCCGAATCAAATCGGGAAGAAGTTCGTCGGCACCATCAAACCATCGCTGGAAGGCCGCACTACCATCGAGCGGGCCAGCGGGCTTCCTCTGCCGGCGGACAGAGGGCCGGTCATCCAGGCGGTGGTCCCGGTGACCGATGACCGCGGCTCGGTCGTCGGCCTGGTGTCCGCCGGGATCAAGGTCCGGTATGTGAGCAACCTGTCCGGACGGGAACTGCCGATCATCCTCGGCGCCGGGGCGGCCGCGCTGGCCCTGTCCACCTCCGGGGCGGCGCTGGTGGCCAGGCGGTTGCGTCGGCAGACGCACGGTCTGGGGCCGGCGGAGATGACGCGCATGTACGAGCACCATGACGCGGTGCTGCATGCAGTCCGGGAGGGAGTACTGATCATCGGTGCCGACGGACAGCTGATGCTGGCCAATGACGAGGCGCGGCGGCTGCTCGAGCTACCCGTGGACGCGGAGCAGCGACAGCTGGGGGAGCTGCAGCTGGATACGGAGACAGCACAGCTGCTGGCGTCGGGTGAGCCGGCCACGGATGAGGTGCATCTCGCAGGGGACCGATTGCTGGCGGTCAACATGCGCCCTACCGCCCCGCACGGCGGTCAGGCGGGCTGGGTGGTGACGTTGCGCGACACCACAGAGCTGGCGTCGGTCACCGGACGGGCGGAGGTGGCGCGGGAGAGGCTGAAGCTCCTGTACGACGCGGGCGAGCGGATCGGCACCACGCTGGACGTGGTGCGCACCGCACAGGAGCTGGCGGATGTGGCGACCCCGCGGTTCGCCGACATCGTCACGGTCGATCTGCTGGAGTTGGTGGAGCGCGGCGAGGAGCCGGCCAGGGCGGCGGATATGCGCCGAACGGTAGTCAGTGGGGGGTATCAGGAGCGGCAGGGGCTCTACCCGGTCGGAGAGCTGATCACCTACTCGCCGGCGGCTCCGCAGGCTCGGGCCCTGGAGACAGGGCGGGCAGTGCTGGAGGACGACCTGCGGCAGGCCCGGGGGTGGTGGGAACAGGACCCTGACGGGGCCGGTATGGCCCTGGAGCGCGGAGTGCATTCGCTGGTGACGGTGTCGCTCCAGGCGCGTGGTGTGGTGCTGGGGACGACGAACTTCTGGCGCACGGGGGATTCGCCCCCCTTCAAGGAAGAGGACCTCTCCTTCGCGGAGGAGCTGGTGGCGAGGGCGGCGGTGGCCATCGACAACGCCCGCCGCTTCACCCGGGAGCACGCGATGGCGGTGACTCTGCAGCGGAGTCTGCTGCCGCGAGGGGTACCGGAACAGGACGGGCTGGAGGTGGCCTGGCGGTATCTGCCGGCGGAAGCCGGCGTGGGCGGGGACTGGTTCGACGTCATCCCGCTGTCGGGTGCCCGGGTGGCGCTGGTGGTCGGCGACGTCGTGGGACACGGATTGCATGCGGCGGCGACGATGGGGCGGCTGCGCACCGCGGTACAGAACTTCTCCGCCCTGGATCTGCCGCCGGACGAGTTGCTCGGACGCCTGGACGACCTGGTCACCCGCATCGACAGCGACGAGAGCGTTGACGACGGGCCGCACGGCCACGAAAGCGAAGCGGTCACGGGGGCGACCTGCCTGTACGCGATCTACGACCCGGTCACGGGAGTATGCGTGACTGCGCGAGCAGGACACCCGGGACCGGCGGTGGTGCATCCCGACGGGACCGTCACCTCTCCGGAAGTGCCTGCTTCGCCGCCTCTCGGCCTGGGCAGCAGCCACCCCTTCGAAACCGTTGAACTGCGCTTGCCCGAAGGCTCTCGGTTTGTGCTGTTCACCGACGGGCTGATCGAGAACCGCAACCGGGACATCGGCGCCGGGCTAAACCTGCTGCACCGGGCGCTGGAGGGGGCGGGGCGTACTCCGGAGGAGACGTGTCAGGCGGCGATCGACGCGATGCTGCCGGCGCACCCGGCCGATGACATCGCACTGCTGGTCGCGCGCACCCGGTTGCTCGAGCCCTCCAGGGTGGCGCAGTGGGAGGTGCAGCCCGATCCGGCGGCGGTGGCCCCGGTCCGTGCGGAGTGCGGGGTGCAACTGCAGGCGTGGGGACTTGAGGACATCGCGTTCACCACGGAACTCATCCTCAGTGAGCTGATCACCAACGCCATCCGGTATGGCTCGCCGCCGATCAGGGTGCGGCTGCTGCACGACAGCAGCCTGATCTGCGAGGTGTCGGACGGCTCCAGCACCTCACCACGGGTACGCAGAGCAGCGACCACGGACGAGGGCGGACGTGGACTGTTCCTGGTGGCGCAGTCCGCCCAACGGTGGGGCACACGGTACACCCCGGGCGGCAAGGTCATCTGGACCGAACAACCGCTGCACAACGGTGCCCCTGCTGCGACGAGCGACACATCCGTGGAAGCCCTCCTTGACCAATTCGACGATCCCACCCTCTGAACCCACGGGAACATATCGATCAGCGTTGTGGAGGTGGGTCTTCGTCTGGTCGGCGGAAGCGCGGGCGGCGGCGTGCGGTGAGTGGCGGCTCAGAGCGCCTCGGCCCATTCGTGGTGTCCGAGAAGAGGCTGCGGTGCGGAGGCGGCAGGGGGACCCCGGCTTGAGGAGGGGCGGCTGTAGCTGTGGAGGGGGAGGGTATGGGGACGGTGTCGGTGTGGGAGATGGCGCCGGCGCAGGGGTGGCAGGTGTCTCGGCGAGGGCCGCGGTGCGGCCTTCCGCTGCCTGGGCAAGCAGGAGTTGGAGCGGCCCTGAGCAGGTCGGTGGCGGAGCCGAGCTCCGATGCTGCTCTGGCAAGTACCTCAGTGCTGTCAAAACTCGGTTCTGGCACTGATCTTGGGGAGGGGTTGCGGAACTTCACCGCAGTTGTCTCGACAGTGCCCGAGCCCGGACTGAGGCAGGGTTCGGCTATCCCGTACTCAGGTCGCTGGCCCGTCGCCCTTGATGGCTACGGGCCAGCCTCTCCTGACGGTTACGGACGTATGGTCTGGCCTTGCGCGGTGCCTTCCACCGTTGTCACATACGCCCGGGCCACCTCGGAGACAGGAGTTCCCTCGCTCCCGTCTGCGCCCATGCTTTCCAGGGTTTCCTTGATCCACCCAGGGCTGATGAGATTGATGCGAAGCCTTCGCGGCAGCTCGCTGGCCGCGTTGCGGACGAAGCCTTCCAGGCCGGTGTTGACGAGAGCCCCCAGTGAACCGCCGGCCAGCGGGGTGGAGAAGGTGCCCCCGGTCAGAGTGATGGAGCCGCCATCGCGCAGACGGCGCACAGCTCGTTGCACCAGCGCGACCTGCCCCAGTAGCTTGGCCTGTACTCCAGTCACGATCTCTTCATCCGCCGCTGACTCCAGGTCCACCAGCGGGCCGCTGGCGGCGCAGCACACCACAGCGTCGAGATCCGGCACCTCGTCGAAGAGTGCGTCCAAGGAAGACGGGTCTTCCATGTCCACCTTCACCGGCCCCCTGCGGGACCCCTTGACCACCTGATGGGAAGCCTCTAACGCGCTGGCGACAGCGCCGCCGATCGTGCCTGTCGCTCCGATCACAAGTACCTTCATGTCACCGATCATGTCAGGGTCGGTATCACACGAGTGACGTCTTTCTCCGCACTGTCACAGACCCGGGAGAGCGGTTGTGGACGGCTACTGAAGCAGGATCAACTTGCGGAGTAGTCCGAATCCGGCTCGCCCGTAGAGCTGTCTCTTGATCTTCTTGATGCGGTTGACGGCTCCCTCGATGCTGCCGGAGCTCCAGTCCAGGGTGAGCCCCGCTGTCACGGCCTCGATGTCCCGTAGCAGGTGGAGTGCGAAGCCGGTGAGGCCAGGTAGTTGGCTGGCGTCGACCGAGTCGATCCAGGCAGGGAGCGTGGCACCCAGACGGTCGATGAGTATCTCGCCGAAGTTGCGGACGTGCCCAGCGGCCGTGTCCAGTTCGGGGCAGCGCGCCAGGACATCCTTCAGCCCGGCGCGGTCGTCCTCGCTCAGCGCGCTGGGGTGTCGGGTGAGCCAGCCGGTCACCTGGCGCACCGTCGGCGGCCGGGGTGGGGCGCTGGCCGGCGCCCTGCGGAGGGTGGCGATGTGGGCGCGGACCATCTGGTAGGTGAAGGAGGACCAAGGACAAGTCTGACGCTCCCGCCCGTACCTTGCGGCGAGGCGTGCGACGGTGACAAGCATGCCTGGCGCGAGACACGGCGGCGGCAGTCCTCGGCGAGGATCTGTGTGGAGCACACCAACGCCGAGCTCCGCCAGTGGGCACCCCTGCGCCGATTCACCGGCCGCCGCGATACCTACGCCGAGACCCATCTCGCGATCGCCTCACTCGTCTCCGACCGATCCGCGCAGCGGGCCACCCACCGCCGGACGAGCACCGAACTCGTCCTCGTCCGCGACACCACCCGCTGATCACCCACCAGCCGAGCCGCCAGGCCAGCACGCCCGAAGCTCAATTTCCCCCGAGACCGTAACCGTGCTCGGCGGTGAAGCGGTCCAGGGTCTTGCGCTGACGCTCGGCCAGGATGTCGTGGAGCCGTTCGGGGATGCGGATCGCCGCGTCGAAGTTCCCGACCTTGGTCTGGTCGTGCCAGAACATCGCCAGCCCGCCGTAGCGGCCCAGGCAGTCCCATCGCAGCTTGAGGACCTCGCCGATGCGCCGTCCGGTGATGACGGTGGCCTCCCAGATGTCGCGCATCCCCAGGTCCAGGACGTCGCTGTCAGCCAGGCGAGCCAGGTTGCCCTCATCCGCCAACGCGCGGTCGCCGCGTATCAGGACCAGCTCGCCGGACAGCGTGAGAAGCGCGCCGGCATCGCCGCCGCGAAGAAGGCCGCCGCGGACAAGCGCCGCGGCTCACTGCACGCCGTCAGCTGACGACAGCTCACCAACGAGGCCCAACACCAGGCTGCACGAGCGGTGTTGGGCCTCCGTCGTGTCCATCACCAGCGCTTCCGACAGCCCGTACGCATCACCCTTGAACTGTCAGCCTGGCTGACGTTCTGTGCCCAAAACCGTCAGCATGGCTGACATTTGACTGACGATGTGACTCCTCAGCCGGTACACATCGTCATCGATATGTACCGGCTGAGGGGACATATCGTCGAAAGTGCAAGCCTCTGACCAGCAGGTTCTTGGTATTCGTAAGTATTAAGGTGGCTGAGGTCGACTGGAACCCGCCCCAACCGGCGATCAGACCCCGGCCGGTGTTCTACGGGGAGAGCCGGGCCGGAAGAGCGTCCGCACCCCTGAGGGCCCTTCAAGGGTCGTAGCCTTGCAGGGGCAGGGGTGTCCGCCCCGAAGGAGCGGCAGAGGTTCAGGGAGCCGCGCAGAGGCGTTCCGGGCCTGGTTGATGTGCGACGTGTGAGTTGACAGTGGTTGGCGACAGGGTTTTCAGGGTGGTTTTTTGTCTGGTGGGTGGGTTGTGCCGTGTCGTTCTTCTGCTGAAGGCCGGTGTCGTTTCCCGTTGAAGGATGGCTGTCGCGTGTGTGGGGGTTTGTTGTGGGGGCTCTGATTGTGTGGATTGCTGGGTTGTCACTCGTTGGTGGGATGTGGTGCTGCGTGTCGGAGTGAGGTGTGTGGCCGTGGGCAGTGTTTCCGGGGCGGGGTTGGGCGTTTGTGGGAGGGGCTGATGGCAGACAGTGATGCCGATGGCTTCGCCGATTGGGTGGTACCGGCTGGTGTGGGGCGGAGGCGGCGGTCACGCGACTGATGGCGCTCGATGGCCGTGGTGAACTCGTTTTTGCTCATGTGCGGTTGGTGACACCGTGGCCCGATCCGGCGTACATGCCGACCTGCCGTGGGAATGTGGCCGCGGTTCACCGCGAGTTGCTCGCCGAGGCGACAGTCTCGATTGCTTGACCTGCGTTGGTCATGGAGATGTAGGACAGGTTGGTGCGGTGAAGTCGGTGTCTGTCGAGGCTCGGTGAACCTGCGCGGTGGCCATGCTCCTGACTTCGTTTTATGCAGTTCGGGTGAGCGGGTTTTTTGGCTGGGTGGCTCACTGAATCTGCGCAGGGTCGGGGTGGTCTATCCGCCTGACCTGTGGTGTTTCTGGCTGCGGGCGGGGCTGCGCAGGTTGGTTGAGTACTGCGCAGCTTCACTGATCCCCGGTATGTGGTGGCGGGGGCTACGGCGTGGGGTTGGTGTCGAGCCAGGTGGTGGGGATGAGTTTTTCGCCGCCGCGCCAGTTGTAGCGGACGGAGTCCTGGTACCAGGGGTGTGGCAGGTCGGCGTGGTCGCTGACAATGATCTGGAAGCCGGGGGACAGCTCGGTGACGACCTGGTGCATGAGCTGGAAGAGGCCGGTGACCGTCACGCGGTCTTCGTCGAGGGCGAGGTCTTCCAGCCTGCCTCGTGCCTTGGCCATGTCGGAGGGGTAATAGGGCTGGGTTGGCTGGTCGAGCATGAGGAAGCGGGGTACCGGCCGGCTGTTCGCGGTGAAGTACTGGTGGAGGGCGAGATGGGCGGCCAGGTGGTAGCCGACATGGTTCTTGCCACTGCCGATGCGGAGCAGTTCGGTGATGCCGTTCGGGGTGTCGGTGACGACGGTGAGCTTCTTCAGCCGGAGCTCCCAGGCCGTTGCCCGCCACGGCAGCTGGGCCATGCCCCCGTCGGGTCCCACGAATCGCACGCTCACATGACGCGGATGCACCCCGCCCCCTCTGTCGATCCAAGGCGAGGCCGTGGAGGACGGGCCGACCTATCTGAGCAATGCGCAGGTAGGACGAGCCACACGATGGAGTGAAGAACTGCCAGAGCATTCCAAAGTCTCCCTCATGCTCTGCTAAGTCCGAGGTGGCACCGCATGCCTGTCGGGGGATGAGGGCGCCAGGGTCGCCGTCTGTAAAGACTGGGAGCAGGGGTGCGCTGCGCAGGTTGGCTGAGTACTGCGCAGGTTCGCTGATTCACGACAGCCCCGCCGACTGAACCCCAGAGGGCATGGTTACGTTCCACCAACTCAACATGTGCATCACCAGACGATGCACCCGCCCCCACCCCGTAGCCAGCCGCCCGCAAAGCGGGCTCCAGGCCCTGAAGGCGAAGCCGGAAGGGCCAGGGCGGGGCAGCGAAGCGGACCCGCCCCGCCCACGAAGTGGGCATCAACTTCCTTGCAAAGCAAGGAAGTCAGGCCCGGAACGGGCCAGCCTCGCGCAGCGAGGCCAAGCCACGAAGTGGCTTGCCACCCCCGGCGAAGCCGGTGGTGCGGTGAGCGAAGCGAACCGCGCCGCTTGCACAGCGCGCAGCGCTGTGGGAC